>NZ_CP079863.1:5349245-5663907 GCF_025263485.1 Mycobacterium sp. SMC-2
CGCCGCAACCATCGGCCGAATCTGGGAGGCCACCGCGGCGGATCAGGGCCCCGATTCGGACTTCACCGCGGTGATCAAACCGCTGGAGAACGCCGCGGGCGTGACGGTCGGCCGATCCCCCGCCTAGCCGGTCGCCGCCCTCCCCGATAGGGGCCGATGGCACTTATCCACAGGCCGGAGAATGGTATTATCCAGTTTTAAGAACGATACTGGCGGCTAGGCCCGCAATAAGTCGCCTACCAGCATGGATGAATAATCGATACGCTTACCGGAAACCCGTTGAACAAAATGTTAGATTGGCTATCATATGAGCTCGGACGGCTCGCTCCGGCCGCTGGAGCCGAAGGACGGCAACCGTGATCGAACACGCTGACGGGACAAGCACACCGCTGATCGACGCGAGCGTGCATATCTTCTTCCCGTCCAACAAAGCGTTGCGGAGCGTCCTGCGGGAGCCGTTCAAGAGCCGCGGGTTCCCCGACTACGAGATGGACTGGTACGGCGCCCCGGGCGGTGAGTACGCGCCCAACACCGAGGGCCCGGACGGCCAGTATCCCGGATCCGATCCGGAATTCGTTGCCCACGAACTCTTTTCCAAGCGCGGGGTGGATGTGGCGGTCCTGCACCCGATGGGCCGCGGGATCATGCCCGACCGGCACCTGGGCAGCGCGCTGCACGCGGCGCACAACGAGATGATGGTGTCGGACTGGCTGGAGTCCCGCGAGTTCGGTGAGCGATTTCGCGGCACCATCCGGGTGAACCCGGACGACATCGCCGGCGCGCTTCGGGAGATCGAGAAGTGGCGTGGGCATCCGCGCGTGGTCCAGATCGGCGTACCGCTGCAAACCCGCGAGCTCTATGGCAAACCGCAGTTCTGGCCGCTGTGGGAGGCCGCAGTCGACGCGGGCCTGCCCGTCGCCCCGCACATCGAGGTCGGCTCGGGCATCGCATTTGCGCCCACGCCGTCCGGGAACACCCGCACCTACGAGCAGTACGTCAGCTTCATGGCGCTGAACTACATCTATCACCTGATGAACATGATCGCCGAGGGGGTGTTCGAGCGCTTCGACGGCCTGAAGTTCGTCTGGGGCGACGGCGCCGCGGACTTCGTGACGCCGTTCATCTGGCGCATGGACACGTTCGGCCGGCCGCACCTGGAGCAGACGCCGTGGGCGCCGCGGATCCCCAGCGACTACCTGCCCGGTCACGTCTATTTCGTTCAGGGCAGCCTGGACGGCCCCGGTGATGTCGAGTTCGCCGGCGAATGGTTCGGCTTCACCGGCAAGGACGACATGGTGATGTTCGGCTCCAGCTATCCGCACTGGCAGTGCGGCGATATCAGGAAGCTGCCCAGCGCGCTCTCCGCCGAGCAGCGCGAGAAGGTGTGCTGGCGCAATGCGGCGCAGCTCTACGGCATAGACATCCCCGCCGGGGTGGGCGCACAGTAGAAGTACGACGTGAGACTGAGGAGTTTCAGATGACGTTGACTCATTCGCAGGAGCGGCTTCCCGCTGCCGAGCGCATAGCCGTCCGGTGCGTCGACTCGGATGTCCACCCGTCGCCCAAGCGCGGCGAGCTTGTCCCGTACATCCCCGAACCCTGGCGCAGCAAGTACTTCCTCACTCGCCATATCGGTGAGCAGATCTACTACGACGCCCCGGACTACGCGCACAGTTACGCGATGCGGGTGGACACCTTCCCCCCCAACGGCGAATTCCCCTGCAGCGACCCGGATATGGCATTTCGCCAGCTGATCATGGAGGCGGGCTCCGACATCGCGATCCTGGAACCCGCCGCCTACCCGGCTCGCCTGCCCGAAGCGCAGCACGCGATGGCGGTCGCGTTGAACGACTGGCAGGCCAATCACTGGCTGGACAGCCACAACAACTGGCACGAGCGGTGGCGTGGTTCGATCTGCGCCGCCATCGAGGAGCCGGAAGCGTCCGTGCGCGAGATCGAACGCTGGGCCGGGCACCCCTACATGGCCCAGATTCTGATCAAGGCCGAGCCGCGGCCGTCGTGGGGCCACCCGAAGTACGACCCGATCTGGGCCGCGGCGACCAAGCACGACATCACCGTCAGCTGCCACCTGTCACGCAGCCATTTCGAGGAGCTGCCGATCCCGCCGGTGGGATTCCCCAGCTACAACCACGACTTCATGGTCACCTACTCGCTGCTGGCGGCCAATCAGGTGATGAGCCTGATCTTCGACGGCGTGTTCGACCGGTTCCCGACGCTGCGGATCGTGTTCGTCGAGCACGCGTTCACCTGGATCCTGCCGCTGATGTGGCGCATGGATGCGATCTACGAGGCGCGCAAGTCCTGGGTGGACATCAAGCGCAAGCCGTCGGAGTACGTCAAGGACCACATCAAGTTCACCACCCAGCCGCTGGACTACCCCGAGGACAAGACCGAGCTGACCCGGGCGCTGGAATGGATGGAGTGCGAGAAGATCCTGCTCTTCTCGTCGGACTACCCGCACTGGACGTTCGACGACCCGCGCTGGCTGGTGAAGCACCTTCCCAAGGCGGCCCGCGACGCGGTGATGTACAAGAACGGCATCGCGACCTACCACCTGCCCGAGACCGTTCCGGTCCTCGAGGGTCAGACCCGGGTGCTCTGAGTTGACCCGCGAAGACAATGGGGCAGCCAAGCTGCCCGAACCCCGTCTCGCCCAGGGCCGCGAGCATGTCGTTGCAACCGTGGATGAGATACCTCCCGGCAAGCACAAGCTGGTCCCCATCGGGCGGCATGGTGTTGGGGTCTACAACGTCAACGGCAGCTTTTATGCGATCGCGAATTACTGCCCGCACCAAGGCGGTCCGCTGTGCTCGGGCCGCGCGAGGGGGCGCACGATCGTCGACGAGACGGCTGCGGGTGACTCGGTGATGGTGCGCGACCTGGAGTTCATCTATTGCCCCTGGCACCAATGGGGTTTCGAGCTGGCGACCGGGACGACCGCGGTCAAGCCGGAATGGAGCATCCGCACCTATCCGGTGCGCGTCGTCGGCAACGACGTTCTGGTGCAGGCCTAGTCACAGGAGAATCGGGTGCCTTCTATCGAGATCAACGGGGGAAACGTTGTCTACGAAATCCTCGGTGAGTCGGGCGATCTCATCGCGTTGACGCCGGGTGGCCGGTTCAGCAAGGAGATCGAGGGCCTGCGCCCACTGGCCGATGCGCTCGCCGCCGGCGGCTACCGCGTCTTGCTGTGGGACCGGCCCAATTGCGGCGCCTCCGATGTGCAGTTCTACGGGCAGAGCGAATCCCACATGCGCGCCGAGACGCTGCACAAGCTGGTGACCGGGCTGGGCTTCGAGCGTTGCATCCTTGCCGGCGGCTCCGGCGGCGCAAGGGATTCCATGCTCACCACGATGCTCTACCCCGAGATGGTCACCAAGCTCGTGGTGTGGAACATCGTCGGCGGCATCTACGGCACCTTTGTGCTGGGCTCCTTCTACATCATCCCCAGCATTCTCGCGGTGCGGGGCACCGGCATGGAGGGTGTGGTGAAGGTGCAGGAATGGCGCGACCGCATCGAGGAGAACCCGAACAACAAGCAGCGGTTCCTCGACTTCGACAAAGACGAGTTCCTCAAGGTCATGCTGCGCTGGCTCAACGCGTTCGTGTCCAAGCCGGGGCAGACGATCCCCGGCGTGGAGGACGAGATGTTCGACCGGATCAAGGTTCCCACGTTGATCATTCGGGGCGGCGAGAACGACATGGATCACCCGAAGCGGACGTCGCTCGAGGTCAGCTGCCTGATCAAGGGATCGAAGCTCATCGATCCGCCGTGGCCGGAGGACGCGTGGGAGCGTGCCGCCGAGGACCGCGCGGCGGGGCGGGTTCAGCACTTCAACATGTTCGACACGTGGGTGCAGGCCGCGCCCGCGATTCTCGAGTTCCTGGGCTCGTGATGTCCCTACACGGTGCGAATGTGAACCTCGCAGTTAAGCGACGCCTCCAGCGCGGTATGGATTCGACTCTCCGGAATGCGTTCGAGGTCCTTCTCCCGGAGTGTCACGTGCACGATGTCGAAACCGTCGTCGCCCGGGGTCCGCTCGATGTCGCCGGTGAGCCCGAACCCGGACAGCACACCGTGAGCGTCATCGTCGGTTCCCCGGCTGATGAAGGTGACGACGCCCGGAACCGGGGAGCCGCCGAACGCTTTGGCGCAGAGGTCTATCGCGACGCTCCTGGCCGCGTCGCCGCTTTCGGCGGCGATCAGCAATTCGACTTCACGGCGGGCGACGGGCATGGCCGCGAGGTCGTTCTCGACCACGCCGGCGCCCGCCTGTGCGGCGAGCTCGAGGAGCGCTGCCATGCCGTCTCGTAGCCGCGCCGGCGTGGACACGCGCTCCGGGTCGACATTGACGCGCACCACCGCAGTTCGCATGTGCGCAAGCCTAACCAAGACGATGGCAGGCCAACCGTGAGCACCGCGCAATCCACCACCATCACCACCGCCAGCTTCCCCGGCCATGAAACCCGGCTGCTGTTCGAACGAGCCGGGCAGGGGCGCGAGGACCTCGCGGCGTATCGGAACCTCGGCGGATACCGCCCGCTTGCCGACTCCGATGGATTGCTCAGCGAGGTGGAAACCAGCGGGCTGGTCGGCCGCGGCGGTGCGGCCTTCCCGCTCGCGGTCAAGTTGCGTACGGTGCGCGATAACGGGCGCCTCGCCGACGGGGCCGTGGTCGTCGCGAATGGCGAAGAGGGAGAACCGGCTTCGGTCAAGGACCGATGGCTGCTGCGCAACCGCCCCCACCTGATCCTGGACGGGCTCAGGTTGGCCGCGGCGATGGTGGGCGCCGAGCGCGCATACGTCTATGTGTCCGACCCGGAAGCGGCACACAGTGTCGGGGCCGCGCTCGGCGAACTCGATCCCGCCGCCCTCGGCAATGTGACGGTCGAAATGTCAACCGTGCAGCCCGGATATGTGGCCGGCGAGGAAACCGCCGCCGTCCGCGCCATCAACGGCGGCCCGGCCAAGCCGACGGACAAGCCCCCACGCCCGTTCGAATCCGGTGTGGATGAGCGGCCGACGTTGGTGAGCAATGTCGAGACGCTGGCCAATCTGCCTTTCCTGCAGCGCCACGGCTCGGCGGCGTTCCGCTCGCAGGGTACGTCGCTGTCCCCGGGCACCTTCCTGGCCACCATCACCGGGGCGGGCCGGACACCCGTCCTCTACGAACTCCCGCTCGGCTTGCCATTCACTGAACTTCTTGCCCTGCATGGTGTTTCGCCGGACCATGTGCGTGGAGCGCTGATGGGCGGCTATTTCGCCGGTCTGCTCAACCGCTCCGTGCTGGAGACAACTCTGGACCACGAGACGATGCGGCGACTCGGCAGTGGTTTGGGCTGCGGCGCGATCTCGGTGATCACCGACGACTGCCCCGTCGCCGTCGCGGCGTCGGTGCTGGCCTACTTCGACCGTGAAAACGCCGGGCAATGCGGCTCGTGCTTCAACGGGACGGCGGCGATGGCGGCCGTCGCGTGTGCGCTGCGCGACGACGCCGCGACGGCTGAAGACGTCCAACGGCTGCGCCGTTGGTCGGTGCTGCTGCGGGGGCGCGGCGCCTGTGCGACGCTGGACGCCGCCACGAATGTGGCCGCCAGCTTGCTCGCTCAGTTCCCGGGCGAAGTCACCGCGCATCTCGATGGCACGTGCCCGGACTGCGCCCGCGGAGCGTTCCGCGCCGACCGTCCCTACGAGGCGGAAACGGTGAGGCTCGCATGAAAATTCGCTTGGACCGCACTATTTGCGACGGCTTCGGTATCTGCGCCAAGTACGCGCCCGGATACTTCTCGCTGGACGACTGGGGCTATGCGTCCCTCATCGGCGACGGCACCGTGGCGGAGTCGGATCGCGACGCGGTCATGCGCGCGCTGATGGACTGTCCGGTGCACGCCATCGCGGAGATCGGGGAACGCACCTCCCCGGCCCCCCACCCGCCGCTCACCGACGTGGAGGACCCGGCCGAGCACCTCAAAACCGAAGAGAACGAGGCGGAGTGGGGATTCACCCGCTGATCACAAAGCGGCACTGAGCGACGAGAGGAACTCCTGGGCCCGACGTCGCGACGCGGCGCGTTCGGTTGCGTCCTTGCCCAGGGGGACGATTCGCGCCGCGAGATCCGTGCACCCGCATCGCGGCGCGTCGGCGACCACCCCGGCCAGCCGGTCGGCCCGCGAGCGCTCCTTGTCGGAGCCAACCATCATGCCGACGCGTCTGCGGCCCCACAGCTATGGCACGTAGCGGTCCCACTCGAACGGCACCACCGCGAAAAACGGTGCGGCGAACAGCGGTTCGACACCCGACTCGTCCCAGCGGGCTGACAGCACCGGCCGCAGCCGCTCCGCGGTCGCGACCGGGTCCTCGTCGAGGAAGCAATACGTGATCGATTGACCCCCTCGAGCGCTCGCCAGGTTCGCGTCGACCTGGCGCGACGCCGCCGACCAGACGCCGGCGACGCCGGCCACTTCCACGAGTGGGTCCGTCGCTGCCGATCCCCGCTCGACCAACAGGAACCCGCCCCGCACGGGCAGCCAGGGCAGGACGTCCGATCCCACCTTGACCCGCGGCGCGGCCACCTTGGCCTGCACCTCGTAGACGCCGCGCTCCACCGGCGGGAGCAGAGGGATTTTGCGGCCGGCGTTTCCGAGCGCCGTGGACAGCTCGTTGAACCCGCGCAGCCCGGCCGGGTCGGTGAAGAAGTACGTCATCACGTGGTCGACCGCGTCCAACGGCCCACCGCGGAGCGCCCGCGCGGAGCGGCAGGCCGGCGTCGACACCAACCGCAGCGAGGCGCGCACCGCGGCCAAGCGGTGCTGCTCAGGTCGGTGGTCGAGGGTGTGCCAACGCAGGTACTCGGCGTCCAGTCCGTCGGGATGGCGGGTCGCCATCGACACGAACAGCGTGGTGATCTCTCCACGCCCGGTGGCGAGGATCTCGGCGACCTCGTCCGATGGGGTCCCAGAAAGCTGCATCGCGTTCGCCCTCACGAACTCGTCGAATCGTGTTCGCCCAACACGAGTTCCGGGTGCCGCACAGCGATCATGCGCCTGAAGCCCTCGCGCCAAGGCACTTTCGTGCGGCCGAGCACCTCGTGCATCCGGGTGACGTCCGGCCATAACGGCGTGTGCGCTTGGGGCGTGTATTCGAAGACGGGCTCGACACCGATCAACCGGCCCATGAAGGTGCAGTAATCCTCGGCGCTGACCGTCTCGCTGCCCGCCCAGTTAACCACGACCGGCGGCACCGCGGCGACTTCCATGGCGCGGATGCCTAGTTCGACATAGTCGTCTTCGTAGATCGGGTTGTAGTTGTTCGGCTTGTCGGGATGCAGCCGAATGGGTTTGCCCGCCAACATCGCGTCGAGGCGATCGGCGGGTGCGCCGCCCTGAGGCCCATAGGTCGAGCAGATCCGGATGATGGTCAGCGGGATTCGATGATGCCTGGAGATCCAGGTGCACACCGCCTCCGCCGCGACCTTGGAGAAGCTGTAGTTTGCGCGCAGCGGCACGCCGGGCGGATCGGTCTCGGTCAGTGGGCGCTGTCCCTGGTAGGCGTAAATCGAGCCGGTTGAACACAACACGAAACCCTTGGCGGCGCGGCAGTGGTGGAGCAATTCGCCGGACATCTGCGCGTTTGTTTCGACGCAGCGGTTCCAGTCGCCGGCGCCGGGGTCCACGGCGGCGTGGAAGACGTAGCTGAAATCTTCTGGGAGACCGGAGAAGTCGCCCGCGCCGATGTCCAGCGCAAAGGGTTTGATGCCCGCGCCGACAAGCCTTTCCCGGTCGGCGGGGTCTTTGAGGCGTGCGGCGCCCCACACCTCGTTCGAAGCCGCCAGAGCCCTCGCTATGGGAAACGCGATCTTGCCCGTCGCCCCGGTGATCAGGATCTTCTCCGCGCCGAGCAACCAGCCCTCCAATCATGACCGAGGCAAATGTGAAGTACTTGATATGTCGTTGGGCAGCATAACGCCCGGCCGCAAGGAAATCCCATGGGAGGGCGGCTGGGTGTGCCCCGTTTTCTTGGCATGGTCCTGGTGGTCTCAACGGAATAAGCTGAGACCCGCCAGGCCAGCATGGCCCCGATGGGAGGCGCACCATGAGGTGGTTTCTTCGTCGTCTGACCGCCGTCTTAGCGGTCGCCTTCGTCGCGATGGCGGTCGCGACGCCGGGAATCAGCTCGGCACAGTGCGATCCCAACATGTCGTTCAATCCGGCGACCCGTGAGTGCAAACCGCCACCGCCGGCACCGGCGTGGTACACGCCCCCACCGCCGTACGGGCCGTCGTTCGCCGGGCAGGATGTACCGCCCCCTCCGCCACAGCCATGGTGGACATCGGAGCCGCCGATGTGGAGCGTCGGCTTTCACCAGTGGGGCATTTACCTGAACGGCGTCTGGGTGCCGCTCTGACGGGTGCCCTGCCAATACCGTCTCGATCGCACCTGCGTGCGGGTGATAACGTAATTCTCCGATTCGTATAACGGGCCTACCACGTCGCACTCCCGGGTCCGTTCGACTCGCGGAGGTGACGTGTCAGCAGCACCGGGACGTCCGCTGCCCCTGATCACGCAGGAGAACGAGTTCTTCTGGACCTCGGGAGCCGACGGCACGCTGCGGCTGCAGGAATGTAAGGCCTGCCGATCGCTCGTTCATCCGCCGGCGCCGGTATGCCGGTATTGCCGCTCACTTGATGTCGGGGTGCGAGCGGTCTCCGGCAGGGCAACGCTCGCCGGCTTTACCATCAATGAGCGGTTCAGTCTGCCCGGGTTGGCCGCGCCCTACGTGATCGCGCAGGTGGCCATCGCCGAAGATCCGCGCGTTCGGCTGACGACCAACATCATCGAATGCCAGCCCGACCAGCTCGAACTCGGCCAACAGGTCGAGGTCGTCTTCGAGCGAGTCGAGGACGTGTGGTTTCCGCTGTTCCGACCGGTACCCGACGCCGAACCCGGTCCGCTGCCCGCCGACGAAATAGCGCCGGAGCGCTTCGGCGAACACGTGCACCCGATGCTGACGCCGGAGAAGTTCGAAGACAAGGTCGCACTGACCGGGGTCGGCATGTCGGCGATCGGACGCCGATTGATGCAGCTGCCGCTGGCGCTGACGGTGCAAGCATGCGAAGCGGCCATCGCCGACGCCGGCCTGACGTATGCCGACATCGACGGCCTGTCGACCTATCCCGGCGCGATCAACGTCGGCGGCTTCGGAGAAGGCGGCGTGACCGCGCTGGAGGCGGCGCTCGGCATCCGGCCGACGTGGCACAACGGCGCCATGGAAACGTTCGGCCCGGGCGGATCGCTGATCGCTGCCATGCTCGCGGTCGCCGGCGGCCTGGCCCGCCACGTGCTGTGTTTCCGCACGCTGTGGGAGGCCACCCACGGCGAGTTGATGAAGCAGGGCAAGATCAGCCCGTCGATGGGCCGGATGTCGGGCTGGCAGATGCCATTCGGCGCGACATCTGCGGCACACACCTTGGCGATGAACGCGCAGCGGCACTTTCACCGATACGGCACCACCAAAGAGACCCTGGGCTGGATCGCGTTGAACCAGCGGACCAACGCCGAACTCAACCCGACCGCCATCTACCGGTCGCCGATGACGATGGACGACTACCTGAACGCGCGGCCCATCACCACGCCCTTCGGCCTCTATGACTGCGACGTGCCCTGCGACGGATCGATCGCCGTCATCGTCTCCGCCGTCGACGTTGCGCGTGACCTCGCCAAGCCGCCCGTGCTGGTGGAAGCGGTGGGAACGCAGATCATCGAGCGAATCGACTGGGACCAAAGCACTCTCACCCATGAGCCGCAGGTGCTGGGCCAGGCCGCGCACGTGTGGACGCGCACCTCGTTGCGGCCGACCGACGTCGACGTCGCCGAGCTCTACGACGGCTTCACGATGAACTGCTTGTCCTGGATCGAGGCGCTGGGATTCTGCGGAATCGGCGAGGCCAAAGACTTCCTCGACGGCGGCAAGAACATCGCCCGCGACGGCCTGCTGCCGCTCAACACGCACGGCGGCCAGCTGTCCCACGGCCGCACCCACGGCATGGGCCTGGTCCACGAGGCCGTCACCCAGCTGCGCGGGGAGGCCGGCGACCGCCAGGTCGCCGGCGCCCGCGTCGGCGTGGTCAGCAGCGGTGGCCTCACCCCCAGCGGCGTCCTTTTGCTGCGGGCGGACTCATGAGCGTCCCCCGGCCCAGGCTGGTGATCGTCGACGGCGTGCCGATGTCGGCGCTGATCGCCGAAGCGCCCGAACCCAAGGCCGTGATCGTGGCCGTTCACGGCGGTGGAACCACCGCAATGTATTTCGACTGCCCGGGCCACCCGTCGTTGTCCCTGTTGCGGAGCGGCGCGGCGGCGGGATTCACCGTGGTGGCGCTCGACCGCCCCGGCTACGGGAGCTCCGCGCCCTATCCGGAGGCGATGGCCCTGCCCGAACAGCGGGTCAACCTTGCCTACGGGGCGGTCGATCGCATCCTCGGAGACCGACCTCGCGGCGCCGGGCTGTTTCTGATGGGCCATTCGGGCGGCTGCGAACTCGTGATGCGGATGGGCGCCGACGCACGCGGAGCCGATCTGCTGGGCATCGAACTGGCCGGTACGGGCCGGCGCTACCACCCGGCGGCCCGGGAAATCCTGAAAGCCGCGACGCGCGAACGCCGCCCGGCCGGCCTGCGGGAGCTGCTGTGGCACCCGGAAAACCTGTATCCGCCCGAGGTTCTCAACGGGGCCACGGTCTCCCCGACCGCGCCGTCCTACGAGGACCAGATGGTGTCCAATTGGGCTCGCCAGGACTTCCCGGCACTCGCGCCCGCGGTGCGCGTTCCGGTGCAATTCAGCGTCGCCGAGCACGAAAAGGTTTGGGAGAAAGATAGTTCCGCGATGGCCGAGATCGAGAGCCTGTTCTCAGGAGCGCCGCGGTTCATTGTTCATCGGCAGCCCGACGCGGGACACAACATCAGCCTGGGTCACACCGCCGCCGACTACCACGCCAAGGTGTTTGCGTTCGCCGACGAATGCGTGGCCGGCGGCGCGAATCCCGTTGACGCAGAGGACGACCTGGAGGCCGGATGAGAGTCGGGTTCATCGGCCTGGGCAGTCAGGGCGGCCCCATGGCAAGGCGGATCGTCGAGGGCGGTTACGAGACGACGCTGTGGGCGCGCAGACCCGCCAGCCTCGAGCCGTTCGCTGACACCGCGGCAAAAGTCGCCGAATCCCCGGCCGAGCTCGCCGCGGCCAGTGATCTGGTCTGTCTCTGTGTCGTCGCCGACGCCGACGTCGATGAGGTCACTCGCGGTGAGCGTGGCGTGCTCGCCGCGATGAAACCGGGCAGCGTCATCGCCATACACAGCACCGTGCACCCCAACACCTGCCGCGAGCTCGCCAAGAGGGCTGGCGCCCAAGGTGTTTCGGTCGTCGACGCGCCGGTGAGCGGAGGGGGTCCCGCGGCGGCGGAGGGCCGTTTGATGGTGATGACCGGCGGCGACGCCGACGTTGTCGAACGCTGCCGCGCGGTCTTCGAAACTTATGGCGATCCGGTCGTCCACCTCGGTGAGCTGGGTTCCGGGCAAACCACCAAGCTGCTGAACAACTTGCTGTTCAGCGCCCACTTGGCCACCGCGGCCACCACCCTGTCGCTGGCAAGTGCCCTGGGCGTCGACCCGGACCGTCTGGCGGAAGTTGTTTCCCGTGGCAGTGGGAACAGCTTTGCGCTCAACGCCCTCGGCGGCATCGGCGGGCTGGAGCGGCTCGCCGGGGTGGCCGGGACGCTGCTGCAGAAGGACGTCCGCCTCGTCGCCGACCTCGCCGACCGCGCCGGGGCAAGCGGCGGCGCCGTGCTCGATGCGGCCGACGCCGCGCTGGCACTCATGGGCCATCCAAGGTGAAAGTCGGGTTCATCGGCGCGGGGCGGATGGGCCGCCCCATGGTGGCCCGCCTGGTAGCGGCCGGGCATGACGTTCGCGTCGTGGGCCGAACAGCCGAAACGCAGTGCGAAATCGAGGAACTCGGCGCGCACGCGGTCCGCGACCCAGCCGAGGCGGGTACGCAGGCCGAAATCGTGGTGGTCTGCGTGTTCAGCGATGAACAAGTGCGGGAGGTCTGCCTGGACGGCGGACTGCTGTCCGCCATGCCGGCCGGTTCTGCGCTGGTGGTGCACACCACCGTAAGCCCGAAGACCATCGATGCCCTCGCCGCATCCGCCGAAGGCGTCGACGTCGCCGATGCGGCCGTCAGCGGAGGCCCACACGACATCGCGGCCGGCCAGCTCACGCTCTTCGTGGGCGGCGCCGACGACGCGGTCGAGCGGGTGCAGCCGGTGCTGCGCTGCTACGGCGACCCGGTCCTGCACGTCGGCCCCCGCGGTGCCGGCCAAAAGGTGAAGCTGGTCAACAACGCCCTGTTCGCGGGTCACACCGGCCTGCTCGCGGAGGCAGTGCGTTTAAGCGAGCGCCTCGGCGTGCCGGAGTCCACCCTGCTGACCGCCCTTTCGGAGGGCAGCGCGACCAGCCGCGTGCTAAGCCTGGTAGCCGCAAGTGGTTCCATCGCATCGTTCATCGAGATGACCGGTGAGTTCGTGCGCAAAGACGTGGCCGTCATCCGCGGCGTCGCCGAACAATTGGGCACAGATCTCGGTGTGCTGGACGACGCCATCAAAGCGATCGGTGATGTGCGACGAGCAGTCAGATGACCCGCGATTGGTGCCCGGCCCAGTAGCGGTCGCGCAGTAGCCGCTTGTACAGTTTGCCGTTGGGATCACGCGGCAACTCGTCGACGAAGTCGACGGTGCGGGGACACTTGTACGTCGCCAACTCATTCCGGCAGTAGCCGATCAGCTCCGCGGCGCGGTCTGTGTCCGGAGCCACGCAATCCGTCAGTTGTACAACGGCTTTGACCGCCTCCCCCATCTCGTCATCCGGGACGCCGATCACCGCCACGTCGGCCACCATCGGATGCGCGATGAGCACGTTCTCAATCTCTTGCGGGTAGATGTTCACCCCGCCGGAGATGATCATGTGTGCGACACGGTCGGTGAGGTACAGGTAACCGTCGGCGTCCAGGTAGCCCATGTCCCCCAGGCTGCGCCACCCCTTGTCGTGGGTGACCGACGCGGTCTTGTCCGGATCGCCGTGGTATTCGAAGTGGCGCCCGCCCGCGAAGTAGACCACCCCCACCTGTCCTGTCGGCAGTTCGTTGCCGTCCGGGCCGACGATGTGGCATTCGTCGATGGGCCTTCCCACCGAACCGGGATGAGCCAGCCACTCCTGCGCCGAAATGTATGTGGCACCGAGATCTTCTGTACCCGAATAGTATTCGTGAATGATTGGGCCCCACCACTCGATCATCTCCCGCTTGACGGCGACCGGGCACGGGGCGGCGGTATGCAGGACAGTACGTAGGCTCGACAGGTCGTAGTGCTCACGCTCTCGGCGGGGCAACCGGAGCAGGCGGACAAACATCGTCGGCACGAACTGCGCATCGGTGATTCTATACCGCTCGATCAGTCCGAGACATTCGCGCGCATCGAACTTCTCCATCAGTACGACGGTCCCACCCACCCGCTGCCAGGACATCGAGCCGACCAATGGCGCCGAGTGATACAGCGGCGCCGGGCACAGATACACCGCATCCCCGCCGGCCCCCGCGGTGAGCCCACGGGCGATATCGGCAAGGACGGACGACGGATCACCGAATCGTCTGCCGGGCAACGGCTTACGCACACCTTTGGGCCGCCCCGTCGTTCCCGATGAGTACAGCATCTCGCGTCCCTCACACTCGTCGTCGAGGATCGCCGCCGGCGCGGTGGACAGGACTTGGTAGTAGTTTTCGTAGCCGGGGAGCTCGCCGTCAGCCGAAATGCGAACGGGCACGCGCGCGGTGTCCAGCTTGGCGACGACGTCAGCGAGCGCCTGGCTCGATACCAACGCGGACGCCCCGCAGTCGTCGAGCACGTATTGGACTTCGCCGGGGCGCAGGTGATCGTTGATCGGGGTGTAGTAGAGACCCGCGCGCTGCGCGGCCCACGCCACCTCGAGGAACGTGTGGTCGTTGCCTAACAGGATGGCGAGGTGATCGCCCACTTTCAGGCCGCGTGAACGAAACGCGGCAGCAAGGCGCCGTGACCGCTCTTCCAGCTCGGCGTACGTCACGCTGCCGCCATCGGATCCCATCACGATGGCGGGGCGGTGGGGCGCGGACGCGGCATGCCAACTCGGTGCCATCGAAGCGGCCTGCGGGGACTGGTTTTGCTCGATCACGGAAAATGATGCTACACATACGGCGCCCTTGACTGAGCCGCTCATGCGTTTAACAGTTTGCGGCTGGAGATGCCCCGAATTTGGTTGCCCGAACCCGTTATGTTAGTCGGCGTCATTCTGTACTCTCGGGATGGAAACGCATTTCCGCGATCCAATAACCGCTTGCGTGTGGTCAGCAAGACTGAGGAGGCCCGTCCGGTGAGTGACTTCGATTCAAACCAATTTTTTTCCGATGAGTCGCTCGTCACCAACCCCTATCCCTACTACGCGGAGCAGCGGGCTCAGTGCCCGGCGCGGTTCGATCAGCAGCAGGGCATCTTGGCGGTCACCGGATACGACGCGGCCATCGAGGTCTACCGCGACGCGGAGAGCTTCTCCGCGTGCAACGCGGTCATCGGGCCCTTCGCGGGGCTTCCCTTCCAGCCGTCCGGCGACGACATCACCGAGCAAATCATCGAGCATCGCAGCGAGATGCCGTTCAGCGACTTCTTGGGCACCCTCGACCCCCCGGACCACACCCGGGTTCGCGCGCTGCTCAGCAAGCTGATGACGCCGCGGCGGCTCAAGGAGAACGAGTCGTTCATGTGGACCTTGGTCGACCGCACCATCGACACGTTCGTCGGGGCGGGCCACTGCGAGTTCTTCCGGCAGTACGCCCAGCCGCTGTCTCTGCTAGTCATCGCCGACCTGCTGGGCGTCCCCGCCGAGGATCACGAGGCCTTCCTGTCCGCGCTCGCGGCCCAGCACAACGACATGGGCGAGACCCAGACGGTCCCGCACAATCCCCTGGAGTTTCTCGAGCAGAAGTTCGTGACCTACATCGAGGACCGCCGCCGCGAGCCCCGGAGCGATGTGCTGACCTCGCTGGCCCTGGCCAAGTACCCCGACGAATCCACACCTGAGGTCATCGACGTCGTCCGGTTGGCCGCCTTCCTGTTCGCCGCCGGACAGGAGACCACCAGCAAGATGCTGACGTTCGCGGTGCAGGTACTCGGCGAGCGGCCCGACCTGCAGCAGCAGTTACGCGAGGATCCCAGCCTGATCCCGAACTTCATCGAGGAGACGCTGCGGATGGAAAGCCCGATCAAGACTCACTTCCGCCTGGCGAGCAAGAACGTGTCCATCGCCGGCGTACCCACCCAGGCGGGAACCACGATCATGCTGTTGCCCGGGGCGTTCAACCGTGACCCGGCCCACTTCGAGAACCCGGACGAGTTTCGCGTCGATCGTCCCAACGTCCGGGAGCAGATCGCCTTCGGGCGTGGTATCCATACCTGTCCCGGCGCCCCCTTGTCCCGGGCCGAAGGCCTGATCAGCATCGAGCGCATTCTGGCGCGGATGGCCGACATAAGGATCTCCGAGGCCCACCACGGGCCGGCCGATGCGCGGCGCTACGGCTACGACCCCTCGTTCATGATGCGCGGGCTCACCGAACTGCACATCGAGTTCACGCCCATCACGTAGGACGTGACCACCGGCCGACGCCACGTGTGCGCCGGCCGGTGGGCCCGCCTGGGTCAGACCGACATGAGCCGGGCGAGGTTGCCACCCATGATCTTGGCCTGGTCGTCCTGGTTGAGATGTCCGAGCACGTTCGCGTACTGCGTGGGCTGCGACAGGCCCTCTGGATGCGGGTAGTCCGATCCGAACAGCACCCGATCCACCCCCATGAGGTCGATCACGTCGTTGACACCCTCCTCAGGGAATGGGCTGACGTGGATGCGGTTCTTGATCTCCTCCACGGGGTCGCCCAGGAACGTTTCCGGTGCCTTCTTATAAGTGTCGGCGATGCGTGCCAGCAGCGGCGGCAACCACCTCGCCCCGGTTTCGACGACCGCGACCTTCAGCCCCGGGTTGCGAAACAGGGCGCCGTGGCAGACCCAGGAAGCCACCGCGTCTTCGATCGGCCGCCACTCGCTGACCATGTAAAAGGAGTTGGTCTGGAACGGCAGCATCTCACGATCCGTGCCATCCCATTCGGCGTTGTAACGCGAATAGCCGCTGTCAGAGACATGCATGGCGACCAGCACGTCGTGCTCGACGCAGCGCTGCCAGAACGGGTCGAACTCGGGCACCGCGAACGAGCGCGGCCCGCCGAAGCCGGGGACCGGTGCCGGACGCACCAGGATCGCCCGCGCACCACGCTTGACCACCCAATCGAGCTCCTCGATCGCCTTCTCGACGATCGGCAGGCTGATCACCGGCACGGTGTAGATCCGGTTTTGGTGGTTGAAGCCCCACACGTCGTCCAGCCACTCGTTGAGGGCGTGAACCACCACGTGGATGAGCTTGGGGTCGTCGCGCATGCGCTCCTCGATCAGGCTCGCAAGCGTCGGGAACATCAGCGAACGGTCCACGCCCAGCTCGTTCATCAGCTCGAGTCGAGGGCCGGGCTCGCGGAACGCAGGGATCGAGCGCATCGGCTCCCCGAAAATCTCCCGGCGGCTCTTGCCCTCGGGGTTGCCGTGCTTGAAGTACTCCTCCATCGCCCCTGGCCGGGCGACGACCTCGAAGGTCGGGTTGGGGATGAAGTCGCTGATGTGCCCGCGGACGGCGATCTTGGTCCGACCGTTCACCTGCACATACTGGACCGCGTCCTTATACAGCTTGGGCAGGTACTTGGTCAGCGATTCCTCGGTCTCGTAGAGGTGATTGTCGGCGTCGAACACCGGGTACGGCAGAGCTTTAAAGGTCACGAAAATAGCCCTTTCTATTTGCGAGATCGATCTTGTTGGCACTGCGAGTGACGGCGTAGTTATTGCTGCGCTTTTTTAGTTTTGCATGCCGAATATGAGGAATGTCGGCGGCAGTAAAGCCGCACGCGATATTCCTGTGCACATTCCGGGGCATTTAGTTGTTTCCGAGCGGAGGGGTGCTTTCCGCCTGCCAATTCCGTCAAACGGATAATGATCGCCCGGGGCAGCTATTGGGTGGTGGGTAGGGGATCCTTCCATGACTCGGGGTGGCGGGCCGGCCTCCGTCCGCGACCGGCGGCCGGGGGTCACCAGGGCGACGCCCTCTTTGCCGTTTGCGTCGCAACCCTGCCAACCGGACGGCCGCCTCTCTCACTCGCTAGCTAACCCTAGATAGGCGACCTAGTCAACTATTTAATTCGTCGCGCGGTGCAGCACACCCAGCGCGGCCACACCTTGTGATCGCCGCCGTGCGCCCGTGCACCGACGTGGTTTGTTTTCAGAAGACTCAGCCGCGCACCGGTAATGCCGCTGTTGTCGACGGCTGTGTCGCGGCGGTCTCGTCTGTCCTCCCGCGCACGCGATTTAGGTGACAGCACCCGCCGTTTTGAGCTCGATGATCTTGTCCCAATCGAATCCAAGCTCCTCGAGGATCTGGTCGGTCTGCTCGGCGAAGCTCGGTGCCGGCCCGGCGTGCGGGGCGGTGACGTCGAACTGGACCGGGTTGGCGACCAGCTCCAGCTCGCCGGCCTGCACGATGTACTCGTTGGCCCGGACCTGCGCGTCCCGCGCCACCTGCAGGGTGTCCTGCACCGGAGCCCACGGCCCGGACAACGTCGCAAAGCGCGCCGACCATTCCGCGAGGGTGCGTGTCGCGATCGCCTTGCCCAGCGCCTCGACGGCCTCGGCCGTGTTGGCGGCGATCTGCTCGGCGCTGTCGAAGCGCGGATCGTCGGCCAGTTCTGGCAGGTCGACGTGCCGGCAGACGTCCGCCCAGAACTTGGCGGGCTGCAGCATCACGAAGGAGATATAGCGATCGTCGGCAGTCGCGTAGACGCCGACCAGCGGATTGTTCGGGGAACCGTGCACGCCGGGTTCGGGTGCCAGCAGCCGCTCGCCGAGGTGATTGGTCAACGCCACCGTGTGGCCCATCGCCCACACCCCGCTGCCCAGCAGCGATACGTCCACGACGGACGGTTTTCCGGTGCGCTCCCGTTGGTAGAGGGCGGCGACGATCCCACCGGCCAGGTTGGTGCCCGAAATGGTGTCCCCGTAGGCCGGTCCCGGCAGCGAGATCATGCCCTTCAAGGACGGCGGGGTGATGGTGGCCGCGGCGCCGGCCCGGCACCAGAAGGCGGTCATGTCGTAGCCACCCTTGTCGGCCTCGGCGCCGCGGGGGCCGAACGCACTGCCGCGCGCATAGATGATGGCGGGGTTGACCGCCCGGATGTCGTCGACGTCGATGCGAAACTTCTTGCGCTGTGCGGGAAGGAAACTGGTCAGGAAAACGTCCGAGCGGCGGACTAACTCATCGAGTAGCTCCCGCCCCTTCGGGACCGACATGTCCAGGCCCAGACTGCGCTTACCGCGATTGGCGTTGTCCACGTTGGGATTGGGATCGCCCTTGACCACCAACGTGCCCGTCTGGCGCAATCCGCGCTGCGGGTCGCCCGTGACGGCATGCTCCACCTTGATGACGTCGGCCCCCCACTCGGCGAGAACGGCCCCGGCCGACGGGACGAAGCCGTACATCGCGACCTCGAGAACGCGCACTCCCGACAGGGGCGTCATCCGACCACCGCGGCGAAGGTCTTGCGCTCCAGGAATTCCTCGAGCCCGGCGACGCCCATCTCCCGGCCGATACCGGACTGCTTGTAGCCGCCGAACGGACTGTCCGGTGCCGAGTAGTTGCCGCCGTTGATCGATAGTGTGCCGGTGCGGATGCGGCGCCCCACTGCGACGGCGCGGTCATGGCCGCCGATCACCGCACCGGACAGACCGAAGATCGAGTTGTTGGCGATACGCACGGCGTCGTCGTCATCGTCGTAGGCAATGACGACCAGAACCGGACCGAACACCTCGTCCTGCGCGATCTCGCTGTCCGGGTCGACGTTGGTGAGCAGAGTCGGCTCATAGAAGAAGCCCGGGCCCACCTTGTTGCCACCGGTGACCAGCGTGGCGCCGGCGGCGACGGCGCGCTGCACCATGCCGTCGACTTTGTCGCGCTGACGCTCACTGATCAGAGGTCCCATGTAGGTGCCGGGATCGCCCGGGTCGCCGTAGGCGATCATCGCGAAGTTGCCTTTGACCAGCTCGACCAGCTCGTCGTGATGCGCGCGTGGCACCAGCATCCGCGTGGGAAGCGAACAGCCTTGGCCCGCATGGGATGTGATCATGAAGGCGGCCATCATCGCGGCGGTGGCGAAGTCCGCGTCGTCCAGCACGATCAGCGCCGACTTGCCGCCCAGCTCCAGGAAGACCCGCTTGACCGTGTCGCTGGCCGCGGCCATGATGGCGCGACCGGTTGCGGTGGAGCCGGTGAAGGTTACCAGGTCGACGTCGGCGCTGGTGGTCAGCGCCGCCCCGACGGCGGGATCCTGTGAGCTGAGCACGTTTACCACACCCGGCGGGATGTCGGTGTGCTCGGCGATCACCTCGCCGAGGGCCAGCGTGATCAACGACGTGTCGGGGGCGCCTTTGAGCACCACGGTGCAGCCGGCGGCCAGCGCCGGGACCAGCTTGGCCAGTGCCAGCTGGTTCGGGTAGTTGTAGGCGATGATCGCCCCGACGACCCCCGCGGCCTCTTTCTCTACCCAGCGGAGATTCCGCTGTCCCAGGTATTCGATATCGCCGAGGTCCTCGGTCATCGGGTAGGTCATCAGCAAGTCGGCGTAGTAGCGCGCGATGCTGATCGGCCCGTCGAGGTGTGGCCCTTCGGTCAGCGAGCGGGTGGCCCCGACTTCGGCGATGGTCAGCTCTCGCAACTCCTCGCTGTGCTCGAGCAGCGCCTTGTGTAACTGGTCGAGACACCTGATGCGGAACTCGACATCGGTCGACCAGCTGGTGGTGTCGAACGCACGCCGCGCCGCCGCGATCGCGGCTTGGGCGTCGGTCACCGTCCCGTCGGGCGCATAACCGACGATGCTGCCGTTTGCGGGGTTCAACGACGGAAAACTCTCGCCGCCCTCCGCGGCGACCAACCGCCCGTCGATCAGCATCCGCCGGTCGACATCCGGCCGGGAACCGCCGCCCGTGCCATGCTCATCGGTTAGCTTCGCGGCAGTCGTGTCTTGCGCTGGCATCGAGCCTCCCGAGATAAAAAGGGCCTCTCACCCCGCCGAACCTGGTGCGCCCGACAGTAGCACAGAAAATAGTTGACTAGGTCGTCTATCTGCGGTTAGCTGATCGCGAAAGCTACTGTTCGGCGCGACGATTGCTGTCGTACATGCCGGGCCAGCGACTCAGGCGCCTTAGGCGAACACCCCGCAGGGAAGGTGAGAGAAACCGTGAAGGTTCGGGTTGACCCGCAACGCTGCCAGGGGCATACGTTGTGCGCCATGATCGCCCCGGAGATGTTCGTCCTCAGCGACGTCGACGGCAGTTCCTCGGCCGTCTGCGAGTTGGTCCCGCCCGATCAGGAGGACCTGGTGCGCGAGGCGGCCCAGTCCTGCCCCGAGCAGGCCATCTCGATCGAGGAGTCGCAAAACGGTGCGGCCGTCAGCGCCGAGTCCAAGACCACGGAGGTAACCGCGTGACCGACGGGATCGTTACCGACAGCGGCAGCAAAGAACACAGCTACCACTACGATCGGCACACCCCCGAGTACCGATTCGAGTTCGAGAAGATCACTCGGGAATTGCACGAGAAGTGCCCGGTGGCGTGGTCGGACACCTACGGCGGGCATTGGGTGGCCAGCAGCAGCGAGGCGGTGTTCGAACTGGCCCGCTGCCCCTACATCTCTAACGACCACGACTTCAACAACGAACGCCGGGGCTACCAGGGCATCACCATCCCGGCCAAGCCGATCCCGATCCGCGCGGGCATCCTGGAAATGGATCCACCCGAGCACCGCGTGTACCGCAGCGTGCTCAACCCTTATCTGTCCCCGGCGGCGGTCAAGCGCTGGGAGCCCTTCATCGACGAGATCGTGCGCGCTGCCATCGACGAGAAGATCGAGTCCGGGCGCATCGACTTCGTCGACGATCTGGCCAACGTCGCCCCGGCGGTGATCACCCTCGCCATGATGGGCGTCCCGCTCGACAAGTGGTCCATGTACAGCGAGCCCGCCCACGCCCTGGTCTACACCCCCGACGACTCCCCGGAAGCGCCCAAGGTGCTCGAGCAGAACCAACAGATGGCGATCGACCTGATGGCCAATGTCGCCGAGATCCGTCAGGCGCCCCGTCCCGGGCTGATCAACGCCCTCATCGAGTTGCGCATCGACGGCGAGCCCGCGCCCGACATCGAGATCCTGGGCATGCTCACGCTGCTCATCGGCGGCGGGTTCGACACCACGACGGCGTTGACCGCGCACTCGCTGGAGTGGCTGGGCCAAAACCCCGATCAGCGTCAGCGCCTGATCGACGAGCGCGACACCCTGCTGGACCCGGCCACCGAGGAGTTCTTGCGCTTCTACACCCCCGCCCCCGGCGACGGGCGCACCTTCGCCGAAGACGTCGAGATCAACGGCATCCGGTTCAGGGAGGGTGAACGGCTCTACATCTCCTGGGCCATGGCCAACCGCGATCCGGCCGTGTTCACCGAGCCCAACAAGATCATCCTCGACCGAAAAGGCAACCGTCACTTCGGCTTCGGCCTCGGCATCCACCGGTGCATCGGATCCAATCTGGGGCGCACGGTGTTCAAGTCGATGCTCAACGCGGTGCTGGACCGCATGCCCGACTACCGCTGCGATCCCGAGGGCACCGTGCACTACGAGACCATCGGCGTCATCCAGGGTATGCGGCACCTGCCTGCCACCTTCACCCCCGGCCGGCCCCTGGGCCCGCGCCTGGACGAGACCCTGGCCAAGCTCCAAAAGGTCTGCGACGAACAGGAACTGGCCCGACCCATCACCGAACGCAAAGAATCCGCGCGGATCGACTAGAGCGCAACGGGATGCTACTGGAGTTCGATGCCGACCAGCGGCTGTGGCGGGACACCGTGCGCGATGCGGTGGCCAAGCAGTGCCCTCCGAGCCTGGTGCGCGCCGTCGCCGAACAGGGCCTCGATCCGATGCCGCTCTGGAAGGTCTACGTCGAAGCCGGGTGGACGGAGTTGACCGACCCGGCCAACGCGGTCGAGCTCGCCATCGTGCTAGAGGAACTCGGCCGCGCGACGGACCCCACTCCGTATCTGGCCACGATGACCCAGTTCGCCCCGCTGGTCGGCGACCGGCACGACCCGCAGCAGCCGGGCGCGGCCGTCTATGACGGGGTGACGGCCCATCGTGACGCCGACGGCTGGGTGCTCCATGGAACGGGGCGGCACGTTCTCGACGGTGATCGGGTGCAGCAGCTGGCGGTCGTGACCGCCGCCGGTGTGTTCGTGATCGCCGCCGAAAGAGTCGTCACCAGAAGGAATTCCGCCTTCGATCCCGTGTTGCACGTGGCTGACGTGACGTTTGCGGGCGTGCGCGTGTCCGATGCCGATCGGCTGCCCAGCGACCCCGCGAGCTGCCATGACCTCGCGCTGACCGGCATGGCGATGACAATGGTCGGGGCGTGCCAGCGTGTGCTGGACCTAGCGCTGTTGCATGTCCGGGATCGTCGTCAGTTCGGCGTGCCGATCGGTTCATTCCAAGCCGTCCAGCACAAGATGGCCGACATGCACGTGGCCATCGAGCGGGCCCGTGTGCTTTCCTACTTTGCCGCGCTGACGATCTCCGCCGACGACCCCCGGCAACGATTGGCAGCGGCGATGGCCAAGGCGTCCGCCGGCGAATGCCAATCCCTGGTTTTCCGTCACGGCCTGCAGTCGTTCGGCGCAATGGGTTTCACTTGGGAGAACGACCTGCAGTTCGCGCTCAAGCGGGCCAAGGCCGGCGAGTTGATGCTCGGCGGGGCGGCCGAGCATCGGGCCATGATTGCCGAGGAGTGGCATGCAGCTCACGTTTGACGCCGACGTCGAGGCATTCCGCGCCGAGTTCGCAACCTTTCTCGACGAGCACCTGCCCACCGAGTCCGAGACGCAGGAGCGACCGCGGTCGGTTTCGCACATGCCGTCGTGGGCGCGTCGCTGGCAGCGGCTGTTGTTCGACAACGGCTGGCTGCTGCCCGGCCAGCCGCCCGAGTTCGGCGGACGGAACGCGACCATCCTGCAGCAATTCGTGTACCTCGAGGAGCTGTCGCGCCGACGGGTCTACCACAGCCACAACCCGCAGGGTGTGGATATCGTTGCGGCGTCGCTGCTTTCGTTCGGCACCGATGAACAGAAGCACCGCTGGGCGGTGCCGATTCTGCGGGCGGAAATCACCGCCTCCCTGGGGATGAGCGAACCCAGCGCCGGCTCCGACCTCGCGTCGCTACGAACCCGCGCGGTGCGCGACGGCGACCACTTCGTGGTCAATGGCCAGAAGGTGTGGACCTCGGGCGCCCACGACGCCGATGTGTTACTGACGTTCGTGCGAACCGATCCCGATGCCCCAAAGCACAAGGGCATCAGCGCATTGGTGATCCCGACCGATACCCCGGGCGTCGTGCGGCGGCCATTCCCGCACATCTGCGCCATGGACGATCTGGATTTCAACGAGGTGTTCTTCACCGACGTGCGGGTCCCCGCCGAGAACCTAGTCGGTGGGCTCAACGAGGGCTGGCGAGTGGCCAACGGATCACTTGGACACGAACGCACGATGATGTGGCTGGCACAGGCCGAACGATTGGAAAACGTCATCGCCGACTTCCGCCCGACCACCGCGCTCGAGCGCGACCAGCACGCCACGTTGTTGATGGACCATCAGGCGCTGCGGCTGCTGGGTTCGGCGGCGCTGGCGCGCGCCGCGCGCGGTGAACAGGACACACCCGCGCTATCGGTGCTCAAACTGCTCGGCTCGGAAGCCGAAACGCGGGCGACAGAGCATGCCCTGGCATCCGCCGGCGTCGACGGGCTGATCCATCCCGGGACCTCGGGCCCCTACGCGCACATGAATCCCGATAATTATTTCGCCAGCTGGTTCGACCGGCACGCGCGCAGCTTCTCGGCCACCATTGCCGGCGGCACCTCGGACATCCAGCGCAACATCATCGCCCAACGCGTGCTGGGTCTGCCGCAACGTTAGGTTCGTCTACTCCCCGCCGGGCGCCGCGAGGGCGGTCAACTCGATCGGGTTGAAGTACTCCTTGTGCAGGGTGATCTTGTCGTCGGCGAAGCGAAACACGCCGACGTAGGAGTTCCGGTATTCCCCTCGCTGCCCTCGCGGGCCCTTTAGTGGGCAGACGCTGTGGTACTCGGCGACGAGCGCATCGGAATCGCTGACGTCGTACCACTCGTCGATCGTGAAGTCCATGCGCACGAATGCCTCCTGCATCACACCGCGCATCTGGTCGAGGATTGCCCCCTTGCCCACCAACGGGGGCACCGCTTCCACGGACGGTGCGAACGGCACCATCATCACCGCATCGTCGGCCAGGTGCTGCCCGGCAGCGTCGAAATCGAGCGAACCGATCTTGCTCAGGTAGTCGGTCACAATGTCGACCTTGCGTCGAAACGTCATCGGCATGTCGGTCGCCTTCCACGGTGCGTTGTTGGTCGGTGCTGCGTCGGGACTTACTGAGACAGCAATATAGTTGACTAGGTAGGATGTCTACGGTTAGCTCGATACATAGAGTTGCTAAGCGGTGAGGAAGTGTTGTGACTCAGACAGTCGTGCGGGCACAAGCCGACCCGCGTCCGGTGCCCGCACCCGATGATGTCACCCGCTTCTACTGGGCGGCGGCCGCCGACCATCGACTTGTCCTGCAGCGCTGCCGCGCCTGCCATCAAATGCAGTACCCTCCCGAGATCTGCTGCGCGCATTGCCAGGCCGAGCAGTTCGATGCGGTCGAGACCACCGGTCGAGGCGTGATCTACTCCTATTCGGTGGTGGATCGGCCGTTGCACGCCGGATTCGTCGATGCCCTGCCCTACGTGGTGGCTCTTGTCGAGCTGGACGACCAACCCGCGCTTCGGATCCTTACCAACCTCGTCGATGTGCCGGCGGGCACTGAGTTGGCCTGCGGGCTGCCCGTCGAGGTCGTTTTCGAAGAGCGCGACTCGGTCACGTTGCCGCAGTTTCGGTTGCTCAGGACCACCTCGTGAGCACGCTGGCGCGCGACGTCGCCATTGTGGGAGTGGGCTATTCCGAGCTGAGCCGGACGGGCGAGCCCCATCCCAACGCACTGGCCCTGGCCGCGGCGAAGAGCGCGCTGTCGGACGCCGGGGTGACGAAAACGGACATCGACGGAATTTTCGAGTACAAGTTCGGGCCGGAGTCGCCCGGTGCGCAGGACATGGCGCGCCTGCTCGGGGTTCCCGACCTGGCTGCCTTCGCCGATATCTTCCCCAGCGGCCCGTCGGGCGTGGCCGGCGCGCTGGCCGGGGTGATGGCCGTGGCGTCGGGCGCCTGCGAAACCGTGCTGGTCTTCAGGTGCCTTACCCGCGCCGCGGGCCACCAGGGCGGCGTGGCCAGTGGCCCGGCCGCGGTAGGCGGACGCGATCAGTTTCTCACCCCCTACGGGTATCTCGGCGGCATCCTGGTATTGCTGGGCTTGAAGAAACAGCGGTGGATGGCCGAATACGGGCGCCCCGAGGAGGATTTCGGCCGCATCGCCGTCAATGCGCGGCGATGGTCGGCACTCAACCCCCGCGCCGTGATGCGCGACGAGTTGACGATGGACGACTACCTATCGTCGCGGATGGTCGCCGACCCGCTGCGGGTCCTCGATTGCGACTATCCCGTCAACGGGGCGGTTGCCACCGTCATCACCACCGCCGAACGCGCAGCCGATCTGCGTCAGCGCCCGGTACTCGTCGACGCCATGGCCTACGGCACCGGTAGGGGCGCGGATTGGATCTTCGACTGCGACTTCCTGTACGGAGGAGCGATCGACTGCGCGAGCCGGCTGTGGCAACGATCTTCCGTCACGGTGGGCGACGTTGATATCGCCCAGGTCTACGACGGTTTCACACCCGTGACCGTCGCCTGGATCGAGGCGCTCGGCGCCTGTGGGCGAGGCGAATTCGGCGACTGGGTGGGTGACGGCAGCCGCCTCGGTCCCGGCGGCGACTTCCCGCTCAACACCGCGGGCGGACAGCTCGCCGAGGGCCGGCTGCACGGCATCGGCTTCCTCAACGAGGCGGTGCTGCAGCTCAGAGGGCAGTGCGGGGATCGGCAGGTTCCGGACGCGCGAGTGGCGGTCGTGACAAGCGGGGTGTACCCGCAATGCGGTGCAATGGTATTGACTGGGGCATGACCGAGTCACCTCATACCAACCACAAGCGCCGCGCCGACGACGCCGTCTGGCGTGCCATGCCCCGGCGCAACACTCAAAAGGTCTCCCACTTGCTGGCCGCCGACCTGCGGCGTCAGATCCTCAATGGGCAACTCGCCACCGACCAGCAGCTGCCGTCCGAGGCCGACCTCACCGCCCGGCTGCGGATCTCCCGGGAGACGCTGCGCGAGGCGCTGAGAATCCTCGAGTCACAGCAACTGGTGGAGGTCAGGCGCGGTCGTGGCGGCGGCGCGGTCGTGCGGCGCCCGGGCCTGGAGTCGGTGGGCCGCTACGTGGCGCTGCTGCTGCAGCTTCGCAAGACGACGCTGGCCCACCTGGAAGAGGCCCGATCGGTGATCGAGCCCCCAGCCGCAGAACAGGTGGCCATTCGGGCCGGATACGACGACCTCGATCACCTCGTCACCCTGCATGATGCCGAGCGGGCAGCAGAGGGTGACCCGCTGTCGTTCGTCAGCGCAATGTCGGCCTTCGACCAGGCGGTCACCGAGTTGTCGGGTAACCGCACCCTCGGCGTCGTCGCCGGTGTGTTCCGCGACATCTACGCCGGGCAGGTCTACTCGGCGATTGGTAACGACAATTCGGTGGCGGCCGAGCGCATTGCCCGGCGGGTGGTGGTCAGCCACAGCGCGTTCCTCGATGCCGCCCGCCGCCACGACGCGTCGCTGGCCCACAAGACTTGGAGCGATTACCTATTCACCACCAGCCGAATGCTGGTGAGCCGCAACGTCAGACGCCAACCCATCGACATGGCACCGCTGTGGCGAGCACAGGCCGGTCGGGCCGATGGCGAGCCGACACCGCGGCGGGCCGTCGTGGTGGCATCCGAGATCCGCTCACGCATAGCCGAAGGTGGCCTTCGCGAGGGCGACCGACTGCCACCGCTGGCCGAGCTGGCCGACGAGTTCGGCATCTCCCGGCCGACACTGCGCGAAGCGCTGCGGATCCTGGAGATGGAGTTCCTGCTCGACCTCCGCACCGGGGACCGCGGCGGAGCCACCATCCGCACCCCCTCCACCCGGGTGGCGGCACAGCTGGCCGGCATCGTGCTGGAGGCGCGCCAAACCACTTTTGCGGATTTCGTCCGGGCAGTGCGGGCGGTCGTACCCGCGATCATGGGCCTCGTCGCGTCGCGAATCAGTTCCAAGCAGCTTAAGGTTCTCGCCAACTTCGAGGCCGAATTGGCCGCCAGCATCGATGACGCCGCGCACTATGTCACGACATGGTTTGACGCCGAGATGAACGCGTTCTCTGCGGTCAAGAACCCCGCGCTGACCGTCGCCGCCGAAATCCTGCAATGGGTTCGTGCCGGCGTGGAGCCCACGCTCACCGCCGACGCGAAGGGCTGGCCCGGGGTGCACGCGAGCAACCGCAATGCCCAAGCCCTCTTCGCGAAGTTCGTCTCGGCCGCCGCCGAGCACGACTCGGCTCGTGCTACCCGGATCTGGACCGAATGCTTGACCTCCTTCACGCCGTGGATCGAAGAGTCGGAGCTGGGTGGTCGGCTAGTGCTGGAGCTGATGGATTGACCTGGGCGCCTTGACGATTGAGCCTGACACCCGAATGAGGAGAACCGATGAACGTTGACGACATGGTCCTGGTGAGCGTCGATGACCACGTCATCGAACCGGCACACATGTTCGAGGGCCGCGTCCCGCAGAGGTACGAGGACACGGCGCCGCGTTTCGTTCGTCGCGACGACGGGACGATGGCCTGGCGCTACGAGGGACAGGAGATCCTCAACACGGCGCTCAACGCGGTCGCGGGACGCCCGCCCTCGGAGTTCGGGATGGAACCCACCTGCATCGAAGAGATCCGGACCGGCTGCTACGACATTCACGGCCGCATCAAGGACATGAATGCCAACGGCGTGCTGGGCTCGATGTGCTTCCCTTCTTTTCCCCGGTTCTGCGGCCAGTTGTTTGCCGACACCGCCGACAAGGGTCAGGCCGCCGCGATGGTCCGCGCCTACAACGACTGGCACATCGACGAATGGGCGGGCACCTACCCGGGCCGGATCATCCCGCTTGCGCTGCCGATGATGTGGGATCCGGTGGCCACAGCGGCGGAGGTGCGCCGGTTGGCGAAGCAGGGCTGCCATGCGGTGACATTCTCTTCCAGCCCTTACGATCTCGGCCTGCCCACCTTCTATTCCGAGCATTGGGACCCGTTCTGGGCGGCCTGCGCCGACGAAGGCACCGTGGTGTGCATGCATCTCGGGTCGAATTCGCGTCCACCGACGACGTCTCCAGACGCGCCCATCGAGCTGGTCTACACGTTGTCGCCGATAAGCCTGATGGCTACGGCGGGAGATCTGTTGTGGAGCCCGATCTTCCGGAAGTTCCCCACGCTGCACGTGGCGCTTTCCGAGGGCGGTATCGGCTGGTTGCCCTACTTCTTCGAGCGTGTCGACTACATCTACCGCCACACCAAGCACTGGAGCGGTATGGATCTGGGTGACCGCCTGCCCTCGGAGATCTTCTCCGAACACGTGATCCTGTGTTTCATCGACGACGCGGTGGGCATCGAGAACCGCCACCGTCTCAACATCGACAACATCACCTGGGAGTGCGACTACCCACACTCGGACTCCACCTGGCCCGTCGCGCCGGAGACACTGATGATGTCGCTGAGCGGCGTGCCGGACGACGAAATAAACAAGATCACCCACCTCAATGCGATACGGCACTTCTCGTACGACCCGTTCGCCCACATCCCGCGGGAGCGCGCGACCGTGGCGGCGCTGCGCGAGCAGGCCGTCGGCTGGGACATCAGCGTGAAGTCGGTAAAGCACCTCCGGCCGGAAACCGCGAGCACGGCAAGGGCCTTCTGATGAAGCTGCGCGGCAAGGTCGTGGTCATCACCGGATCGGGCGGCGGAATCGGCGAAGCATGTGCGCGGCGCTTCGCGGCAGAGGGCGCGAAAGTCGTTGTCACCGACATTAATTCCGACGGGGTCAAGCGCGTATCCGATTCGATCGGCACGGTTGGCCTGGCCGGCGACATCACCGCCGAAGATACGGTGCGTGCCGTCGCCGAGCTGGCCCGAACGACCTACGGCGAAATCGACATCTGGTTCAGCAACGCCGGCTATGCCGGACCGCGTCTCGCCGGCAGTATCGCCGACGACCCCTTGTGGGACCTCAGCTGGCGGCTCCACGTGATGTCCCACGTGTACGCGGTGCGGCAGGTGCTGCCGTCGATGCTCGAACGCGGCGATGGCTACCTGCTGCAAACGGCATCGGTCGTCGCGCTGACCACCCATCCCGATAAGGCCGCGTACGCCGTGACCAAGCATGCCGCCCTGGCTTTCTCGGAGTGGTTGGCGATGACCTACCGGCCCAAAGGAATCAAGGTTTCGTGCTTCTGTCCGGGCCCGATGCTCACCCCCATGCTGATGTCCGACGGCATACCCGCCGATCACCCGGCCCTGCGGAACGTCGCCACCCCGGAGGAGGTCGCCGAACGCCTGGTAGGCGCGATCGAGACCGAGCGGTTCCTCATCGTGGACTCCTCGATGGGGCTCGATTCCCTCACCGGCAAGGCCGCCGACTACGAACGGTGGGTCAACGATATGACCAGCCTCATAAATAGCTGACTCTGTCTGATATATTCACTGGGGCTCGGGGATCTATGCCCGACTAGAGGGAGAGGCGATGACAGAAGCGAACGTCGACGCCTACGGTGGCACGATCTTCAGCGGAGCGGGCGATGTGCTGACGCGGTGTCCGCAGGAAGCCTTCGCGCAAATGCGGGCCGCCGCTCCGGCGATGCGGGTCGAGGGGTCGGGCGTCGTGGTGACCACCCGTGCGGCCATGACGGAGGTGTTGCGCCACCCGGAGATCTACTCGTCTCAGATGCCGGCCGGGCACTTCGGCAATGCGCGGCCGCTGATCCCCATCGAGGTCGACCCACCCGACCAGCGCAAGTTCCGCAAGATCCTGGACCCGCTGTTCACCCCCAAGCGTCTCGAGCATCTCGCGGAGCCCATCGAGACACTGGTGAACGATCTGATCGACACCTTCATCGACGAGCCGGAAATCGATTTCGCCCAGCGCTTTTCGGTGCCATTCCCGTCGCAGGTGTTCCTCACCATGTTCGGGCTACCCATGGCGGACCTGCCGGAATTCCTCGCGATGAAGGATGGCATCATCCGCCCGTTCCACGTGTTAGGTGCTGCGCTCAACGATCCCCGCACGCAGGAACTCAGAGCAACGAGCGCGGCCTCGATCTACGACTACTTCAACGAGGTGCTCGACCGGCGGACCGCCGAACCCAGGGACGACCTGATCAGCCACTTTCTCGGGGCCGAGATCGAGGGCGAACGGCTGACCCGCGAGGAGATCCTCGATATCTGCTTTCTGCTGTTGATCGCCGGCCTGGACACGGTATCGGCATCGCTGGACTGCTTCTTCCGCTACCTCGCCGAGCACCCAGACAAGCGGGCAGCGCTCGTCGCCGACCCAACGATCAGCCCCGCGGTCGTGGAGGAGCTGCTGCGCTGGGAATCGCCCGTGATGCTGGTGTCGCGCATCGCCACTCAAGATACCGAGCTCGGCGGCTGCCCAATTCACGCCGGCGACAAGGTCCATCCGTTCATCGGATCGGCCAACACTGACGAATCCGAGTTCCCCGAGGCTGACGTCATCCAATGGGGCCGAAAGGCCAACCGCCACATCGCGTTCGGTGCCGGTGTCCATCGCTGCCTGGGGTCGAACCTGGCACGGCTCGAACTGCGTACCGCGCTTCGCGTCTGGCACAGCCGCATCCCGCACTACCACGTAAAGCCGGGCACCGAACTCACTTACACCATCGGAGTCCGCTCCGTGGACTCTTTCCCGATGGTCCTCGGCGAATCCGTGTAATACCCCTTCACCCAGAAATAGGACCGACCACATGGCCGAAAAATTCATTCAGATCGTCTACTCCAACCCGATCGATGGCAAAGACGACGAGTTCAACCAGTGGTACGACAACGTCCACATCCCCCAACTTCTCGCGGTCCCCGGCATGCTGTCCGCGCAGCGCTACACCCTGAGAGACTCGGAGATGTACCGCGTCCCAGGTGGATTCGTTCCCGAGCACCGCTACGCCATCATCTACGAAATGGAGGGTGACGTCGACGCGATCATGCAGAAGATCCAGGAGGGCGTCGCCGCCGGCCAGATCCAGATGCACGACAGCCTCGACATGAACAGCTGGCGGCTGGCGTTCTGGACGCCGCGCGGCCCGAAGGCCGAGGCGCAGTGACCGCCGCCCTCGAGGCCCAGCAGCTAGGTAGATGGCTCGACCAGCAGGATGCCCCCGGGCAGGGCGAGCTGCTCGAGATAGACGCGATTTCCGGTGGGTCGCAGAACACGTTGCTGCGCATCACGCGCGGCGATCACCGCATGGTCCTGCGGATGCCCGGGGAGCGCGCCGACGACAAGCGAAAGGGCGAACTGCTGCGTGAGATCCGCTTGGTCCGCGCGCTCAAGGGGACCGACGTGCCGCACGCCGAACTGATCGCGGCCGACGAGTCCGGCGACCTGCTGGGCAAGCCGTTCTACATCATGGCCGAGATCGACGGGTGGAGCCCGATGGATGACAACGGGTGGCAACCACCGTTCGACACGGATCTGGACGCGCGGCGCGGCCTGGCGTTCCAATTGATCGAGGGCGCGGCGAAACTGGGCCGGGTCGACTGGCGCGCCCAGGGGCTCGAGGGGTTCGGGCGCCCCGACGGCTTCCATCAGCGTCAGCCCGATCGCTGGCTGTCTTTCCTGCAGTCATTCCAGGTCCGGGAGCTGCCCGGCGTGGACGTCGCCGCCGACTGGCTGCGTGCCAACGCGCCCAGCCACTTCACACCGGGCATCATGCACGGCGACTATCAGTATGCGAACGTCATGTACGCCCACGGCGCGCCCGCACGATTGGCCGCGCTGGTCGACTGGGAGATGACCACCATAGGCGACCCCCTGCTGGACCTGGCGTGGGCACTGCTGGGCTACGACGGCGAGGAGCCACAGACCGACTTCTATCTCGACGTGACCGGGATGCCCAAGCGCAGCGAGCTTCTCGCGCACTACGAAAAGATCAGCGGCCTGCCGACGGACAACATCGACTACTACCTGGTGCTGGCCAATTTCAAGATCGGCATCGTCCTGGAGAGGACGTACGCCACCGCGGTGAAGAGCGGCAAGGGAGACCCCCGCGTCGTCGCGGCCTTCGGCCCGATGGTCTTGCAGTCGATTGCCAGGGCCGCCGAACTCGCACGCTCGCTGTCCAAGGCGCGCTGAGCGATCCAGGGCTTGTCCACACGACAGAGGAGGTCACATGGCCTGGGACTTCGAGACCGACGCCGAGTATCAGGCGTTGCTGGACTGGGCGGACGCCTTCGTCCGCGATGAAGTCGAGCCGCTGGATCTGGTGTGGCCCGGCCAGGAGTTCGTCCCGCTCAACGACATTCGGCGCAAGGCGATCGATCCGCTCAAGGATCAGGTACGCAGCAAGGGGCTGTGGGCCACCCACCTCGGCCCCGAGCTCGGCGGCCAGGGACACGGACAGCTCAAGCTCGCACTGCTGAACGAGATTTTGGGCAGGTCGATGTGGGCACCCATCGTGTTCGGCTGCCAGGCCCCCGACACCGGTAACGCTGAGATCATCGCGCACTACGGCACGCCCGAACAAAAAGAACGCTATCTGCAACCGCTGCTCGACGGTGAGCTGTTCTCCAGCTATTCAATGACCGAGCCGCAGGCCGGTGCCGACCCCACGCGATTCGAGACCCGAGCGGTACGCGACGGTGACGACTGGATCATCAACGGGTGGAAGTTCTTCTCCTCCAACGCCAAGACCGCCTCGTTCCTGATCGTGATGGTCGTGACGAACACCGAAGTGAGCCCTTACCAGGGCATGTCGATGTTCCTGGTGCCCACCGACACCCCGGGCGTGAACATCGTGCGCAATGTCGGTCTGTACGGCGAGCCCGACAATGAAGGGTTCCATGCGCTGATTCACTATGACAACGTGCGGGTGCCGGCCGATGCCCTACTCGGCGGCGAGGGTCAGGCATTCGTCATCGCCCAGACGCGGCTGGGGGGTGGGCGCATCCACCACGCCATGCGTACCATCGGCTTCGCCAAGCAGGCGCTGGACATGATGTGCGAACGCGCGTTGAGTCGCGAAACAGCGGGAAGCCGGTTGTCGGACAAGCAGTTCGTGCAGGGCTTCATCGCCGATTCGTATGCCCAGCTGCAGCAGTTCCGGCTCTTCGTGCTCTACACCGCCTGGGAGATCGACAAGTACAACGACTACAAGAAGGTGCGCAAGGACATCGCCGCGGTCAAGGCGACGATGCCGACGGTGCTGCACGACATTGCCTGGCGCGCCATGCAAGTGCATGGCGCGCTCGGCGTCAGCAACGAGATGCCGTTGTTCAAGATGATCCACGGCGCCGCCGCGATGGGACTGGTTGACGGCCCAACCGAGGTGCACAAGACCACGGTGGCCCGCCAGGTGCTGCGGGACTACTCGCCCAGTGACGACCTGTGGCCCAGCCAATGGATCCCCAAGAAACGGGAAGCCGCCCGCGCCAAATACGCCGAGTACCTCGAGCTCGAAGTGGGCAACCTCTGATGCCGGGCCGCGTCGATGGCAAGGTCGCCCTCATCACCGGTGCGGCGCGAGGCCAGGGCCGCAGTCATGCGGTGCGATTGGCGCAGGAAGGTGCCGACATCATCGCCGTCGATATCTGCAAACCGATCTTCGGGTCGTCCGCCGCGCCGGCCACACCCGAAGATCTGGCCGAGACCGCCGATCTGGTCAAGGGACTTGGCCGCCGGATCATCACCGCCGAGGTCGACGTACGGGACTACCCCGGCCTGAAGCCGGCGGTGGACCGCGGTGTCGGGCAGCTGGGCAGGCTGGACATCGTGGTGGCCAACGCAGGCGTCGCCGACGGCAGCGGCGGCTCGCTCGACGGAGCCACCGAGGAGCTGTGGCAGGCCACCGTTGACGTCAACCTGGGCGGGACCTGGAAGACGGTGAAAGCCTGCGTCCCGCACCTGGTGGCGGGCGGCCGCGGTGGGTCGGTCATCCTGACCAGCTCGGTGGCCGGGCTCAAGGCCTACCCCAACATGGGTCACTACGGCGCGACCAAGCACGGGATAGTGGGCCTGATGCGCGCCTTCGCCGTCGAGCTCGGCCAGCACATGATCCGCGTCAACTCGATCCACCCGTCCCACACGAACACTCCGATGCTGATGAACGACATCACCTATCGCCAATTCCGACCCGATCTCGACCATCCCGCACAGGATGACATCGCCGGCATCTGCCAGATGTTCCACACGCTGCCGATCCCCTGGATGGAGCCGGAAGACATCAGCAACGCGGTGCTGTTCCTCGCATCCGATGAGTCCCGTTACATCACCGGTGTGACGTTGCCAGTCGACGGCGGCAGCATGCTCAAGTGAGTGGCTTCGCAGTCCCGAATTCGAAAGAAGCCCAACGCATGTACATCGAGTACGAGGTGGCCGAGGCCATCGCGACGATCACGCTGAACCGGCCCGACGCAGCCAATGCGCAGAACACTGCGCTGCTCGATGAACTGGACGCCGCCTGGACGCGGGCCGCGGACGATCCCGAGGTCACGGTGATCTTATTGCGCGCCAATGGAAAACACTTCTCCGCCGGGCATGACCTCAATGTCGACGATCCCGTCCCGGACAAGATCACGCTGGAGTTGATGTATCAGCATGAAAGTCGCCGGTACTTGGAATACAGCCTGCGGTGGCGGAACGTGCCCAAGCCGTCGATCGCCGCTGTCCAGGGCCGCTGCATCGCCGGTGGGCTGCTGCTGTGCTGGCCCTGTGATCTGATTGTGGCGGCCGACAACGCGCTGTTCTCCGATCCGGTGGTGCTGATGGGCATCGGTGGCGTCGAATACCACGGGCACACATGGGAACTCGGTGCCCGCAAGGCCAAAGAGATCCTGTTCACGGGGCGCCCCCTGACCGCGCAGGAAGCGGAGCGCACCGGCATGGTAAACCGCGTGGTGCCGCGCGATGAACTGGACACCGAAACCAGGGCGCTGGCCGAGCAGATCGCCAAGATGCCGCCGTTCGCGCTGCGCCAGGCCAAGCGGGCGGTCAACCAGACCCTGGACGTTCAGGGATTCTACGCAGCGATCCAGTCGGTGTTCGACATCCACCAGACCGGCCACGGAAACGCGCTGAGCGTCAGCGGTTATCCCGTCTTGGTGAGCCTGGACGACATGAAGGCCACAATCAAGTAGGAGCCAGCAACGAGAGGAACTGCCATGGACCAAGACGAGATGATCCTGATCAGCGTCGACGACCACATCGTCGAGCCGCCGGACATGTTCAAAAACCATCTGGCCAAGAAGTACGTCGAAGAGGCGCCGCGGCTGGTGCACAACCCGGATGGGTCGGACACCTGGCAGTTCCGCGACATCGTGATCCCCAATGTGGCCTTGAACGCGGTGGCCGGACGGCCGAAGGAAGAGTACGGGCTGGAGCCTCAGGGCCTCGACGAGATCCGGCCGGGGTGCTACAACGTCGACGATCGGGTCAAAGACATGAACGCCGGCGGCATCCTGGGATCGATCTGCTTCCCGTCGTTCCCCGGCTTCGCCGGGCGCCTGTTCGCCACCGAAGATCACGAGTTCTCACTGGCTTTGGTGCAGGCCTACAACGATTGGCACATCGACGAGTGGTGCGGGGCATATCCGGCGCGGTTCATTCCGATGGCGCTGCCGGTGATCTGGGACGCTGAGGCCTGCGCGGCGGAGGTTCGGCGCGTTTCGAAGAAGGGCGTGCACGCACTGACCTTCACCGAGAACCCGGCCGTGATGGGATTCCCGAGCTTCCACGACGACTACTGGACACCGTTGTGGAAGGCGTTGGTAGACACCGATACGGTGATGAACGTGCACATCGGCTCCTCGGGGAAGCTGGCGATCACGTCACCCGACGCTCCGCCGGACGTCATGATCACGCTGCAGCCGATGAATATCGTGCAGGCCGCAGCGGATCTGCTGTGGTCGGCCCCGATCAAGAAGTATCCGGACCTCAAGGTCGCACTGAGTGAGGGTGGCACCGGATGGATTCCGTATTTTCTCGAGCGCGCGGATCGCACCTACGAGATGCATTCGACCTGGACGAAGCAAGACTTCGGCGGTAAGTGGCCCAGCGAGGTATTCCGCGAGCACTTCTTGACCTGTTTCATCTCCGACCACGTCGGAGTGCGGTTGCGCAACGAGATCGGCATCAACAACATCTGCTGGGAGGCCGACTACCCGCATTCCGATTCGATGTGGCCGGGGGCCCCCGAGCAGCTACACGACTTCCTGACCGAGCACGCCGTGCCCAAAGACGAAATCGATAAGATGACCTACCAGAACGCGATGGAGTGGTACTCGTGGGATCCGTTCACGCACATCACCCGTGAGCAGGCCACAGTTGGGGCGCTCCGCAAGGCCGCCGAGGGCCACGACGTGTCGATCCGCGCGTTGTCCCATCACAAGAAGGAAGCCATCGCAAGCTTCACCGCCTTCGCCAAACAGGTAGAGGGCAGCGATTAGTGCCGAGTCGCTAAGTGACAGTTGGCGACTCGCATCTCACCGTCAGGGGCTACCCCGGCGTCGCCGTCACGATGGCGTGCCGGGGCTTGCCTCAATGACTCCGGTTCAGGTCATGGCCCGGTTCACTGACCGGGACCGTTGGGCCACTTGACCATGCACCCGGCGTCGATCGGGATGCTGGTACCGGTCATGTATTTTGAGGCGTCCGAGGCCAGGAAGAGGACCAGCTCGGCGACGTCTTCGGGTTCCAACCACGGCGTCGGCAGGGCGTGGTAGAACTCCGACGCGGGCCGAAAGTCCTCTTTGGTAACCGGACCTTCGATGTCGGGCCGGAAGATCTGATAGATCCCGTCGCAATTCATCAGATGGGTGTTGCAGTTGGTCGGGTGCACGACGTTGACCCGAATTCCCGTGGGCGCCAGGTGCAGAGCCATCTGCTGCGTGTACCCCACCAGCGCCTCTTTCGACCAGTGGTAACCGTCACCGCCTGGACCCATGATCGTCCGGGGGTCGACGTTGGCCGACATCGTGTTGGGGATCAACGCCGCCGTGGACCCGGTGATGATGATGGACGCCCCGTTGCCGGCTCCGATCAGGTGCGGGACGGCCACCGCCACCGTGTTCATCACGCCGATGAGGTCGACGTCGACGGCGTCCTGAAAATCCATCGGCTCCGGGTCACCCATGGCAAGCGGCATGATGCCGGCGTTGGCCATGACCGTGGTCAGTTGTCCCAGTTCGGCCACCCCCTCGTTCAAAGCGTCGGCGAGCTGCTCGCGGTTGCGGACGTCGGCCTTGACCGCCACGCAACGCCGGCCCTCCTTCTCGACGAGCTTCTTGGTCTCCATGAGGTCGTCCCAGCTGGCCAGCGGGTACGGGTTGGACTTGATGTCCTCGCAGATGTCTATGCCGATGATGTCCGCGCCCTCGCGCGCCTGCAGCACCGCGTGCGCCCGGCCCTGGCCACGCCCCGCGCCGGTGATGAACGAGACCTTGCCCGCCATCCTTCCTGCCATCACTCCTCCTTGAGTTCCCTACTGGTGGTTGATGTTTCGTGTACTTCAGAGCGTGCGGAAGAGCCCGCCGTCGACCAGAATCTGCGCTCCGTTGATGTAGCTGGCCGCCTCGCTGGCCAGAAACACGCACAGCCCGGCCATGTCCTCGGGTACGCCGATGCGCTTCATCGGGTTCGCCGCTGCCGCGATGGCCTGGTTCTCCGGCCCCCAGGCCTTGGAGATGTCGGTGTCGAAGGCGCCGGGCATCACCAAGTTGGCCCGGACCTTGGGTGCCCACGCCCCGGCCAGCGCCAGCGTGAGCGCGTTCAGCCCCGCCTTGGCCATTGCGTACGGCAGGTCGGTGGCGTCGGGGCGCAGCGTGCCCGCCGTGGTGACGTTGATGATGGAGCCGCCGTCGCCCTCGGCCATCCGTGTCCCGAACAATGCGCTGAGCCGAAATGGGCCCCGCGCGTTGACGGCGTGGACCTTGTCGTAGAGCTCTTGAGTGACCGAGGGCAGGTCGTCGTAGACCGGTGACATGCCCGCGTTGTTCACCAGCACGTCGCAGCGCCCGAACGCGCCGTAAACGGCGTCGAGCAACAAATCGGCATCCTCCCACCGGCCGACGTGGCAGCCGACGGGTAATGCGCGACGCCCGGTCGCCGCCTCGATTTCGGCGGCGGCCACCTTGCAGTTGTCCAGCTTGCGGCTCGCGACGACGACATCGGCTCCCGCCACCGCGAACCCCTCAGCAACGGCGCGGCCGATGCCCCGACTCCCCCCGGTGACCACGGCCACCTTGCCGGACAAGTCCAGCAGCTCAGCCGGAGCCTTCATCGCTCGCCCGGGGCAACCGTCGTTGTGGTGGCGTCCATTGCGATCACACGTTCTCCACTTCGAAGCTCGGCCACTGGCATACCGCACGATCCCCGCGCGTCCGGCTCACCATAGCATTAGACCTAGTCAACTGTTTTAGAAACTGGGGCCGGAAAGCGGGGCCCTCTTGCCAGATCCCTTGCCTCCCGAGTGCCAACGTCGGTATGTTCGATCTTAGGCAGCCGACTAAATCCGGGAGAAGATGGTGACGCTCGTCGATCAAGTCTCGAGTGCCAACGCGCCCGGGGCTTCTCTTGCCAATGCCGCCCGTGGCTTCGTGCCCAGGATCCGCGCACTGGCAAGGCAGATGGAGTTGGCCCGTCGGCTGGATGACGAACTCGTCGAAGACATGGACACCGCGGGCTTGTTCTCCGTGATCGTGCCGAAGCGATGGGGCGGAGCCGGCCTCGGTCCGCACGAACTCAACCAGGTGGCCGAGATCATCGCCGCGGGGGATGTCTCGACCGCATGGGTCACCGTGTTCTACAACCTGCACAGCTGGTTCTTGTGCCGCTATCCACTAGAGGTTCAACAGGAGTTGTTCGCCAACGGGCCGTCGGTACGCACTGCGGCCATCCTGTCGCAGCCCGGCACCGGGGAGCGGTCGGGCGGACAGCTGCGCGTCAACGGCAGCTGGGGCTACGCGACGGGGATGTTGCATGCCTCGTACGCGCTGGTGCCCGTGATCATCGACGGAGACAAAGAGCTGCGATGGGTGATCCTGCCGCGGGAACAACTCGACATCGCTGACGACTGGGACGTCGCATCGATGGCTGCCACCGGCAGCGTCACCATCACCGCAATCAACGCCACCGTCCCGGACAGCTGGGCTATCCCGTTCGGTGCCGCGATGTCGGCCAATGATCACCCGGGCACGTTTCACGAGGACGAGGTGGTGCATCTCCCGTTCTCCGCGTTGCGGTATGGGTTGTCGTCGTTGTGCGTCGGGGCGCTCGACGCCGCGGTGGAGATCGCCCGGGAGCGACTGGGCAGCGCATCGGGGGTGAACAGCCCGCCCCGCATCGAGCGCCCGGCCGCGCGGCTGCGTTGGCTCAACGCCTACCAGACAGCACGCATCATGCGCCTGGTGCGCGACGCGGCCACCGAGGAAGTCCTCCAGATCGCCCGTCGTGGCACGCCGCAGACGCTCGAGGAGGAGGCACGCGCCGGACTGCAGGGAGCGACCATCCTCCACACGGTGCGCGACACGTTACGGGATCTGGTCGACGGCAACGGATCCAGCGGCTACCGGTCGGACAACCAGCTGCGCCGCATGTCATCGGACATCGCGATGCTCTCGACACATGCGGTGCACGGAGAGTACGACGTCATGATGGACCGGCACGCCCGCTGGCTGCTCGGGATGGGCCTCGCGCCAGGCGATCCCGGCGCCCGGATGACGTAGTCTGCGGGTGGTACAGGTGGGCTACCCGGAGGTTGCAGTCATGGCGCCGATCACCCCGGACGGCGCGCCGGAACCCGATGCCCGGACGGCGTTGCTCGACGCCACCGAACGGCTCATGCTCGGCGAGGGATATGCGGCGGTGACGTCGCGCCGGGTGGCCGCCGAGGCGGGTGTGAACCCGGGGCTCGTCTACTACTACTTCGGCCCGATGGACGAGCTCTTCCTGGAAGTGTTCCGTCGCAGCGCGGCTCGCAGCCTGGACCGCCAAGCCGAGGCGCTGGCCTCGGAGCAACCTCTGTGGGCCCTGTGGGACATGATCCGTGACCAGACCAACACCGCCCTCAATCTCGAGTTCCTCGCGCTGGGCAATCACCGCAAGGCGGTCATGGCCGAGATGAAGGAATTCTCCGTGCGGTTCCGCCGGCTGCAATTTGAAGGCTTGTCGACGATTCTGACGAGATACGGGGTCGATACCACCCAATGGCCGGCGGAGGCGGTGATGTTGTTGATGGACGCGGCGGCCCGGTTCATGGGCGAAGAGCGCTCCTACGGCCTCAACCTCGGTCACTCCCAAGCGGTCACCGTCGTCGAGCGGCTGATAGGCCAGCTGGAAGGCAAGCGGCGCAGGCGCCGCAAAGGTCGATGACATTGCGGTTCGGGCTGCTCTGGCCCTTCCGCAATCCCGAGTGGGCCCGCGTCGAGTGGGACGTGTTGTACCGCTCACACCTCGACCTCATCGTCGCGTCCGAACGAATGGGCTTCGACGAGGCGTGGCTGACCGAACATCACTTCATCGACGACGGATACTCCCCGTCGCTGTTACCGATCGGCGCCGCCATCGCGGCACGGACACAACGGATTCGCATCGGAACGTTCCTGATGCTGCTGCCGCTGCACAACCCGGTGCGCGTCGCGGAGGATGTCGCCACACTGGACCTCATCTCCGGCGGACGGTTCGACCTCGGCGTCGGGTTGGGATACCGGAAACGCGAGTTCGACGATCAGGGCATCCCGGCTCGCGAGCGCGCCGGGCGCATGCAGGAAAACCTGACGATCGTGCGCCGGCTGCTGTCGGGCGAGTCCGTCACGATCGACGGGCGCTACACCAGGTTGCACGACATTCGCATCTCCCCGCCCGCCCTGCAGCGGCCGCACCCACCGATCTGGGTCGGCGGCACGGCGCCGATAGCCGTGGAGCGGGCCGCGCGGATGGGCCTGCACTTCCTCGCTGGCGGCCCTGGATCGGTCGACATCTACGACGACGCCCTGCGCGCCAACGGTAAGGATCCGTACGATTTCCACGTCGCCGCGATGCGGCCCACCTTAGTCGCGTCCACCCGCGAACGGGCCTGGGAGATCGCAGCAAAACCGTTGCGCTACATGGCGGCCGGGTACATGCGGTGGACCGCCGAGGCCACAGGTGGGCTCGATCCGCCCGAAAGCACCGTAACGTTGCCATCGGTCGAGGAGATCATCCGCGAACAGTCTTTTGACTTCTTCGGCGAAGGCGTACTGGTCGGAACGCCGGACGACGTCATCGCCCAGATCGAGGAATACCGAGAAAACTCTCGGCTAACCGATCTGGTGTGCGGCATGGCGCTTCCGGGCATGCCGCCGGGGCAGATCCGCTCCGGGATGGAATTGTTTGCGCGAGAGGTTATCCCGCACTTCCGCTGACGGTGGTCGAGTTCGTTGTCAGCCGACGATGGCGGGCAGCGCGTCCCATCCCCGCAATGCGGGCGACGACGCCATGCGGGCGTTGTCGATGTCGATGTGCCACTGGGGGAAGCGTTTCAGCAACTCCTCCAAGGCAATCCGGCCCTCGAGCCGGGCCAGGGCGGCGCCGAGGCAATAGTGCGCGCCGATGCCGAAGCTCAGGTGCTTGACGGGCTCGCGGTGGATGTCGAAGCGGTCGCCCTCGGCGAATCGGCGGTGGTCGCGGTTAGCGGAAGCCATGAGAAACAACATGGCGCTGCCCTCGGGCACGGTTTGGCCGTAGAACTCGGCGTCCGCGGCAACGTACCGGGCGAACTGATGCCCCGGCGGTTCGAAGCGCAACACCTCCTCGATGGCCTGCGGGATCAGGGAGGGGTCGTCGACGAGTTGACGCCGCTGGTCGGGATGATCGGCCAGCACCTTGCCGGTCCAGGCGATCAGGTGACCGGTGGTCTCGGCGCCGGCACTGGCGAGAAGTGTGGTGTAGGTGAGCACTTCCGCTCGCGTCAAGGGCCGGGTGGTCCCGTCTTCGTCGGTGACTTCGGAATTGATCAGGTCGGTCATGAGGTCGTCGGACGGGTGCGCCGCACGCCAGTCGATGTACTCCGCGAACGACTCGCCGGTGGCGAATCCCTCCTCGAAGTCCATCGGCTTCCCCTCCTCAGTGCGCAGGCTCTTGTCCGTCTGCCGGCGATGGGACTCCTGGTCCGCCTCCGGTATACCCAGCAGCATCCCCATCGTCCGCATCGGCACCTGAGCGCCGAGGTCGGCGATGAAGTCGAACCGGCCGGCGCCGACGAGCGGGTCCAGGCTCCGGGCGCAAAAAGCACGTACCTTGGGTTCCAGCTCCGCGATCCGGCGCGGAGTGAACACGCCGGCGAGCACCCGCCGGTGCCTGGTGTGGATGGGCGGGTCTTCGTAGATGAACATCCCGGGCGGCATCGTGATGTCGGCGCGAATGAAATCCAGGATCCCCCCGCGGCCCGAGATGAAGGTTTCATTGTCGAGAAGGACGCGTTCCACGTCGTCGGCCCGGCTGACGGCATAGAAGTCGTGTCTGTCGTTGTAGTAGAGCGGGCACTCCTCGCGCATCCGCCGGTACACCGGGTAGGGGTCGGCGTCGATCGCGGGATCGTACGGGTCGTAGTACACGTCGCTTCGACTCTTCACCGCCACGCTCGATCTCCTCCGGGCCGCTGTGTACGAGCTGTTTAGTCGGACGCCTAACACGCACCATACGGTGGCGGTATTTCGCAGACAAGCCCCGAATTATGCGGCCGGCTAAGCCGATATCCCGGGGTCGGGGATCGGTTGCCAGATCGGGGAGCCGCGTTGCGCGCGCAGCGAGGGAATGACCCTGCCGTCGACGTCGGTGATGCCGTACTCGGCGGCGAGTTCGGCGGTGATGAAGGTGCCCCCGGAGCGCCGCATCAGCTGCGGGTCGGTGGCCAGCGCGGAGATCACCCGACCGGGGAACTCGGGCGAGCACCCGATGGCGGGGTTCGTCACCGTCGCCTTCGACATTTCGGGATTGCGCGCGAGGTTGGCTTGCGCCCTTTCGGTCAGCGTGAGGCCCTGCCAGAGCGAGATTGAAGCGACGTTGTGCGGTTGCAATTCGATCGCCATGTCATGCGCCATCCGATCGACCGCCGCCTTGCACATCCCGAAGACGACACCGTAGGTGTACGTGACGCCGACGTACCCCGAGATGGCGACGATCAACCCGGACCGCTGTGCGGCCATGATCGGCGCGGCATGCCAGGCGGCGACGAAGTTCGAGCGGACGCCGACGTCGACCATCTCCCAATTGCTAAGTGGCTTCTCCCAGAAAGGCTTCGGGTCCGTTAGGTCCTCGGGGATCGCGAACGCATTGTTGACCAGGACGTCGAGCCTCCCCCGCTCGCGCCGGACGCGCTCGAAGAGCTCCGCGACCTGCTCGTCGTCGGAATGGTCCACTCGCACGGCGACCCCCGTCCCGCCGCGCCGATCGACCTCTGCCGCCGTGTCGCCGACTGTGCCGGGCAGCGGGTGGCCGCCTGCCGATAGTGTGCGCCCGGTGACGTAGACGGTCGCGCCCTGCGCCCCCAGCGCAAGGGCGACGCCTTTGCCGATCCCCCGGCTCGCCCCGGTCACGACCGCGACTTTGCCGGTTAGCCCTGCCATTTGGAATTCCGGCCTTCCCGGATGCCCCGGCGGACACCCTATGCGTAAGTGTGCCGCATCTTTCGAACTAGCCGAGTTGGTCAACTATATACTTGCCCCGGGCGCAGACGCCGTCGTAAGGTCATTTTAGTCGGTCGACTAATGACCAGGGCAGTCGCATGCTTCGGCGGGCGGGCCCTGAAGCGGACTTGGAGGCGTACATGCGAGTGGGACTGCATCTGGGTTACCAGAACCTGCACGGATTGCCCGACGTTCAGACCTTCATGCAGGAAACCAATCTCGCCGTCGAAGCCGAGGCCATGGGCTTCGATTACGTCGGTCCCGTCGAACACCACTTCACCGACTACGCGGCGTGTCCGGACCCCTTTCAGGTGCTGGCGTACATCGCGGCCAAGACCAGCACGATCGATCTCATCACCGCCGCCGTCATCCTGCCCTGGAACAATCCGCTGCGCGTGGTGGAACAGGCCCTCGAGCTCGACGTCCTCTCGGAAGGCCGATTGATCCTCGGGATGGGCCGGGGCGCGGCCCGCCGGGAGTTTCGTTCATTCGGGGTGGAACTGGCCGACTCGCGCGAGATGTTCGATGAGGCCGCCCTGATCGTGATGTCCGGCATCGAAACGGGCATCGTCCAGGCCGACACCAAGTGGTACAAGATTCCCCGCACCGAGGTCCGCCCGCGGCCGTTCAAGTCATTCAAGGACCGCACCGTCATGGTGAGCATGTCGCCGTCCTCGGTGGAGGTCGCGGCCAACTACGGTCTCAAGACGCTGCGCTTCTCACAGGGCGACTGGCGCAACGCCATCCCCGAGATCAACCACTACCGCGAAACCTTCGAGAAGCTGCACGGCAAGACCGCACCCCCATTCATAATTTCGGACTTCGTGCTGTGCTTCGATGACAAGCAACGCGTCACGGAATACTGCGACACCTACTTCTCCAAGATGTTCGCCACGGTCGCAAACCACTACGAGTTCATGAGCGACCATTTCAAGGAGCTGCCGTCCTACTCCACCTACGCGAACATGGGTATGGCCGCCGCCGCCGCCGGCGGCCCCGACAAGGCCTACCGGGATTACATCGCGGGCAACATGATCGGCACACCCGAAGCCTTGGTCGAGCACCACAAAATCCGCGAGGAAATGGTGGGCGACTACGAGATGCTGGCGAACTTCAGCTTCGGTGGCCTGCCGTATGAACTCGTCTACGAGCAGCTGAAGCTGTTCGCCGACAAGGTATTGCCGGATATCAAGGGCTAGGCAGGGGCGCGCTACCCGGCGCCGGCCGCAGACCCCACGTTCCAAACGCCATCGCCGTCAGCACGTAGACACCGACGACGAAAACAAGCTCCATCGCGGCGTGCTCGCCCAGCGCGTCGGCTAGTGCCTGCCAGGTCTCCCAGCGCGCGCGGCCCTCGGCGAGCAATTCGTCGGTGGCGTCCAGCACCAGCCTATCGGCACCCTCGAATTCGTCGTTCCCGCGAACGAGGCGGGCGATGTCCTCCTCGGAAATGTCGTTGCGCGGTGCCATTTTCACGTGCTGGCCCCATTCGAAGGCCGACCGATGGCGATGGGCGACCCGCAGGATGGTCAGCTCGCGCAGGCGCGCCGGCAGTTCGCCACGGTGCAACAGGAAGCCGTTGAAAGTCAGGAAGGCACGAGCCATCTTGGGGTGGTGTACCAACAGGCCGATGATGTCGAATCGGAGCGGGTCCAGAGGGTCTCCCGAGCCGGCCCGAGGCGCCTTCTCGCCCGGCACGCCGAGCAACGCGCCGAACGCGGCGTACTCATCCTCACCCCACGCCTCGGCTGGGAGCGGCGGCATTCGCTGGTCGGGTGTGCTCATGTCCTGCGACCTCCGTTGACGGGAATTACTTGGCCGGTGATGTACGACGATTCATCCGAGCACAGGAAGATCACCGCGTTGGCGATATCCTCGGGCCGGCCGGCCCGGCGCACCGGCGTGATCGCGGCGAAATGCTCGAGGCTCTCGGTGAAGCGGCCCTCGGCGATCGCCTTTTCCAGCATCGGGGTGACCACCATGCCGGGCGGCACGGTGTTGACGGTGATGCCCTTCGGGCCCAGTTCGAGCGCGAGGCTCTTGGTGAGCCCGATCAGCCCGGCCTTCGAGCTGACGTAGGCCGCCATGCGCGCCTGCCCGCCCTGAGCGCTCGACGACGAAATGTTCACGATGCGGCCCCATTTCGCGGCCATCATGTCGGGCAGCACCTCCTGTGTGCAGATAAACGGTCCGCGCAGGTTGACCGCCATTATGCGGTCCCACTCCTCGTCGGTGATCTCGGCGAATTTGCCGAACTGCTCGACACCGGCGCTGTTGACGAGGATCAGTACGGGACCGAACTGGGCCCGCACCTGCTCGACGGCGGTCCGGACCTGGGTCCGGTCGGAGACATCAACGACATGACCGCTGACTTTGGCGCCGTCAACTCGCAACCGGGCCACCTCGGCGTGTAACTGATCGCGCTGAACATCGAAAATGGCGACGTTGCTGCCGCGCGCGCCGAGCGCCTCGACGACCGCCAGGCCGAGGCCCGACGCGCCGCCGGTGACGATCGCGGTAGTTCCCTCAAAAGGCATGAATCGGAAGCCTATTCGACCCGGATGTGCAATCGGGTTAGCCCACGCAGAATGAACGTCGGCAGGTAGTTGTACCGACGATTCCCCTCGGGGCCGTGCTTGTCCTCGTCGATCCAGATGTTCGTCGTCCGTTCCAGCAGCCGTTGCAGGCTGATCTTCGCCTCGGTGCGGGCGAGGGGGGCTCCGGGGCAGCTGTGCGGCCCACGCCCGAACGCGACGTGCTGGCGCGCGTTCGACCGCTCGACGTCGAAGGCGTCCGGATCGGGAAACTTGCGCGGATCGCGGTTCATCGCGGCGTTGACCAACATCACCGTGGTACCCGCGGGCAGGTCCACGCCTCCGACGGTGACCGGCACCTTCGCGAGGCGGAAGTCGCCACGCACCGGGCTTTCGTAGCGCAACGCCTCCTCCACGAATCGCGGAATCATGTCGGGGTTCGCACGCAGCTTGGCCTGCAAACCGGCGTCCTCGGCGATCATCATCACCGCCGTGGACAGCAACCGGACAGTGGTCTCCTGGCCGGCGGCGAACAGGTTGGACGCGACGCGCACCGCGTCCATCACCTCCGGCGTGCTGCCGTCGGGGAACGTGGCGGAGGCGACGCCGGTCAGCACGTCGTCACGCGGGTTGGCGCGGCGATCGGAAATGTATTCGGAGAACTTGCCGTACAGGTATTCCAGCGGCGAGTGCTGCATCGTCTCGCCCTCGCTGCTCCCGATCGTGCCGGCCTCGGTCAGCAGCGCGTTGCGGAATTCGGCGTGGTCGGACTCGGGCACGCCGAGCAGGTCGGCGATCACCAACATCGCGAACGGATTCGCGAACTCCCCGATGAACTCGCAACGGCCGCCGGCCAGCGCTGCATCATATTGGCGGTCGGCGAGCCGCCAGATGAACTCCTCGTTCTCCTTGAGGCGTTTGGGTGTGATCATCCGCGACAGCAGCGCCCGGTGCGCGGTATGCACCGGCGGATCAAACGTCGGCAGTTGGTCGTAGAACGGGATCTCGTCGCGGTGCGCCGCGATCAACCCAGATACATCGTCACCCTCCAACGGCACCGGGAAGCCGGGGAATGGCCCGGTCACCGAGATGCACGAGGAGAACCGCTCGGTGTCGTTGTAGATCGCCATGCCCTCGTCGTAGCCCGTCACCATCACTACGTCGTGATGCTTCTCGCGCCGCAGCGGGCATTCATCGCGCAGGGCGGCCAGGTAGTCGTACGGATCGGCCAGCAACTCGTTGTCGGTGAAGAAATCGACGGAATCTATAGCGGTCATTCCGAGATCTCGACTCCTTCAAAACTTTTCAGCATCTCGGCGGGCGGGAGTTCCATCTGGAGATACAGGTCGATGTGCCGAATCTTGCCCGCGTCGGTAAACTCGTAGACCGACAGCGAGTTGACCACATTACTGAATTCGCCGATGCGGCTACGCTCCTCGAGTTCGAGGAAAACCGCGCCCGGCGTCTCGGTGACACGCCGCAACGAGCATTCCCACTCCGAAGACGTCGCCCAGTTTGTCAGGAAGTCAACATAAGCCGGCCAGTCCATCACTTCCTTGAATGCGCCGACTCGTTCGAACTCGTCCGTCGCCACCAGCTCAGCCAACGGCGCCCAGCTGTCGACGGAGAATCCGGGCTTTTTCGCCTCGTCCACAAGGCGTTTGGTGACCAGCCCGTATTCCAGCACCGTACGGGAACGGCCGGCGTAATCGTCGATGACGTCGCGGATATCTCTTAGCACTGTGACCGCTTCTCCCTCAGACCGAAATGCCGGCCGACGTCAGTACACGTTCTAGCGCCTCGACGTATTCGGACGTCCCGTGGAACGGACCGTGCAAGCCGATCGCGACGTCTAGGAACGCGCTGTACTCATCGTTGACATGGGTTTCCCAGCGCACGACTTCGCCGTCCTCGTTCGTCTCGACGAAGCTGTAGGAGTAAAAACCCATCTTCGTTCCCTCTTTGGTGTGCCCCTCCCAGCGGGTCTTCATGACGAAGCCGTTGTCGGCCGGCCAGTACTTGAAATCGGCCGGCTTCCAGTCGGGGAACGTCAGCGAATACACCTTGGCCTCCATGGTGGACGCCCGCGCCGACTCTTCGGGGAACTCACTCAACAGGAAGCCCTGGTCACCGGTGAAGTACGGCGACGCGTACACCGCGTCGGTGGCGAATTTCCAAGCGTCGACGAAGGCCTCGCCATCCTGGACACCCTGGCGGAGGTAGGCGTTGCGGTACGCCTCCGCCATGCGACGGTGCAGGGCGATGCGCTCTTCGAGAGTCAATGTCATTTCACACCGTTCGTGAGGTAGCGGTCCAGGACCGAGTGGTAGTAAGCGATGACGACTTCCTCCCTCACCAAGGACATGTGCCCCAACCTGCTGTTTCGCAGGCCGATCTGCTGGCGCGGCATCTGCTCGTAATCCTGTTGCAGCGCCTCGAAATACTTGTAGCTACCCGGCTCTTCGACATCGATCAGGCTGGCGCGGAAGGCATCCCGGTGTTCGTCCGGAAGATACATGTAGCTGCTGACGTGCCAGATGCATCGGTTGGGATCGCCGTCCGGGTGGGGCATCGCCATGATCACGTGACACTCACCGGCACGGACCGTCATGAAGAAGTTCGGGAACAGCACCCAGCCCTGGTTGTCGCTCATCTGCGCGTCGGTCAACCCGCTGACGTCCAGGCCCATGCCGGTCAGAGTGTCCCTGGTGGCCTGCTGTAGCAGCTTGCGGGCGTTGACGCCGTCGGGGAATTCCACCGATCCATCCGCGGAGCGATACTCCTTGACGAGTTCCTCGAAGCGCGGCAACACCGCGGCCGTCGACGGGAACGTCTCGGGCAGATCCATGATGCCGTCCACCTGCGCCTGCGCACTGGCACCTTGGACCTCGAACGGCGCAACGGCCACGCTATGGGTCTCGAAGAAACGGTAGCGACTCTTGCTCGGATCGATCTCGATGACGCGCAGCAATTGCGGGTGAATGCCCGAGATGTGGTAGCCCTCGTTGAAGGCGTCCATGACGACCTTCCAGTTGCAATCGATGGCTTCGCGCACGTCCATGACGGTGGTGAACTGGTCGAGGTGGTAGGGCGCCAACAGCTCGGCCACGTCGGGCCCCAGGAACTCGGCGAGCGGCGCCGCGGCGGGATCGGGGTTCAAGAAGATGAAGCCGCCGAAGGTGTCGACGGACACCTGCAGCAATCCGTTCTCGCCCTTGTCCTCGGGGGTGATGACGTTTTCCCGCTCGCGCAGGGCGCCACGCATTTTCCCCTCGAGGTCGTAGGACCACAGATGGTATTGGCACAGGAATCCCCGTTTGGCATTCCCGGTGCCCTGGCACAACATGTTGCCGCGATGCCGACAGGCGTTGACGAAGCCTCGCAACCGCTCGTCCTTGCCCCGCACGATGATGAAGGACTGGTCGAAGATCTGATATACCTTCCAGTCCCCGACCTTGGGCAACTCGTCGACTCGACCCACGATCTGCCAGACCCGCATCCAGATCGCTTCCCGCTCACGCTGCTGGAATTCGACCGACGTGTAGCGATCGGTGGGGATGCGCAACGGGTAAAGGTCACGGTCGTCGGGCAGCGCACCAATGGTGTCCACCCATTCGCCTGGCCGTGCTGTTTCGACGAAGTCCGTTGACATTGCTCATTCCTCCTAGCCGGTTCGTTCACCGTGGCTTGTGGTGCGCATCACTATAGTACGTGACCGTATGTCAGATACAATGCTGTATATGGGCGCTGCCCGCCAAAATATACATGACCGTATAAGCAATACGTAGCTGTATGCCACGTCGGCCGGGCAACGCCCTTTTACCGTGTCGATCTGGGAGAATGGCCCGATGGCGCAACGCTGGACCAGGGAGAAACGCCTCGAACACACCCGTACGCTGCTGCTGGACGCGGCCGAGGAACTGTTCGCGCGCAAGGGCTTCAGTGGCGCCTCGCTGGAGGAGATCGCCGATGCGGCGGGATACACCCGGGGTGCCATCTACGCCCACTTCGGCGGCAAGGAGGAGCTGTTCCTCGCGGTCATCGAACGCCATCGGCAACGGTTCCTGGATGGATTCGCCGACGTCATCTTGTCGTCCAACCGACTCGACGAGCTCAACGTCGACGAGCTGGCGAATCGCTGGCGAGACTTGATGAGTAAGACGGGGGCCGACCAGGCAGCGCTCGGCCACGAATTCACCCTGTTCTTGCTGCGGAGCCCCGAAGCCCGTGAACGCCTGGCCGCGCAACGACTTGAGACGGTCCGTTGGCTCAGTGAGTACCTGACCGAGAGCGTGGCACGTCTGGGCGGCGCGCTGCGCATACCGGCAACAACGATGGCCCGAGTATTGCTGGCAACGAATGAGGGCATCACGCTGGCCAGCCAGCTCGACGGTGAGGATCTTTACCGCGCGTGGCTCGAGATGATCATTTCCAGCATTGAGCCCGCAAAAGACTCAGCCCGGTAAGGCCATTCCGTACGGTGATGTCAGCGCTGAAACGACAGCGCCATGGTGGGGCAGTTGCGTACCGCCTCATCGACGGCCGCGGCGTCGTCGTCCGAAACGGGCTCGGCGATGAGGTGGGTCTGCCCGTCCTCGCCGACTTCGAATATCGACGGTGCGGCTAGTTCACATAGGCCCATTCCACTGCACTTGGTCAGATCGATGTGAACTTTCATTGCTGTGACTCCGGGGTGAATCGGACGTATTGGCGCTTGATCCCGTTGATGAAGGTGCCCGCCAGATACTGGGGTTCGCCCACGGTGTGGATGTCGGGCAGCCGCCGAAATAGTTCGGTGATGATCGCTTTGATCTGCATCTTCGCGACATGGCTGCCCAAACAATAGTGCGGACCCCGCCCGCCGAACCCGATGTGCGGATTGGGTTTACGACTGATGTCAAAACGGAACGGATCTACGAAGTGCTTCTCATCACGGTTACCGGATGTCAAGAAAATGATCACGCGGTCCCCCGGCTCAATCGTGACACCGGACAACTCGAAGCGCGCCAGTGCGGTGCGGCGAAACGTCATCGCCGGCGTGGCCCACCGGATGAACTCCTCGACCGCGACATCGATGCGCCCGTCGAGGTCCTCGAGCAGGTAGGCGCGCTGGTCGGGGTGGGTGGTCAACGCCCGCAACGTATGGGTGGTGGTGTGCATCGGCGCATCGCTGCCCGCCACGCACAACAGCGTGAAGAAATACGAGATGTCCTCGTCGGTCAACCGCTTTCCGTCGACCTCGGCCGCCACCAACGCGCTGATCAGATCGTCCTCGGGTTTGCTACGCCGGGCGTCGACGATCTGTTGACACCGGGTGCGCAACGTCATCACCGCGTTGGCCATCAGCGTCGGGGGATCCAGATCACCGAGGATCTCCTCATCGTTCCACCCGACCAGGCCGACGGCCGCCTCCCGGATCTCCTCATGCCACTCCTGGGGTACACCAACCATTTCCGAAATCGTCCACAACGGCAGGCGTGCGGACACGTGACTGACAAACTCCACGTCGTCCGAGCACCGCGCGATGCCGTCGACGATCTGGCGCGCCTGATTCTGGATCTGCTCGCGGATCAGTGCCAATCGTTTGGGGGTGAACACCGAGCTGACGATCCGGCGATAGTTGCCATGCTGCGGTTCGTCCATCGCTAGGAGGAAAGATGTTTTCCGAACCTCCTCGGGCAGGTCCTCGAACATCACGCCGCTCGCGTTTGAAAACACGTCGGCGTTTCGGCTCACGGTGACGATGTCATCGAGCCGCACCACCGCCCAGTAGCCCGGCGGGGGCTCCTGACCCATCAGGGCCATCATCGGGGTGACGATGGGCCGCTGCCATGTCACGGGCCGATCGCGGCGCAGTTCGGCGAACAGTCGATCCCGCTCGTTCGGCGGACCCGACCACAGGCTTTCCGCCGACAAGTCGATTGCGTCGTGCTCACGCTGTGTGGCAATGCTCATTCGCGATCTCCTGTAGTTGATCGTGGCGAGGACGCCAGTACACCAAGTCTTTTGACGAGTGAGTCAGCGCTCGTCGGGTGGGCAGCCCTCAGCGCGAACTCCTCGCTCAGCAAATAGCCGGCGTCGGGCACCACCGTCGCACGATCCAACGCGGTCAACAGTTCATAGGTGGTCGCGGTCGCTGCGGACAGCACCGGCAGGTCGAGCCGCGCCTCCACCTCGGGGATCGCCGCCAGTGACGGCATCTGCACGCACGCCGACACCACCACGGCGTCACAACCGCTGCTATTCAGCCGCCCTGCGAGGGGCAACAGATCCTCCGGCTCCAACCGCCCCACCGCACAGTTATCCGCGACACCACGGCTGATCACGTCCACTACCTCGATCCCGGCGTCCCGCAGGTAGTCACACACCTTTTGGGTGAGCTCGGGGACATACGGCGTGATCATCGCGATGCGCCCCGCACCCAGAGCCGCCAACCCCCGCACCAACGCGCCCGCGCTGGATACCACCGGCGCGTCACAGCCCGCCGTGCGCGCGGCCTCGGTCAGCCGCGCTTCGGCGTCCACGTGCACACCGGGACCTTGGGACATGATCGCGACCAAGCAGGCGTAGGCCATCGCGTCACACTGGGCATCGGCGAGCTCGACCGCACACCGGTTGCTGTCCCGGTCCATCTGCAACAGCGCCTCGGCGGTCACCTCCAGCATCCGCATCCGGCTGGAATGAAACGTGAACCGCTCCTCGGGAAACAATGTCTGCCGCCGCGCGAACATCTCCGGCAGCTCGGTTTCCATCGTCGTGTTGGAGCTCGGCACAATCAAACCCAACCGGGTCGGCACCATCGTCAATCAATTCCTCAGCGCTATAGGACGCGGGCCGGCGTCCGTTACTGAGCCAAGCCAACCGTAGATCGGCGACCGAGTCAACTATTTTCTATAGTGTCCGTAGAGTCCATGCCTTTCATCGGTGCGAGGGAGACAACCGCGTATGAAAATCAAAGGTCGGCACGCACGAAACGGGCAAGGCGCGGAATGGGATTACATCATCGTCGGCGGCGGGTCGGCAGGCTGCGTGCTGGCCAATCGGTTGTCGGCCGACCCCTCCACGAGCGTGCTGCTGCTGGAGGCCGGGGGCTGGGATCGCCACCTTCTCATCCGCATCCCGGCGGGTGTCGCGCGGCTACCCGAGAAGTTCGACTGGCACTACGCCGGCAGGCCCGACGCATCGCGCAACGGAATGCTCGACAACTGGGCCGCCGGAAAGGTGCTCGGCGGGGGGAGCTCCGTGAACATGATGTTCTGGGTCCGCGGGGAACGCTCCGATTTCGACGGCTGGCGCGACGAACACGGCTGCCCCGGCTGGGGATATGACGACGTCCTGCCGTACTTCGAGCGCTCAGAGACCTACGCCGACGGGCCCGGCCCGCACCGCGGAACCAGCGGGCCGGTCGGGGTCAGTAAGGTCGCCATGCGGCTCGAAGTCGTCGACGACTTCCTGCGCGCGGCGGTCGCGGCCGGCCACGAGCTGAATCCCGACTACAACGGCGAACGCCAGCAAGGCGTTTCGCGTGCGCAGCTGTCCCAGCGACGTGGATTTCGCAGCAGCACCGCCCGCGCCTATCTGGCCCCGATCCGCAAGCGGCCCAACCTCACCATCCGCACCCAGGCGTGGGCGACCCGGGTACTCATTGAGGGTGACCGCGCCACCGGCGTGCAGTATCGTCACCAGGGCCGCCAACTCACCGCCCGTGCCGCCGGGGAGGTGATCGTCAGCGCCGGGGCACTGTCGTCACCGAAACTGCTGATGCTCTCCGGCATTGGGCCCGCCGAACATCTGCGTGCACACGGCATCGAGGTGCGCCTGGATCGACCCGCGGTGGGCACGAATCTGCAGGAGCATGCCTACGGGCTGATGCGCTACCGGACTACCGCCGACACCCTCGCCGAGGAATTGCGGCCACATCGTGCCCTCCGCCACGGCATCGACTTCCTGGTTCGGGGCCAAGGCGCCCTCACCCTGGGCGGCGGCGCGGCCGTGGTGTTCGCGCCGCTGACCGGTTCGCGGCCCACCGAAACCGAGATCATCTTGATGCCCGTCGGGATGGAATTCACCCGGGACGACGACGCCGCCGAGGATGGCGCCCACGGGCTGTATAACGTGAAGATCGTTCCGAAGCGAATGATGGTGTATCCCAGCTGCGTACACCCCAAGGGCCGCGGAACCGTGCGGCTGGGCTCCGGCGATCCGTGCGCCGCACCGGTGATCGAGCATTCCCTCGTCGGCGACGAGGACATGCCGGAGCTGATCGCCGCGTGCCGCCAGGCGCGGGAGATCTTCCACACCTCGGTGATGCAGGCCAAACAGGTCGTCGAGGAGATGCCCGGCGACGATGTGCAGACCGACGAGCAGTGGACAACGTATCTGCGCCAGCAGTCGTTCCGCCCGTTCCATCCGGTCGGGACCTGCCGAATGGGATCCGATGACGAGGCGGTGGTGGATCCACAGCTGCGACTGCATGGCATCGACGGCCTGCGCGTCGTCGACGCGTCGGTGTTCCCCACCATCACCAGCGGTAACACCAACGCGCCGGTCATCATGGTGGCGGAGCGCGCCGCCGACCTGATTCTGGGCCGCTGAGCGGACTTTGGCTTCGCGAGCCCGCGGAAGGCTACTGACCGCCCGGCCGCAACAGGCATAACCCGTCGACCGCGACCGGCCCATCCGCGGTGACGATCAACGGATTGATGTCGATCGACTCGATCCACTCCCGGCCCCCCGCAGCAAGCACCGAAGCCGCCGTCAATACCGACGTCAGCGCGCGCCGATCCCATGGCGCAGAGCCGCGGAAGCCGTCGAGCACACCGGTGTCGCCGAACTCGTCGATCAGTTCCGCGGCGTCCTCGTCGCTCATCGGCGCCATCCGGCCGCCGATCTTGCGCATCACCTCGACGAATACTCCGCCCAGGCCGAACGCCACCAACGGACCCAGTTCGCTTTCGCCCTTGATCCCGATGAAGGCCTCGCCGTGGCCGGAGATCATGGGCTGGACCGCGATCGTCGTCGGCAACCCGTGGGAATCGGCGACCGCGCGCAACTCGTCGACGGCCGCGCCCAGCGCGGCGACCCCGACGCCCAGGCGCACGGCGCCGTGTTCGGTGCGGTGGGCGATGTCGGCCAGCTTCACCACGTAGGGGCCGGCGAAGGGCGGCGGCGTGGCGGCATCGTCCGCTATCAAATGGTATGGCGCAGTGGGAATCCCGGCGCGGGCGAGGAGGTCCATCGTCGCGGCGAACGGGAGCATCGAGCCTTCCGGCACGGCGATCGGGCCGGCCTGAGGACGAGGCAGCACCGGGATCTCGGCGGGAGGTCGCACACGCGACCCGGGACGCAGCCGCATGAAGGCTCCCATGGTATGCAGGCCCCGCAGACAGCCGCGCAGCCCGTTGCCCACCGCGATGCCGTCGGCGCGATACTTCTCCAGCCACCGCCCGCCCTGGCCGGCCAATGGCGCGATGACGAACGGTTTATCGCTGGCCGCACCGAATTCGGCGAACTCGATGTCGGCGAAGAGCGGGCCGTTCCAGTCGGCGTGCTGGCTGCTGTACAACAGGGCATCGAACTCGGGGGCGGCCTCGTATTCGGTGAGCACCTTCCGCCACAGCCCGTCGATGACTCCGGCGAAACCCGTGACGTCCAAGGGATTCGTCACCGCGCCGCCGGGGATCGTCTCCGCCACGAAAGGGGCCAGCCGCTCCACCTCCGGCACGTCCACCCCCTCGACTTCCGCCAGGTCGCTGGCCAGCTGCGCGAAACCGCCCGTGACGGTGAGAATCGCCAGGCCCCGCACTTCGGTCCAGCGCTGGCGGGGAAGCTGTTCGAGGAACTGCACCCGGTCGACGAGATCGTCGATGTCGGTGGCGGGCAGGATGCCCGCCTGCTTGAACGCGACGTCGTAGACCCACGCGTCGCCGGTCAGCGTTCCGGTGTGTGACGCGGCCATGCGCTGAGTCCGCTCGCTGCGGCCGAGCTTGATCGCCACGATCGGTTTGCCGGCCTCCAGGCAGCGCCTGGCCGCGTCGAAAAACGCCTCCGGGCGCCGGATCTTCTCGACCGCCAGTGCCACGATCCGGGTCGCCTCGTCGCACGCGAAGTAGTCCAGGTAGTCGGCGACGTCGGTGACGGCCTCGTTGCCCGCCGACACCAGCAGGTTGAACCCGACGCCGCCCGCGCGCGACGCCGCGGCGGCCATCGCCTCGATCATCGCGCCGCTGTGTGTCGCGGCCGACAGCCCGCCGACACGGCGGGCGAAGAGCGGCAGCATGCTCAGATGCAGTTTGCGTGGCACGTTCATCAGGCCCACGCCGTTGGGACCGACCACCGGCATGTGGCCCGCCCGCGCGCCCTTGACCATCCGCTGCTGCAGGGCAACACCCTCGTCACCGAGCTCGGCAAAGCCGGCTGCGCAGGTGATCACACCCCCGGCACCGATTTCGGCGGCCTGTTCCACCGCGTCGACCGTGCGCTCGGCCCCCAACGCGAGGAAGACCGCGTCGACCGGACGGCCGATCGCCCTCAGATCCGGATACGCCCGATGACCGAAGGCCTGCTCCGCCTTGTGATGGACGAAGAAGCACTCCGCGCCGCCGTCCAGTGAGTATCGCACCGAGTGCGCCCAGCGCGAGTCCTCGGTGATCCCCACGAACGCAACCGTTCTCGGGTTCATCAGCCGGTCCAACGCCGGCCGAGCCTGTTGCGCGCTCATCCGATGCTGAATCCGATCAGTTTCGTGTCGAGGTACTCCAGGATCCCCTCGTGCGCCCCTTCCCGGCCCTGCCCGCTTTGTTTGACTCCGCCGAACGGGGCAGCCGCCGAGGTCGGGTTGATGTCGTTGACTCCGACCATGCCGAACCGCAGCTGCTCGATCACCCGCCACGCGCGGGCGAGGTTTTGCGTGTAGACGTATGACGCCAGCCCGTAGTCGGTGTCGTTGGCCATGGCGATGACCTCGTCTTCGTCATCGAAGACGATCACCGGTGCGATCGGACCGAACGTCTCTTCCCGGTAGATGTCCATGGCGTCGGTCACACCGCTGAGGACCGTTGGTGCGAAGAAGAAGCCACGCTCCAGCCCGTTCTCGGCCAGCCGGCGTCCACCCGTCTCGACGACGGCGCCCTTGCTCACCGCGTCATCGACCTGGCGCTGCATCCGCTGCAGGGCGTCGGCGTCGATGAGCGGGCCGATGCTGACGCCTTCGGTCAAACCGCTCCCGGCCTTCATCTTCGCCACCCGCTCGACGAGCACCGTGAGGAAGGCATCCTTGATGCAGCGGTGCACGTACAGGCGATTCGGTGAGATGCAGGCCTGCCCGGTGTTGAGGACCTTGACCATCGCGGCGCCCTTGGCGGCGTGCGCCGGATCGGCGTCGTCGAAGACGACGAAGGGCGCGTGCCCGCCCAACTCCATGGAGAACCGCTTCATGTTCCCGCCCGCGCCGCGTGCAAGCAGCTTGCCGACCGATGTCGAACCCGTGAAGGTCAGCTTCGCGACCGCCGGGTTGCTGACGAACTCCGCGCCGACCGGGGCCGGGTCGGATGTCGTCACCAGGTTGACGACGCCCGGCGGAACGCCGGACTCCTCGAGGATCCGGAACACTTCGATCGCACACAGCGGAGTCTGTTCGGCGGCCTTCAGCACCACCGTGCAGCCGGCCGCCAGTGCCGGCGCGACCTTGCGCGTGATCATCGATACGGGATAGTTCCAGGGGGTGATGGCACCGACCACGCCGACCGGCTGGTGCAAGACCATGAAACGCTGGTCGGCTCGCGCCGACGGGATCGTCTGTCCGTAAACCCGTTTCGCCTCCTCGGCAAACCAGATCAAAAAGTCGGCGGCGTACTTGACCTCGATCCCCGCGGCGCGAATAGGCTTGCCTTGCTCCTCGGTCATCAGCTTGGCCAACTGTTCCGATCGCTCGAGCATCCGTCGATGCGCCTCGAACAGCACCTCGGCCCGCTGATATGCCGTGCGCTTCGACCAGGCCGGCAACGCGGCATTCGCCGCCGCGATGGCGTCCCGAACGTCGTCGACCGATGCATCGGAGACTTCCGCCAACAGCTCCCCGGTGGCCGGATTGGTCACGGGGAAGGTTGATTTCGACTCGGCGGGACGCCACTGGCCGTCGATGAAGAGCGCGTCGATCACCGGCGTCGGCTTGTTCTCAGTTGTCGCAGGCATTGTCCACCAATTCTTCTGTGTCGGTTGCCGGTTCGAATTCCACGATGGTCCAGTCCGGGGAGAGGTCGGTGTACACGACGCGCACAGGTGTGCCGATCTCGATATCGTCGGGATCGACCCCGGTCATCGTTCCGACCATCCGGAAACCCTCATCCATCGCCGCGTGCACGATCGCGTACGGCGCGGCGGCCTGGTAAGCGGGCGTAGGCGCGCGGTGCACGATCGTGTAGGTATAGACGACGCCGCACCCCGATACCGGCTCCCAGGAGAACGACGTCGAATGGCACTTCGCGCAGATCTCTTTCGGCACATGTCGGAATGCCCCGCATGACGCGCACCGCTGGACCTTGATCTTGCGCTCCCGCAGCGAGTCCCAGAACGGCTGTTGCCATCCCGGAACCCGTTCGGGGAGGAACTTCTCTGCGCCGCTCATCACGTCAGACCTCTCCGAGTACCGCAGAGTAGTTGTTCTGCATCGCACCGCCCGAGCCACTGAGATAGCCCAACTTGGCATTGGCGACCTGGCGTGCACCCGCGGTACCGCGGAGTTGCTCGACGACTTCGATCATCGTGAAAATGCCGCACGCGCCGGCATGGCTGAATGAGAGGAAACCACCGGCGGTGTTGGTGGGGAGGCGACCACCGACCTTCAGCGCTCCATTCTCGACGAAAGGCCCGCCCTCGCCCGGCTTGCAGAATCCGGCCGCTTCGATGCCGAACAGCACGTTGATCGTGAAGTGGTCACCGAGTCCGGCGATGTCGATATCGTCACGTGAGACGCCGGCCTGCGCGAAGGCGGTGTCGGCGGCGAGTTGGGCCGCGTCGAAAAACGCCAGCGACGGCGCGGAGTTGGGATCGATGTGGCTGTGCCCTTCGCCGTAACCGAGCAGCCCAATGGGCTTGTGCTTCTTGTTGCCTCGCATGACGGCGGCGGAGGTGACGACGATCGCGCCGCCACCCTGGTTGATGGCACAGCAGTCCAGTAGGTGCAGCGGGTCGGCGATCATGCGTGAGCCGATGACATCGTCAGCGGTGATCTCGCCGCGATGCCCGTTGCAGGACAGCGGATGCAGCGTGGCCCCGTAGCGCTGAGCCACCGCGACTTCGGCGAGCTGCTCGGACGTCGTCCCGTACTCATACATGTGCCGGCGCGCCAGCACCGCGTGGTCGGAAACCCGGGTGGTTCCGTAGATGTATTCATACGGTCCGCTCAACTTGGCCATCGCTGCGATGGCCTCGTCACGGTTGGCGCTCGAAAATCCTTCGGGGTGGCCGGCCACAGCGTTGACGATGACAACGGCCTCGGCCAGCCCAACTGATACCGCGTAGACGGCCAGGTTGACCCCCGAAGCGGCGGCGGACGCGCCGACTGAGCTCGATGCATGAAAGCGCATCGGCTTGCCCAACAGATCGTGCCCAAGGGCTGCTGCGGGAAGCATGGATCGAATTCCCACCCCTTCGGGACCGTCCATGATCAGCCCGTCGATGTCACCCAGGTCGATGCCCGCGTCGTCGCATGCGCCCTTGGCGCACTCGAACCAGACATCGGCCTGAATCCGGTCGGACAGATCGCCCTGCTTCGTCTGGTAAACCCCCGCGATAGCCGCCTCGCGAAGCTTACGCACCATCCAGTCTTCCTCGCCGCAGTCGCTGGTATAATCAGACGACTCACTCAGTTATTTTTCTGTTTGATGTCTATCCAACAATGTGCATGCTGTCAATAGCGCAGCTCAGACCGCCGCGGAAGGCACGAATACCCTTGGTAGGAAAGAAACATGTGTAACGCGCGACATCAGGAACTGGGCATACACTTCGATATCGATTTCATCGACGGTTGAGAGGACGCCGTGCCAAACATCGTGATGGAGAAGCGGGGACACACGACGATCTTTACGATCAACAAGCCCGACCGCATGAACGCCATCGGACTCGCCGATGCGGCCGAACTCGAGGCAGGGCTTTCCGAGTTTCAATCCGACCCCGACCAATATGTCGCCATCATCACCGCGGCCGGCGACAAGGCGTTCTGCGCGGGTGCCGACCTCAAGGCAATGGCGACCGACGTGGACGGTGGCGGCAGGTTACCGATCTCCCCCGCGCCTGACATCGCAGGTGTCGCCGCCTGCGAGAAGGTGACCATCGCCGCGATCAACGGCCTGGCCGCCGGTACCGGAACGGAACTCGCGATCTCCTGTGACATCCGAATCGCGGTCGAGGATGCCTGGTTCGGACTGCCAGAGGTAAAGCGTGGCATCGTCGCCGGGGTGGCGGTCAACGTGCTACCCCGCCTCATGCCGATTGGCGCCGTCATGGAACTCATGCTCACCGGTGACCGGCTTACCGCCGATGAGGCCTTTCGGCTCGGACTGGTGCAACGAGTTGTCGCGCGGGAGAGGCTGATAGACACGGCGCTCGAGAGAGCGGAGACAATCGCAAAAAACTCCCAGGCCGCCGTGTGGGGCACCAAGCAGATACTGAAGTTCTGGCGCGATGCGTTAATCGCCGAGCAACAACGCTACTACGAGGCGGTTGTTCACCGGGTGATGTTGTCCGGCGACGTGCATGAAGGGCCACGCGCCTTCGCCGAGAAACGCGAGCCGAAATTTCGGCAAGCCTGGCTGAGCCCGTATGACTGACAAGGCGGAATTCCCTGCCTAAGCCATTATTTCGCACTGCTCCGCTGTCCTCTGCTTAGTTGTGCGGCAGCTGGGAGAACGGCAGCTCTCGGTCGGTCGACGGGTCACGCGGGAGACCCAGCACCCGCTCGCTGATTTGGTTGAGCTGCATCTCCGTCGTGCCCCCGGCGAGGGTGTGGGCGCGTGCACCCAGCCACTGAATGCCGGGTGACTCCTCATCGACGCCGTCCCAGACCACCCCGCTGTTGCCGGCTATCTGCATGGCGATGTCCAAGCGGCGGTAACCGATGTGCGAGCTGAGCAGCTTGAGCAGGCTGGCGCCTGGCCCCGGGAACCGGCCGGACCGAAGCCCCTCGCTGATGTGCTCGACGGTGGGACGCTTCAAGTGGGCCAGGGCCAGCGCTTCTCCCAGCAATTGGCGCACCTCCGGATCCGACGCGATGCCCAGTCGCTGCACGAGAGCCACCAGTGGATCGTCACGTTCTTCGCCTGCGGGCGTGTACCGCGAGTCGTTCAGGCCGCTGTCGCCCACCATGTTGCGCTCGTGGAAGAGGACGCGCGACGCCACGGTCCATCCATCGTTGAACTCGCCGACCAGATTGCTCACCGGAATCTTGACGTCGTCGAAGAACTCCTCACAGAACTCGCTCGCCCCGGACGCCAGCCGGATCGGATTGACCGTCACGCCTTCCGCGTCGAGCGGCATGATAAACATCGATAGCCCACGGTGTTTCGGAAACTCGGGATCGGTACGGGCGAGCAGGAGTCCATAGTCGGCGACGTGGGCTCCCGTGCTCCAGATCTTCGCACCGTTGACGACGAAAATATCGTCGTCCTTTATGGCGCGGGTGAGCGCGGCCGCCATGTCCGAGCCGCCGCTGGGCTCGGAAAGCAACTGCACGGCGATTTCGTCACCGCGCAACCCGGCGGGCACGCGGGCTGCGCACTGCTCGGCTGAACCGAAGTCGAGCAACGTCGGCAAGATCACCGCATGAGTCACCGCCATGATGGTCGGCAACTCGAATCCGGCCGTCTCGTCAAGGAATGCGGCCTGGTGTTCGCGGCTCAGACCAAGGCCGCCGTACTCGCGCGGATAGCAGATGCCGGCCAGATGTGCGTCCCACAGCCGCCGCTGCAGAACGCGGTGCCGGGCAGCTAGCTCTTCGATCGGTTCACCCGAGTGAGACTGCTCGCCGATCTTAGGCAGGTTGCCCGGCAGCCACCGTCGGACATGTGCACGAAACTCATCCAAATCGGTTGGTACAGGCGGGCGATCGTCGACGAGATCTGTCTCGGTGTTCATGCGGCCTCCCTCACACTCCGGCCAGCCGGCACAGCCGCTCGCGGTGTTCGGCAGGGCCTCCGTACACGACCCGGTTGGTTGACGCGCGGCGCAGGTGAAGATGCAGATCGTGTTCCCAGGTCATTCCGATCCCGCCGTAAATCTGTATCGCGTCCTGTACGAGCGCAACAGCGGCGTCGCCGATGTGAACCTTTGCGGCGCTGGCGAGCTGGGATGCGTCCGGCGATCCCGCGTCCAGCGCCGCGGCGAGACTGGCGGTGACCCCGGCCGCGGCTTCCACCGCCAGCAAGTGTTCGGCCAGGCGGTGCTTGATGGCCTGATAGGAGCCGATCACCCGGCCGAAGGCGTATCGGTGAGTAACCCAGTCGATCGTCATGTCGAAGACGTGCTGCATCGATGCGGCCGTCTCGGCGGCTTGGATGGCAATCGCTGCGCAGTAGGCCAGTTCGGTGAGATCCCCTGCGCAGCAAGCCGTCTCCGGAACATGGGTCGCCGCGAACTCGACGGTGCCGAATGCGCGCGTCGGGTCCAGGCCGCGTTGTGGTCGCACGATGACGCCCGGCCGCGAGCGCTCAACCAGGAAGTGCCCGACGCCATCCTCGACGCGCGCGGTGACCAGAAACAGGTCCGCGTCCGGACCCGCCTCGACTATGTTCTTGATCCCGGTGATGACATATCCGTCCGCGGTGCGTTCGGCCCGAGTGGCGACAGCATCCGGTTCCCAGCGATTGCCTTCCGCGAGCGCCCACGCGGCCACCGCGCTCCCATCGACGATCGCTGCCAGCGTGTCCTTGTGCTGGTCGGTGTCGGCCCGCGTCAGCGCCCACGCCACGACATTGCATGGGACGAGCGGACCAGGCGCCACGTGTCGGCCGGACTCGGCGGCCAACACGCAGAGGTCGGCGAACGGACGGCCGCTGATGCTGCCGCCCCCTAACGCTTCGGGCACCAGCAGCGAGGTCCAGCCCAGGTCGGTGGCCGCCGTCCAGTAGGACCGGTCCAGCGTTCGTGTGCCCGAAGCGATTTCGTGTACCTGCGCCGAAGAAGCATGGTGGTCGAGGAATTTCCGCGTTGTATCGCGCAGCGGTCGTTGCTCAACCTCGAGTTTGGTAGCCAATAGCCATCTCCCGCAATTGCTTTAACAGATGTGAGGACGCCCTCGAGCCGGTGGGTACGGATGCCCTCCAGAAGCTGGGTAGCGCATTTTTGGCCCCATCGGGGTGAAAGTGCAAAAACGTTTTGTAGAAAACCAGTTTCGTCAAACAAACCCTCTTCGTCCGCACGCAGCTTTAGTACGTGGCCGTCGTGTTAGTGAACGCCTGGTATTCCGACGCTCTTCGAAAGAGTCCGTCGTTGTAGTGATGGCCGGCGGGTATCCAATCGAACGTCTTCTGCTCGGCGAACTTGTAATAGAGGACGCGGCGGCCTGCATTGTCGCTCGTAGGCGGCGGAGTCGTGTGCAGCATGTAAGCGTCGTGGATCGTGACGTCACCCGGTTCGGTCTCGAAGGCGACCACCGGCAGCCCCTGCTGGTCTCCCTGGCTGACACCGTGCTTGGTGTAGCGGTGCGAGCCGGCAAGCACGAGAAGCTGTCCGTTAGCCGGGTTGGCTTGATCGAGCTGGATGCCAACCTGGATGAAGGGACAGATCACCGGGCCTCCGCCGAGTGTGGGGTCGATATGCCAGCCGAGGTCGCCGTTGCCCTTCACGACATTGGAGTTTTTGATGAACACCATCGGCCCGTCGAGCCGATCGACACACACCCGCAGATCCCGGCCGGCGATCTCCGCGCAGCGACGCAGACGCCGATCGTGGGCCAGATCGGCGAGCAACGAGGAATGACGACCAAGGTAGTTGATGCGGGTCACCACCTCCTCACCGTCGGCATTCACCGACCACCACGACGTCGGGTCATCTGGCTTCGTCCGTTCTCGCGCCCTCTCGATCTCGGCGCCATAACGCTCGACCTCGTCTCGTGTGAATACTCCTTTGAGATGCAGGTAACCCGTGAGTTCGAAAAAGTACCGCATCTTATCGAGGTCGTCATGAATCGAGTACGCACGGTACAGGTCCAATGGCTCGCCGGCGCGGTCCACGAGCGTCTGCCGTACCGCCGGCCCATAGATTTCCCGACCGGAGCACAGCGACTGGATCGCCGGTTCCCAACGCTGCCAACCCGCCAAGTCACCGCGCACCACCCGCGCCCGCCCGGTGTTCGCCGCACCCCTCACGGTCAGCAGCTCGTGAAGGAACTCCGAGAACGTCTCTTCGGACAGCTCCACCACGGTTGCGGCGTCCGCGTCGCCCTCCCGGACGTCGACACCGCGCTCTGTGGCCACCCAGGTGAACACGATCCCGTCGCAACGGAACGCAAGAGGGGGCACGCCGGCGAGGTCAGCGGCGACCAGATGTCCTCGCCGCTCGACGAGCTCCGGAAGCTGCTCACGATGGAACCACACGAACGAGTACGGCTCGAAGGACCGGACGATTGCCGACACCCATGACAGATCTGTATCTGAAGACACCGTCCACTCCCTTCGATTTGTGATGATCAGGCGCCCAGTCGATTGGTCGCGGCGTGTTGAGGCCAGGACGCGATCAAGTCGCGCTTGAGGACCTTGCCGGCGTCGTTGGTCGGCAGGGATGAGCGGATCCACCATCGGGCGGGAACGGCGAAGTGGGCCAAGTTATTTCGCGCCCACCGTTCAAGTTCGGCGATGGACGGTGCTTGGTCGTCCGCGATGATGACCGCTGCGGCGACGACTTCACCGAGATCGGGGTCGGGCAAGCCGACAACGGCAGCTTCGGCAATCGCGGGATGTCTGGCCAACGCCGCCTCGACGGCGGACACCGAGACGTTCTCGCCGCCCCGGATGATGATCTCCTTCGATCGCCCGGTGATGTAGAGATAGCGGTCCTGGTCGACGCGGCCGATGTCGCCGGTGCGGATCCAGCCGTCGGCGCTCAGCGTCGGATCGCCGGGCAGGCCCCAGTAGCCGTCCATGCCCGCCGGGGACCGCACCAAAAGCTCACCTGTGCCATCCTCATTGGGATCGACGACCCGGGCCTCGACAACGGGTGCGAGCCGGCCCGAGCATCCGGGGTGCGACTCGATGTCGGCACCGACGCCGGTGCTGACGACCCCGCCGGCCTCGGTCAACCCGTAGGTCTGCCCTACCCGCCTCCGGGCGTTGGGCAATGCCGAACTAATGCGCTCGAGCAACTCGCCACTGACGGGTGAACCGCCGAGCACGATCGTGCGCAGCGACGACAGGTCATGGCTTTCCAGTCCGGGGTGCCGAAGGATGCGCTCCATCATTGTCGGGACACCGGAGAACATCGTCACGCCCTCGGACTCGACCAGACTCATGAAGACCCCGGGGTCGAACCTGCCGTCCAGGAAGACCACCTTGCTCCCGGTCATCAGCGGCACCAGCAGGAGCTGGATCGCGCCGATGTGAAAGAGCGGCAGCCCGACCAGCGTCACGCTCGGCTCGATGTCGTCGGAGATCTGATCGGGCAGCTTGCGCGACACAACCAGCAGCGTCTGCAGATTCGCGATCAGGGATCGATGGGAAAGCACCGCGCCCTTGGGGTAGCCGGTGGTCCCCGCGGTGAAAAGAATTATGGCCGGGGCGTTCTCGTTGGTGACAACGGGCAGCGGGTCGCACGGCATCGCGTCGTGGCCCGAGACGATGTCAGCGAAGTGGGCGACCCGCGCGGTCGGTGGCAGCTTGGCCGCCCGACGGTCGTCGGCCACCACGACGGCGGGCGACACCAGCTCGCAGGCCTGCGCCACGTCGTCGGATGACCACCAGCCGTTGAAGGGTGCGACGATGACGCCCATCTTCAGAGCGCCGTGGAACACCGCCACCCAGTCGGGGCTGTTGGCGGCGAACAACCCAACTCGGTCACCCGGGCGGAGCCCGGCGCGCCACAGCCCACGCGCCGCCCGTTGCACGGCGCGCTCGTGCTCACCGAATGTGACCCGACGATCGCCCTGGATCAGGTACTCCCGGTCGACCCACCGCCGCGACTCCGCCAGCACCTCGCCCACTGACCGAACCCGATCGGCATACAGCAGGCAGGGGTGCCCGTTGACCTCGCCCGTCACGACGCGATCGCTCCATCGGCCAGAAGGCATGGCCTATCGACCTACTGTCCTTTCGACGGCAGGGTGGCGACCGCCGTGCCGATCGCCGTGTGCTCGCCGCGCTGGTTCTCGGCTATCACCCGAACCTCGACTAAGTGCTTGCCCTCGTCGACCCACTTGCGGGTGACTGTTCCGTTGCACACGGTCAGATCGCCGATGATGTTGTGCTTCCGGACCTGAACATTGAGCCGATTGAGGAATCCGTCGTCGCCGATCCAGTCGGTCATCAGGTGACCGAGCCACGAAATGCGTTCCGGCCCATAGTCATAGGCCGCGGGCACGCCGACCGCGCGGGCAAGCTCGGAGTCCCAGTGCACCCGCTCGGGTGGCTCGGGAATCCCCAGATCGTTGGGTATGCCCAATGCCGGGTGTTCGCGGAACATCTCGAATGCCGGCGCGTGCGCCTTCACATACAGGCTCCCCCACCCCTGCGTGAAACACACGAAGCTGGTCACCGTGCTCGGCCCCTTGAGCATCGTCGGCAATTTCTCGCCCTCACGCACGTCCTCCCAGTACCGCGTGGTGGCACCCCGCCGCTGGTAGTTCGCGTAGTGGCCGTCGATTTCGGCGATTTCATCCCGGGACCAGACCTTGGGCTTGACGGCCTCCCGGGTGGCGCGCTCCCTCGCCACGTCACGTTGGGTCCGGATGCACCAGGAGTCCGCCTCGCAGACCAGCTCGTCGTTTTGGTTGACGAAGCTAACCCGGTAGGTCTGCTTCACCGAGCGGCCGGAGAAGGCGCTCTTCAGCTCGAGAAGGTCTTTGAGGACCGGCTTGGCCTCGATCCGGTCACCGAGGCGGATCGGCGCGTGCCACTGCCAGTCCGTGCCGGCGAACATCGCATGTATGCCGGGCAGGCCGCTGACATAGCCGCTGACCACCCGATCGAAGGCGTAGAGAAACGTTCCCGGGGCCGTGATTCCACCCCACCGCGTGTTGCGCGCGTATTCCGGGTCGAGCCATAGCGGGTTGGTGTCACCGATTCCGTGGACCCAGTGCCGGATCGAGTCGGCCGTCGCCTCGGTGACATGCGGGGTCGGTCTATCGAACGGCTGGCCGATTCGTGACCGCAGCGCGTCTAGCGCCTCCTGCGTGATCAGCGGGAACCGCTGCCCTGACTCCACAGTTTGTGTCATGCCTGAGTCCTCTCTGCCGGTCGTTCGACGCGGTGCTTTTCGTAGGGGCCTGGGCTGGCTACGGCGACGTAGGATGCCCGTTTGTCGCTGATGTTGCGGATGCCGTGCGCGATCCCGGCCGGGACCATAACGGCGTCACCGACGCGGGTGATAACGGGAGGCAGATCCCCGAGCGTGTACTCGCATTCGCCCTCGATAAAGATGTGCAGGTGCTCGGTGGTCGGGTGCACGTGATAGTCGTTCTGCTGACCCGGTTCCAGGTTCCAGACGCACACACCGATCTGGCCGGTGGTATAGCCGAGCACCACGGTCGGCAGCTTCTCGTCGAACTGCTGGAGCTTGGAGAGCGGAAACACCAGGCTCGACAGGTTATTCGGGTCAATCGTGCCGACCAAGTCGGTGACGAGCTTCTCGTCATCGGGAATCTTCGGAACCTCGGGCGTGGTGGTCACTGCCTCACTCCTGTCGATGTGTATTTCTGCACCAACTTGGCCCAGCGACGGCCGCATTCGCGCGCACCCTCGACGTAGTCCTCCGGGACGAGATCGTAGGGCGGCCGGATCGGACCGGCATCGCAGTACCCGGCCTCGTTGAACCGGATCTTCTCGAGCTGCAGATTGAACTTGCCGAACTCCTCGAGATTGCCGCCCGGAATGAAGGTTTCGTTCGCCCAGGCGATGTCCTTGGTGATCTCGCCAGCCCGGTCGAGGTCCTTGGCGTCGATCGCATCCATCAACGCGACGCAAGGCTGCGGCCCCATGGATGCGGCGGTGGCCCACAACGCGGTCATGGCGTCCGATGCCTGCTGAGCGAACATAAGCGCCATCGAGTCGATCGGCAGGAAGTTGACCTTGCGCTTCGACGCCGCCAGGCATTCCAGGTAGGTAGCGGGGTTGGCGAACTTCGCGCTGGTGACCGTGGGCGCCGCCGCCGCAACCGCACCCCAGAACGAGACAGGGAACGAAAAGCGGAAGGCGTGCTGGTTGGCGTACACCATGATCGCCATGTCGGGAAAGGCCTCCGAAATCGAGGCGTAGAACTTGACCGCCTGCGCCTCACTGCACGGCTGCCACATCGGAAGCCCCAGCATGGTGCCGTCGGCCCCGCGGTCCCGCAGAAACCTCATCCGTCGCACCGTTTCATGAGTGCCCAAAGCTGTGGCGCCGACCAAGACGGGTACCCGCTTGTCGACGGTGGACAGCAAGCAGTCAGCGAACGCCTCGAACTCATCCCCGGTGAGCGTGGCGCACTCCCCCGTTGTCCCGAGGGCGAGCAGACCGCTGCAGCCGTCGGCGATGAGTTTCTCGGTCAACCGGGCGGTTTCGTCGAGATCGACCGTGTCGGTGGCGTCCCAGCGGTCCGCCCCCTCCCTAGCCGGTGTCGGCAAGATCCCGTACACACCCTTGAAGTCCTGTGCGCTTAGCATCAGCGCTCCTCGATCCGCTTATGTTGCATCTCAGCTCACCCGACCACCGAAGCCGCCGTGGTACTGCCGCACCCAGCCCGGGTCCGAGGCCGCCTTGCTGTAGAACTCGACCGCCTTCTCATAAGGCTCCTGGCCCGGACCGGCGATCAACGAGCCCGTGTGGGCGACCTGGATCGTGGCGGTGTTGATCGGACGGCGGATCGCCTCATATTCGGCCAGCGCATCGGTGAACGCCTGCTCAGATACCTGGTCGTCGAGCAGCACGGTGCTCAGCAGCTCGGCGAGCTTGGCCGAGTCTTGGATAGCGATGTTCAGGCCCTGGCCGCCGACCGGGTGGATCGTGTGCGCGGCATCACCGGTGAGCGCCGCCCGTGGCCCCGAGTAGCTGGCCGCATGCTGGCGCTTGATGCGATAGATGTGCGATCCGCCGCGCTTGTTCAGTTCGAGTTCGCCGAGCCCCGGATGGCGTTGCGCCAGCCGGTCGCGAATTTCAGCTTCGCTCAAGGCCATCCACTCTCTGGCTTCGCCGCGGCGTACCACAAGGACCACACGGTGGCGGCCGACCGGGGTGGTTGGAAGAAGCCACACCGTCCCCTCGGGATGCAGCAGCGTCCAACCATAGTCGGGCTTCAGCCACGACGGAGTCGGGCTGTGCAACACCACGATCCAGTTCTCGTACTCGTGCACATCCTCAAGCGGGATACCCAGGGCGGTGCGGGTCAGGGACTCGGCGCCGTCGGCGCCAACTACCAAGCGGGCGTTCGTTGTTCCGTTGTCGGTGGCCAGCAACCAGCCGCCTGCGTCGCCATCACTCTCGAGCGTGCGCACCCGGTCCGGTTGGACGACGGCGCCGGCCGACTCCGCCGCCTCCAGGAACACCGCTTCCATCTCGGCATGATTGAGCAACCAGGACTCGCGGATTTCCGAGCCAACCGAGAAGGCTCCGGAAGAGTCCACGAACTCGAGACCGTGCCACCTGGCCGCGCCGCGCGCCTCGAGGAAGTCCAGAATGTCCAACTGCCGCAGCACCTCGACCGTGGGTGCGTGCAGGATGTCCCCCCGGTTGGGGTCCCGCGCGAGGTCGCGGCGTTCGAACAGCCGCACGGCGCACCCCCGCCGGGCGAACGCGAGGGCCGCCGCGGATCCGGCCAAACCTCCGCCGATCACGGCGACATCACATGTGTGGTCGTGCACTGCCGGTCCTTCCCTGGGCCGTCACACTGCGCGCCCACACCCCTTCGCCAGACCGGCCGACTCGCCGGTATCAACGCTAGCGACGAGATTACTACACTAGTGTCGAGTGTCAAGATGGGGTGTCCACCGCGGAATCCAGGTTGCATGGATTTCCTAACGTTCCAAGGAGTGTCATGGATAGGGCGATGACGAAGCCGCGCGGTGTGAGCTTTGGAAAAATGGAACAGGCGATCCTGGAAGCGGCCGGCGACTTGTTCGACCGCAAGGGCTTCAACCAGACCACTCTGCAGGACATCGCCGACGCGATCGGGATGGCACGGCCGTCGCTGTACCACTACTTCAACAACCGGGAGCAGATCCTTGCGGCCGGCGTCGACATGTTGACCAAGCAGCGTGACGTCATCATCGAGGAACTGCGTGAGCTGGACGGCGATCCGGTGCAGCGCCTCACCGCGCTCATGCTCGGCCTCGCCACTCTCATCAGCGCCCACCCCGTGTGGGTGCGGATCTTGCTACGCGACGAGGCCGCGCTACCCGAGGACGCCCGCGTCCGGGACCATGAATCTCGGCTGGCGTTTTTGGAGTTGCTGGTCCGAACCCTCAGGGAGGGGGCAGAACAGGGTTACCTGCGCGCACACGACGAGCGCGCCACCGGGTTGACGATCGTCTCCGCGCTCAGCGGGCTGCAGGGCCACTATGCGGCGACCGCAGACACCTCTCCCGAGGAGGCGACACGGCTGGCCGTCGACGTGATCCTGCATGGCGTCGTGGACCCGAGCCGACGGCGGGGCACCCCGGTGGAACGTGGACTCGAACTGATCCGCGAGGGCACCGAGCTGATCCAACGCGCCACCGCCAAAGATTGAGCCGCCATGCGGTAACGCCGGGCAAGCGACTGCCAGTCAGGGTGCGGGGACCTCGATGACGGTGGCCGACCCCATGCCGCCTCCCACGCACATGGCCGCGACCCCGATGCCGCCACCTCGATGGCGCAGTTCGTGGACCAGCGTGACCAGCATGCGCGCACCGGTGGCCGCGATCGGATGGCCCAGCGAGCAGCCGCTGCCGTTGACATTGACCAAGTCGGGGTCGATGTCGAGCAGCTTGATGGTGGCCACACACATGGACGCAAACGCCTCGTTGATCTCGAACAGATCGACATCATCAAGTGAAATGCCGGCTCGGGCAAGGGCCTTCGGGATCGCCTCGACCGGCGCCAAACCCGTGTCGGCAGGGTCGACCCCGACCGACGCCCACGCGCGAACGGTGGCCAGAACCGGCAGGCCAAGCCCATCACTGGCGATCCCCAGCACGGCCGCTGCGTCGTTGCCGCCGCTGGCGTTGCCCGCGGTGATCGAGAAACCCTCGACCTCGGGGTGCACCGGTTTGAGCGCGGCCAGCTTCTCCATGCTGGTGTCGCGGCGCGGATGCTCGTCGACCGAGAACAGCCCGTGCGGGGTCTCGATCGGGACGATCTCCTCCTTGAACCTTCCCTCGTCGATGGCGGCTATGGCGTTGCGGTGCGAACGCAACGCCCAGGCATCCATTTCCTCGCGGCTTACGCCGGCCTTGACCGCCGCGTTCCACCCCACCGTGATCGACATGTCCATGTTGGGTGCGTCAGGCCGGTCAGGGTGGGTCGGCGGGAACCAGTCGACCCACTCCTGTCCATTCCGCATCTGCGACTTGGGTGCCGTTGAGGTCGAATTGACGCCCCCGGCGAGGATTAGCTGATCCATACCCGCGCGCACGCTGGCGGCCGCGCCCTGCACCGCCGCCAGGCCGGCCGCGCAGTGCCGGTTGACGGCCAGCCCCGGCACCGCGGTCAACCCCGCTGTGAGCGCGGCGTGACGGGCGATCACGCCCCCACCGTGCATACCCTCGGCGAGGATCACATCGTCGATAGGAACCGAATCCAGTTCCGCCGCGGCATTGCTGACGACATGATGTGCCAACTCGTAGGCGGTGGTGTCACGCAACGTTCCCTTGAACGCGGTGCCGACGGGCGTGCGCAACGCCGATACGATGACAGCTTCTGGCATGGATGAACTCCTGGTCGTCTGGTGGCGGATAGCAAGAACGCCTAGGGATGGTCGAAGTAGTCGCGCCAGGCGCTGATCTTGCCCCCGGTAACCTCGAACGCTCCCATGCACCGGGCATCCATCGGCGTGTCGTCGAAGACGAACCGGTCGACGCGTTCGGTGAGTACAACGTTGCCCGCGGTGGCCAGATTCAGGATCTCGCACTCGAAATGGGAAATGCGATCGACGTACTGCTTGGCCAGGTAACGGATCTCGCTGTGCCCGTTCGCAGCACCAAGTGGAACGTTTTCCCACACCGCGTCGTCACTGAAATGGCTTACGATCTCGTCGACGTCACGATGGCCCCACGCGTTCAGTTCCGCGCGTACGACTTCCTCGGGGTTCACTTCTCCTCCAGTTCGGCTTCAGCAGAAACGCATCATGCGGTGTTGGTAGTGAGGATGTTGACGACAGCGACACCGGATCCGCGCCCGCCGACGTTGTGCTGCAGGACGTTACCGTGGCGGATATCGACTTGGCGCTGGTCGGCCTCGCCGCGCAGCTGCCACCAGCACTCGGTGAGCTGGGCGACTCCGGTGGCCCCGATGGGGTGTCCCTTGGCGAGCAGCCCGCCGCTGGTGTTGATCGGAATCCGGCCACCAATGGCAGTTTCGCGCTCGATCGAGGCGATGCCGCCCTTGCCCTTTTCGACGAAGCCCAGATCCTCGATGTCGAGGATCTCCGTGATCGTGAAACAGTCGTGTACCTCGGCCATGTCGATGTCGGCCGGGCCCAGCCCGGCCATCCGGTAGGCGCGCTCGGCGGCCAAGGTGGTGGCCTTGAACCCGAGGTAGGAGGACTTCTCGTGCATCCACGGGTGGTCGGAGGCCATCGCGAACCCGGCGATATACACCGGCTTGTCGGTGAATTCGCGGGCGCGCTCGGCCGGGACCAGGATCATCGCCGCCGCGCCATCGGTCTGCGGGCAACAGTCCAGCAGATGCAGCGGATGGCACACGGGCGGACCGCTTAGCACCTGCTCGACGGTCACCTCGTTCTGAAAGTGTGCATACGGGTCCAGCACGCCGTTGTGGTGGTTTTTGACCGCGACACTGGCCAGCATCTCGCGGGTAGTGCCGAACTCGTGCATGTGCCGCGTGGCAAACGGTGCGAACAACGCTGGAGCGGACTCACCCCGCTGGTAGATCGGATGGCCGGTCGCGGCTCGGGACAGCAGTCCCTCATCGGGAGACTTGTCGCGCATCTTCTCCACGCCGATGACGAGGACGCAGTCGTAGACACCACTGGCGACCGCCATCGCGCCGATCCTAAACGCGTCACTGCCTGTGGGACACGCGTTTTCGACACGGGTGCAGGCGATGCCGTTCAGTCCCAGTACGGAAGGCAGGGTGTTGCCCGAGATGCTCTCGTGTCCCCACAACGTCGTCCGCTGGGTTGCTACCACCGCGAAGTCAATTACGTTACGTGCCATCCCCTTATCGACCGAAGCCAGCGCCGCCTCCAGTGCGCCCGCTCCCATCTGCTCGAAGCTCTGCTGGTGCAACTCGCCGAACTTGATGAGGCCGGCGCCGACCACGGCGACGCGATTCCAGCTCATGACGTGACCCTCCGTGCTTTGTATCCATACACCGGGACGCCGCGCTCGATGGCGTAGCGACGCAACACCAATTCGACCCGGTCGCCGACCGCGAGGTTCGGCGCGTCTTCGGGCAAGCCTTGGAACTGCACCCGGGCTCCGTCGTCCAGATCCACAATCAGTAGCGGAAGTGGCGCCACAAATGGCGCCGGCATCGAGTGGTTCACGCTGAAGGTGTGGACCGTGCCCGCACGCTCGAGGTCACGCACCTCAAACTTCTCGCCGCCGCACCCGATGCAGGCGGGGTGCACTGATGGCGGCACGTTGAGAGTGCCGCATTCAACACACCGACCGCCTTGCAACGCGAGCATTTCCAGGCCGCCGCGCACGAATGCGGCACTGCCCGGCGGCACCCCCATCGGGACCGGCTCACCGGTGGGCAGCAACTGGCCTCGAGCGCGTAGCGCCTCGGGGTAGCTGACGAACACCCCGGCGCCTAGGTCGTCAGCCGAACCGGGAAGCGCCTCGTTGACCTCGATGACCACGGCGGTAGCGCGTCCACCGCCGTAACCAAGCACCGCGGCCCGCCCGGGTGCACCAAGCGCGCCGCGCAGGCCCAACAGCGGTGCGGCTGCGCCGGTGTCACCAAGCTGCGCATAGATCGACGCCGACGCCGAGGCGTCCGCTCCGAGCCGACGGGCAAGCACGGCGCCGAGCCTGCCGTCCGGGTCGGGCAGCGACCAGGCGTCGGCGCCGCCCGTCTTGCCCGCGACCTCGGTGAGCAGGGGGAGAAACACCTCCTCCCGAAACAGGCGCGGGTCGTAGAAATCTCGGGTCGATGCTTCACCATCGCCGCGGTAGCGATCCAGCACGGGCCAACTGCGCTGTGTTCGCGCGGCCAGCGCGGCGGGACCAGCGCCGGCGGTGAGCACCAGGGCCACCGCGCCCGCCCCAACACGCGACTCCCACGGCGTACCGGGGCCCGGAACCACCGCATCACCGGCGACCACTACCGCGGTGCGAACGTGCCCGGCCGCGACGGAATCCCACGCAGCGACAAGGGCTTCCATGCCCGCGTGCGCAGATCCACTCATCAGCGCGCCCGCGAGGTCGGTGCGCAGCCGCAGCGCCGCCCCGAGCATCGCCAGGCTCGGCCCCTCTGCGAATGGAGGCCGGCTGGTACCCCACCACAGACCGTCGATCTCCTCGGGCGATCGGCCCGCGTTGACCAGCGCTCGCACAACCGCCAGCCATGACAACGTCAGCGCATCCTCGTCGGCCGCGCACACCGCGGCCTGGCCTTTGCCGCCCCGCGAGCCCCACGCGGCGGCGACGTCGCCGGCACGCAGTCGCAGCGACGGCGCCGCCGCACCCACACCCTGAATACCCACCACTGACCCCACCACCTCAGAAGACCGATTCCGCGAGGCCGGCGTGACCCCACTCACCCATGCCGCTGCCACCGCCGACGCTGTAGTGCTCGACGGCGAAGGTTTGCGGGTCGATAGTCCTTGCACCCCAGCCGAATTCGAATAGCCAGCCCGACGGATTCTGGGCATAGAAGGAAAACATCCGGTCGTTGTTGTGCCGGCCGAGTTGGACTTTCACATTGCCTTGTGCTTGGCAGATATCGAAGGCCGAGCCGACATCGTCGATGCTGGAGTGCTCGAGCATCACGTGATAGGTGCGGCGGCGTGGCTGAGGGTTGCCAAAGAATGCCAGCGAATGATGCCTCGAATTGCAGTACATGAACGATGCGATTTTGCCTACGCCGGGGAAGTTCGGCGAGTCGGAGGTGGCAAAGCCCAAGGTCTGGCTGTAGAACGCCTCGGCGGCTTCGACGTCTGGAACATAGGTAACGAAGTGGCCGAGGCCCTGAGCGCCGGTGACGTATCCCGAGATAGGTCGCGACGGTCGATACGCGGGCTGGAAGGTCACTTCCGGCCCGTACGCCAACTCCATTCGTACGCCCGAGTGCGGATCGGTGAAATGCACGAAGCCAAGGACTCGCCTGGCCGCTGCTTCCTCAGGCTTGCCGTCGACGACGTTGACCCCGGAGGTCACGAGTTGTGCAGCGACGGCATCCATTTCTGCGGCATCGCGTACCTGCCACCCGACATACGAGACGTCCTCGGGCTCGTTGTCGGCCGGATGGACGATGAACCTGTGGTGGCGCTCGTCCATGCGCAGGTAGAGGTTGTGGCTGTCGCTGTCGGCGGCGACCTCGTGTCCGAGCACCTGTTGGGCGTACGTCGACCACGCGTCGAGATCATTCGCAGCGATCCCGATGTAGGCCAACTCATCGACCTTGTGCATGCCTTCTGCTCCTTGCAATCTCATATCGCCACCGGCTGCCGTAGGGCGTCGGCGAGGGCTTGTCTGTGCTGCGGCGCCGCGATGTCGATGAGCGCCTCGGCCCGCTGCCGCAGCGTCTTGCCCTCGAGCCGTGCGATGCCGTGCTCGGTGACCACGAAATCGACCATTCCCCGCGGAATGGTGACGGTAGCGGTCGCGTCGAGGCGCGGCGCGATCCGCGAGCGGCGCCCGTCGCGGGTGGTCGACGGAAGGGCAATGACCCGCAGTCCTCCAGTCGAGTGTGTCGCGGCCTCAACGAAGTCGATCGACCCACCGATCCCGGCAATCTGCCTTCCGGCGACGACCTCGCTGTTGACTTGCCCGGATAGATCGATCTCCACCGCGCTGTTCACCGCCACCAACCGCTGGTGCTCGGCGAGCCACTGTGGCGAGTGCGCAACGCTGGATGGGAAGACGCCAACCACTGGGTTCTCGTGGGCGAATCGCATCAGCCGTTGTGTCCCAAAGAGATCGGGTGACTGGATCGCCGGCCGCCCGTCATCGAGGAGACCGCGCTCGAAGAGGTCGACCATGGCGTCGGTACCCATGCCCACGAACCGCAACCGGCCGACACCCGCTTCGGCCAGCGCCGTGACGATCGCCTCGGTTGCGGCGCCGATGCCGACCTGTAGCACCGGGCGGTCCGGCAACAAGGTGAGCACATGCCGTGCGATTGCCCGGCTGACGTCATCGGGTTCCGGCGAGCGATACGTCGGTGTTTGGGTCGTCGACGGCACCAGAATGTCCAGCTCCGTGGCGTGCACGCGGGATTGACCGAAGGTGCGGGGCAGCGCGTCGTCGACTTCGGCGATGCACAGCTTGGCCGTCTTGATCGCGGTGAGCGCATAGCCGGTCGACGGTCCAAGGCTGCACCAGCCGTCGGAGTCCGGTGGTGTGACGCGGACCAGGGCGGCATCCAGATCCCATGTCGCAATACGCTTTTCGAGTTGGGACGCTCTCACGGGAAGGTAGTCGATGAGGCCGCGCTCGACCAGGTCGCGACCCGCCCCGGCCACATGCCAGGTCGCGAGTCGCAGCTTGCCGGAGCCCGCCGCCTCATACACGCCCCCGTCGTCGAGCAACAGACCGGCGCATAGCTGCCACCCGCGGCCCGAGCTGCGCTCGGCGACACCCCGTAGCAGCGATGTCGGCCCGCCGCAGTAGGCGCCGGCGACGATGCGCCCCCCTGCCGGAATCCGGTTGAGAGCATCAACGATTGAGGTCAAGATCAGGCTCCAGCGGCTCAGGCGCTTGGAAAGCGCTGGCGCACCCAGTCGATGATGGTTTTGGCCGATAGCGCGCCGCCGGGCGGGCCGTCGGCCGTCGGTGATCCGCCGAAGTGGGTGCCGACGATCCGCTCGTGGGTCTTGTCGGCGGCCCCGATCGCGTCGAACATCCCGCGGGCCACCGAGGGGAAAGTGGCCTGGTCGCCCGTGTACTCGATGAATAGGCTCGGGATGGTCACCTCGGGCGCACAGGTGACGAATCCGGCGTTCGAGGACAGTCCCGACCAGGTGGACAGCCAGGCGTCGGCGGTGGTCAGCCGTCCGAAGCCGGTGATCCCGAAGTTGATCAGGTCCGGGCGACGGCCGTGGATCGACCCGTAGGGCCGATCCGACGGGTCAAGGGACAGGTCCAGCGTGCGCGGGTCGGCATCGGTGCGATACACCGTGATGACCTTCGACATGACGCTGGCGCGACGGTCGACGGTCCGATTACTTGTCTTGAACCGCGCCTTGGCATCTAGGCGCTCGGCGATCAGATAGCGTGCGTGCGCATCGATGCGTGCCACCCTTGCCCGCTGCGCCTCGCGGTACCGGTCCAGAAACTCCTGCGCGTACTGCGAGCTGGTCGGCGGCTCGCGAAAACCGTTGGCCTCGTCGAAGATATCTAACTCCGGCACCGTCGACAGCGGATCGGCCTCATCGGCAACCGCACCGTCGATGCAACTGAGCAGCAACTGGCCCTGCCCCGGGTGCGCAGCAAGGAAAACCACGGCGTCGGGGGCCGGGATGGTCGCCTTGTCGAGCGGGATCGGCTTGCCGCCGGGGGTCACCGTGATGCGGCCTTCGGGTGCCCGGCTGGCCTGCTGGACGTAAAAGGCGTACAGCGCCGCGCCGCCCGACGGCCCGCAGGCCACGATGTGCTCGAAACCGCGGTCGCGCAGCTGCGCAAAGCCTGCGGCGGCATCCAGGACGGCCTCCTCATGAATGAGGGTCAGGTCGTTGTTCACGGTTCGCGAACCCTGTGCCCACACCGCAAAGCCCGCCTCCAGCAAAGCCGGGATCAGGTGGTGCCGAGCCAGATCCTGACGCGGGTGCATCAACGTGACCGCCGTGGTCGCGCCCGCCACGGTATAGAGGATGCCCGGGGCCGAGGCGTCGTCGGCGGTCTTGACCGCGGTGACGGTCGTCGTCACGCCGTCGGGCATCGGGCCCGGCTCCATCCGCGGCCGGTAGCCCAGTCGCTTGGTCGGCGCAGTCACGATGCGCTGTCGGTCACGATGCGCAGCGCGTCCTTGTCGAACTGCACAACGCGGGCGTGGTCGAGGGCGCCGATGCAGCTGTACCACACCGCATGCCGCGCACCGGTGCTGCGCCGGTCGATCGTGATTCCGTCGGGAAATCGCAACTCGACATAGGTACCCACGTGGCGGGTTTCGACCTGCCCGCTGTCTCCCACGGCGCGCTTCCAGATCGGCTCGGTCTCGGGGATGTCGGCGAAAAACACACTAGACATTAGGAACCCCCAGCTTCTCGGCGATGAGCTCGGCCTTGCGCTCCCACACCTTGGCCAGCGACGGCTCTGGGCCTTGGGTCACATCGACCAAAGCCTGAATGGAGAGCTCAGTGTCGACGGTGTCGGCTTCCTGCAAGGGTCGCAGATGCCGGGAGATCTCGATGGAATACCCGTTGGGATCCCACACATAGATCGACTCGATGATCTCGTGCGCGATGCGGAACCGCAGCTCATAGCCGGCGTCTTCGATGCGCTTCTGATAGCCGTCTAGCTCCTCAAGGGTGTCGACCTGCAGCGCCAGATGCCGTGCCCGATTGATGCGGTCCGGGACGTTCGGGTCGCGATACTCCGGAGTGTTGAAATAGTAGAAGAAGGCAATGGTTCCGTTAGCACCGATGTCGAAGAAGAAATGCGCGAAGTCAGGATGCGGGTCATTGCCCCAGCCCGGTGCGAGGATGCAGTGCTTGAGCGGGAACCCCAGCACGTCGCGATAGAAATGAACGGTCTCCGGCAGTTTCCAGGTCGGGTAGGCGACGTGATCGACGCCGCGCATCCCTCCCGCGAGTTTCACCGTCATACTCAGTTCCTCACTTTCTCTGGCGCGCCGCCGGATTCGACCCAGCTGCGCAAGACATCCTTACGGACTTTGTTCACTCCCGTCTTGGGCAGCTCATCGACCAGCACCACAAGTTCGGGCCACTTGAATTTGGCCACGTGGCGTTTGTCGAGATGCTCGACCAGCCGCTTGCGCAGTGCCTCGGGATCCGCGACCGCGATCTCGGGCACCACAACAACGCAGATCCGCTCACCCAACGCCGGATCCGGCACACCGATCGCGGCCACCTCCCGTACCTCGGGGTGATCGTGCAACAGCAACTCCAATTCCGCAGCCATCACCTTCTCACCACCTCGGCTGATCTGGTCCTTGAGCCGGCCGTCCACCACATAGCAGCGCCGACCGGCGATCATCTCCACGTGGCCGAGGTCGCCGCTGCGATAGAAGCCGTCTGAAGTGAAGGCCTTCGCGGAGTGCTCCGAGGACAGATACGAGCGGATCACGCTGGGGCCGCGGAAGGTCAGCTCCCCGACCTCACCGTCGGGCACGGGCTCTCCACTATCCGGCTGCCGCACCACGACCTCGTCGTGGGCACCAATCGTCGAACCCGCGGTATAGCGGCGGATCTCCGGGGGATCATCCGGCCGGGCAGACAGGTGCACACCCTCACCCGCACCGAAGCTGCCGATCGCGGTCGCCCCCAACATCTTTTCGGCCTGCGCTGACATTTCCGGGCGCACGAACACCCACATGAAGTGTTCGATCGAGCTGAAGTCGCAGTCAACCCGGGCGCTGTAATCCATCAAGGGCTCAAACGCCGCCATGTTGAAGTGCATCCATGTCACCTTGTAGCGCTCAATCAGGCCCACCAACAACTCGGCGTCGACCGAACGACCCAGCACCACAGTGCCGCCCACGAAATGCGTTGGTACCAACACGGTTCCGAGCCCCGCATGATGCATCACCGGCAAAAAATGCAGAGTCACGGTCTGCTCATCCCACCCGAAGTTGCGCGACCATCGGGCAGCGATCGACAAATACCCGGCATGCGTGTGCGGGATCACCTTCGGCACGCCAGTGGTCCCACCCGAAAGCTGGAACAGCGCAACACCATCCGGCGAGAGCTGCCGCTGGATCTCATCCACCACCGCTCGAGCGCGGTCAGGATCCACGCCACCAGTGAGCTCATCAAGCGACCAAATCCCCGGAGCCGACTCGCCCCGTGTCACCACACGGACGGTGATATCCGGGCAGCGCTCCACCAGCTCCGAGCTCAAGCTCGCCAGATCGTAAGTGCGGTAGTCGGCCTGGAATATATGGGCGCGTGCACCGGTCGCCATCGCGATCTGGGTGACCTCGTGCAGCCGGTGATTCGGAATGCTGCAGACCGGAATGAGCCCCGCCTTGAGCGCACCGTACAACGCGATCACGGTTTCCAGCTCATTACCCATTTGAAAGATGACCGGGTCACCGGGCTGTAGTCCGGCGTCGATCAGACCCAGCGCGACTGCGTCCGAACGCCGGTCGAGTTCGGCATACGTCAGCGCGCCCTCGATGGTCGCGACCGCGAGCGCCGTCGGGCGGCGCGCCGCGTGACTACGCAACACCCCGACGATGGTCTGGTCCCCCCACTCGCCGGCGGCTCGATAGCGTTGCGCCTCAGCGCCGTACGCGCTGACCACGCGCTCGAGGTCCGCCCGCGAGGTTGTTCCCGTCATGTGTAGACCCACCTTCTTCGCCGCTCGCCCGTAAGTAGTCGTCCGAATCGCAGATCGCTGAAATGCGCAGCACCGATCGGGATATCGCTGCCCTCGTACTCCTTCGCTAGTGCCGTCGCGGTGCGGCGCGCGAGCACCGGGTCCACATCGCCGATTGTCTCCCACTCGTCTTCGATGAGTTCGGCTGGACAGTGCACAACATCGCCGAGCAGCACACCGCGTTCATCGCCGTCGGAGAGGACCACGATCGACGACCCGGGCGTATGCCCCGGCGCGTCGACCACGTCAAAGCCCGGCGCCAAGGTCGTTGAGCGGTCCCAGCACTCCATCACCGGCGCCATTACCGCGAGCTTCTCGGGCGCCCCCATCGCGCCACCGTTCGTGAAATGATCCCAATCGGCTTGGTGGCAGCGATAAGCCGCGTTGGGGAACATGACCTGGTCGCCGACCGCGCCCCACCCCACGTGATCGATATGTAAGTGGGTGAAGACCACATCTGTGACCTCCTCGGGAGGCGTACCCGAACCTAGCAGGTTGTCCAGCATCCTTCCCCCGGGCATCGTCGCGTTCTTGCCGACACGATCCTCCGGACCCACACCCGCGTCGACGAGGATGACACGGTCAGCGGACCGTACGACATAGCCGCCGAGCGTGAGCCGGAGCATGCCCTCATCGTCGAGCAGCGCGTTATGGCTCGACCAATCGACGGCCGAGGTGTTTTCGTAGGCCTGCGTCGGTACGAGGCGAACCACGCTGTCGACCACCGGCATGACGGTGATTGCTCCGATGCTGAGGCCGGTCACATGTTCACGCTCTCGGGGCGCCGACGGCTGCATCTCGCTTGCTCTGGTGGTCACGCAACTTCGGCATGACCTCGGTAGCGATGCGGCGAATATTGTTGCGCGTCAACTCATCGCTGAGACCGCCCATGTGGACGTACATCACGAGGTGCTCAAAGCCGAGCATATCGTGGGCTTCTTCGAGCATGCCAATCACGGTCTCCGGGCTGCCCACGATGGCCGTGTAGTTCGACTTCAAGGTGTTGAAGTCGGTCGACTTGTCCAGGTCACCGCGCAGCGACAGCACCCGCTCGAGTGTCTTTTCCTCCATATAGTTCGGTGGGAACAGGCGGTGCATCGGGTTGGGGAACAAGTTATTGAAGTACATATCGGCCTGAGGCCAGAACTCGTCTTCAGCTTGGGCGTCGCTGTCGGCGACATAAACCGCCGGCGCCCAACCCAGACGGCTGGACGGGTCGGCAATTCCGAACTTCTCCGCGGCATCGCGGTATTCCTCGAAGATCTTTATGACGCTTTTAATCGGCGAAAACACCTGAACGTAGGTATAACCCCGTTCGGCCGCCCAGACCACCGTCTCGCCACTACCCGTTGAGGGCGCCCAAACTTCCGGATGCGGCCGCTGGAATGGCCGCGGCCAGGTGTTCACATAGCGATAGTTGAAGAACTCGCCTTCGAACGAAAAGGGGCCAGGCTCCGACCAAGCTTTCACGATCACGTCGTGGGCCTCGCGGAAGCGGTCCCGCGACTCGGCCGGGTTGACGCCGAAGCTGTGGTACTCCGCCCCAATGCCCCGCACGAACCCACTGATCATCCGCCCACCGCTGATCACGTCGAGCATGGCCAGTTCCTCGGCGATGCGCAGCGGATTCTGCCGCAACGGCAACGCGTTGCCCAGGATCCCGACCTTGGTCGGCATTCCCATCGTGCGCTGCACCAGCATCGCCGCGATGATGTTGGGCGAAGGCATCAACCCGTACGACGTCTGATGATGCTCGTTCACGGTTATGCCGTCGAAGCCCAACTCCGCCGCATAGACCAGCTGGTCGATATAGGTCGAATACAGCCGGTGACCCACGACAGGGTCGTAGTTGCTGTTGGGATAGGTCACCCAGTCCGACTGGTACTTGTCCTTGAAGCCCTCCTCCAGGAACGGGTAGGGCATGAAGTGGAACGCGTAGAACTTCATCTCAGTGCTCCTCGGTGCTCAGAAACCGCTTCACCGCGGCGGCGAAGCCCGATGGGTCGTCAGTGAGCGGATCGTGGCCCGCCTTGGGCAAGACCTGCACACGCGCACCCGGGATGGCGTCGGCGGTCAGTTGCGCATGGCTGGCGGGAACAACCTGGTCCTTCGCCCCCCACACCACGAGCGTCGGGGACGAGATCGCGGCAGCACGGTTGGCCAGCGACAGGTCGCACAGGTACGGATTCCAGCCGTATCTCGCCAACGAGGCCACGTTGCGCCGATCCTCGACCGCTTCCCAATTCGTCGGCGCCATCGACCGATCGGCGTACACCAGGTCGAGCACCGTATCGCGCGGACGATCGAAAATGTCCTCACGAGGCTCACCCTTGATGCGGAATCCCAGGGTATCGACGAGGACGAGTTTTGGCGGCGGCGCTAGCAGCGCCAGCTCCATAGCCAACCAACCGCCGAACGAATGCCCGATCACCGATGCTCCGAGCAAGCCGGCGTCGGCCAACACGACCTTCAAGACCGTCGCCAGGTCGAGCACCCGGCGCGCTCCCTGCGGGACAGCGAAGTCGCCAAAGCCCGGGAGTTGCAGCAGGTGCACGCGAAACGACGACGCCAGTTCATCCAGTGCCGGTGTCCAGTACGGCCCTACGAAGCTCGGCAGCACGAGAATGTCCGGCCCGTCCCCCTCGACGCGCACTTCGAGAGTCCCTGCTGGCGCTGCAGTTGTCACGGAGTTTCCTCTCACTTGTCAACGTTAGTGCTGATATTACAACGCTCACGTCGAAAAGCAAGTGGCGTTTCGACATCGATGCGGGGCCTCTGCGTCGCACTTCGGCATCGCGAAGCGCATCGCCTCGCCGGGGAATCAGATGCGGGCTCCCCGCAACCACGCAAGACGCGGGACAACCGAAAGTCGTCGCGTCGAGCTCGCCCGAGCTCCTCATCGACGAAGCCCTTCGATCAGGGTGCGAGGCCCGCACTCACAACGTTCCTGAAAATAGTTGACTCGGTCGTCTGTCTCCGGTTAGTTGGTAGAAACGGACCCATGCGGCGGTAGCTGGGACGGACGGCACACGCCCCGGTCCCAGCGCCGAGTGTTGCACTCCAGAAAGGAAGTCGCGGCAGTGAGCTTTGAAGGGCACATGACGATCGGCGGCAAGTCGGTCACCGCCGATGAGTGGGTCACGGTGCCAAACCCGGCTCACCTGAGTACGGTGGTCGGCCGGTTCCCGAGCGGAACCGCTTCGCACGCATCGATGGCCGTCGAGGCCGCGTCGGCAGCGTTTCCCGACTGGCGGGCAACGCCCGTGGAGGAGCGAGCGGCGCTACTCACCGGGGCCGGTGCCGTGCTGGCCGAAGCGCCCAGCGACTGGATGGCACTGCTGACGGCCGAAAACGGCAAGCTCTTAAGCGAATCCGCGATCGACTTCGCGGTCGGGGGACAGAACATCTCAACCTACGGGTCACACCCCGAATGGGTGGCGGGCAGCGTCATCGACGATGAACGCGGCCGGCTCGTCGTACGCAAACAGCCGCTGGGCGTCTGCGTCGGGATAGTGCCCTGGAACTTTCCACTTATCATCGCAAGCCTCAAGATCGGCCCCGCGCTTCTCGCGGGCAACACCTTGATCGTCAAGGTCCCCGAATTCGGGCCGCTGGCCACCCTGCAGGCCCTCGGTGAGATGGCCTCGCTGCTTCCGCCGGGCGTGTTGAACGTCGTCTCCGGGTTCGGCCCGGAGATCGGCCGCGCGCTGGTCACCCATCCCAAGGTGCGCAAGGTCTCGTTCACCGGAAGCACGGAGACGGGCCGGCAGATCATGGCCGATGCTGCCGGCCACCTGGCTCGCCTATCGCTCGAGCTCGGCGGCAACGACGCCGCGATTCTGCTCGACGACGTCGACCTCTCCGAGCAGGCGATTGAGCGGCTGGTCACCGGAGCTTTCATGCACACCGGCCAGATCTGCATCGACGTCAAGCGGCTCTACGTTCATAAGAACCGCTACGACGAATTGGTCGAAAAGCTAAGCGCCGCAGTCGATCAAATCGTCGTTGGTGACGGCACCCGGCCCGAGGTGACGATGGGCCCGATCAATAACTCGCGCCAATACGACAAGGTCACCAAACTGCTCGCCGAAACCAAGGCCGGCGCCGAGTGCGTGCAGCTGGGCCGCTATGCGGAGGGCACCGAAGTCGAGAATGGCTACTTTATGCTGCCGCACCTGGTGCTTGATCCCGCAGAGGACTTGAGCGTCGTTGCGACTGAACAGATGTCGCCGATCCTGCCAATCATGAAGTTCTCCTCCGACGACGAAGTCGTCGCTCGGGCGAACGGCACCGAGTATGGGTTGGGATCCTCGGTGTGGTCCGCGGACGAAAAGCGGGCCTTCGCCCTGGCCGAACGGCTGGAAGCCGGCATGACATTCGTCAACGCGCACAGCATATTCGCATTGCACCCCGATTCCCCGACCTGTGGCGCTAAGCAGAGCGGTTGCGGTCCCGAGGGGGGCAGGTACGCCATCGACAGCTACACGCAGCTGCAGTCGATCACCAACGCCCACCTCTGAAGGGGCGCACCCAAAGAAAGGGGGCTATGTGCCCATCGAGCCGACGATGACTATCGCTGGCAGGCCGGCCACAAGTGACGACTGGATCGAGGTCCGTAACCCCGCGGACCTGAGCGCTGTCGTCCGTCGTTGTCCCAACGGGCCGGCGGCTTGGCCGCGAACGCGGTGTAAATTTCGAGACGCCAGGCGACTTCAACCGACGCGGCAGTGAAAACGCGTAGGACAGAGCGCTATTAGGGAGTGATGACGAGTGGGCGATCGACTTGCTTCGCAATCGAATGCCTGGGACGACACCTACGATGTCGTCATTGTGGGCAGCGGTGCCGCCGGGCTGACTGCGGGCATCATCGCCGCGCGGCGGGGTCTCAAGCCGCTCGTCATCGAGAAGGCGTCGGTGTGGGGAGGCACCTCGGCCTTATCCCTCGGCGGCGTCTGGGTACCGGCGAACCCGCTGATGCTCAAGGCCGGCTGCCAAGACTCGGCGGAGAACGCGATCCTGTTCCTGCGCAACGTTGTTCCCGCTGACGGTCGGGCGACCGCACCGGACCGGCAGGTCGAGTTCGTCCAGAACGCACCCCGGATGGTCAACGAGCTGATCGCAGCGGGTATGCAGTGGGACGCCGAGACCGGGCACCCCGATTACTTGTCGGAAGACCCGCATGCCGCGGTCGGGCGGTGCCTGGACGAGCGGGTCTTCAACGGTAAGAAGCTTGGCCCGTGGCTCAAGACGTTGCGGCCCAGCGCCTTTCCTTACGCGGTGCAGCTCGCGGATCTGCCGATGATGGGGAAGGGCAACTTGCGCAGACTGGGCTACGTTGCGCTCCGGCACTACGGTCGCAAGCTCCTGGGTCAGGCCCCCCTTGGGGCCGGCAACAGCCTGGTCGCCCAGTTGATGGTCATTTTGCAGCAGTACGGGGTTCCGGTCTGGCTCAACACGAGCCTGGTGGATGTCGTGGTCGACGGCGGCAGGGCGCTGGGTGTGGTCGCCCGGTCCAATGGACGACTGCGCCGCATTGGCGCACGGGCCGGCGTCATCCTGTGCGCGGGCGGCTTCGCCCACGACGACGACCTGCGCCGTCAGCAGCATCACATCACCGGGCAGTTGTCGAGCGCCTGCCCTGAAGACACCGGCGACGTCATCAAGATGGCCGAGCGCATCGGTGCCATGACGGAGTTGTCCGACGACGCGTGGTGGGCCACCACATACGTGATGCCGGACGGGTCCCCGTCGCCCTCGCATTTCGAACGTTCGGTGCCATTCGGCATCTGCGTCGGTTCGGATGGCAAGCGATTCGTCAACGAGTCGTGGGACTACTACCATTTCGCGCGCGCCATGGTGCGGCGCGGTGGCGAACCGGTATGGCTCATCTTCGAATCCCGGCACCGCAGAAAGTATCCGTTCCTGGGCAGCCCGCCGCGCGTCACACCTCGGTGGATGACCAAGAGCGGGTTCCTCAAGACCGCCACGAGCCTTGAGGAACTGGCCCGCAAATGTGGTATCGACGAGGCCAATCTGCTAGCCACGGTGCGACGCTTCAACGCGTTCGCCGCAACCGGAGTCGACGAGGACTTCCATCGCGGCGAATCGAAGTACGACCATCACTGGGGCGATCCCGCGCAGCGGCCCAATCCGAACCTGGGCGCGATCGAGCGCGCGCCGTTCTATGCCGCGCAAGTCCACGCGGGCGATCTCGGTACCAAGGGCGGGTATGTCACCGAAGCCAATGCACAAGTGCTCAGCCAGGATGGGCAACCGATGGAAGGGCTTTACGCCTCAGGCAACGTGACGGCGTCCATCATGGGCAAGTCTTATCCCGGCCCCGGTGTCACACTTGGACCGGCAATGACCTTCGCCTTCATTGCCGCCGAGCATGCGGCCAAGCGGCTATCACACGTGTAAATACCCACGCGGCACACCCTGCCCTAAGAGGGCAGCATCATGTCCTTCCACGACTTCGCCTTCGTGTCGGTCACCAGGTCGGACTGCTGATACAGGCGGCCATCGGGAGCGAGGTAGTGGCCGGTCTGCGGATCGTAGCGAGCGATGGCAACTGGCGCGCGACGAGATCCCTTGGGCGTGAATGCGCTTGGCGTCGCCGGCACACCATCGCCTGGCCCCTTCCCGGGCGGCGGCCCCTCGGGAGGAGCGGGATAAGAAGCGTCTGGCCTCGGCGGCGAGGCCTGACCCGGTCCGGTAACTGGCGGTGAGCCGGGGGGCAACGGTGTTCCATCTACCGGCCCGAAAATCCGTTCCCCGGAGTTGATTCGGTCATCAGGCGGGATTCCCTGAGACAGGAGGTTGGGATCCAGCGGATAAGGGCCAAGAACGTGCTGACGAATCGCCAATGGCTCGTAAGGCTTGTCGCTATTGCAGATTTCAACGGTGGGCGCGCGTTTTCCGGGGTGGCCCATACAGGGATAGTTGCGGGCACCGCGAACCGAGCTCGGTGAATCCTGCGGCAGCTTGCAATAAAGCCCATCAGGCGTATCTATCTCACTCGTGTCGTCGGCCGACCGCCATGCCGACGGCGGCAGAAACCCCACAGTGCATGGCGGTGGATCTTCCATAGAGACGGCGAAGTCCCCTAGCGGCAATCCGGTCGGGTTGTTCCACCCGCCCGCCGCCGCGGTGGCAGCAACGTACGGCGGCAACAGTACCAACAACTGCTCCAGTGAAGGGTTGTAGGTCACGCCGATCTGGCCGATAGTCCTGAGATTCGCCAGCAATACCGGCAACGTGGGTTTCACCTGGTTCAGCAGTCGTGCCACCTCTTGGGCGGAGCCTGGGCCGGTATCCAACAACTTTCGGATTTGCGGGTCGTCCATGACGGTTTGCTCGGTTACTCCCGCTAGGCTATGCGCCCACAGTCGGATCGCGGCGCCACTCTGGGCCTGTGAGTCCAGGAATGATCTGCTGTCATCAATGAGGGTGCGGGTGCGACCGGCAACGCCGTTGGCGTCATGGCTGATCTTCGCCGCCGAGTCCATGAATGAGCCGAGGTCGTAGCCCGCACCGTTGAATGCTTTGAAAGACTCTTCGAGCAAGCCAGCGAGCTTGTCCCCGGGAATGCTGGCGATCAGGGAACTCACCCGGTCGAGCATGGGACTGATTGGTTGCGGGATTGTAATGTCCCGCATCGATATACGCGAACCATCGCGAAGATACGGCCCGGATTCAGTGCGTGGAAGCAGATCGACGTACTGTTCTCCCACCGCCGAGACGCTGTGCACCTGGGCTTGTAGGTCCGCCGGAATCTTCGGTGAGGTGTTGAGGGACATCGTCGCCTCTGCACTGTTGCGTGCCAGTCTGATCCCAGTGACCTTGCCGACCTGCACTCCGCGATAAGTCACATTGCTGAAGCGGTATAGGCCGCCGGCTGCGGGCAACTCCATCTTCACCGTGATGCGTCCGATACCCAGTAGCGTCGATACCTGCATATAGTTAACGACCATCACCGGAATGCCGACCATCGATGCAATGGCGAAGATCGCCAATTGGATTCGGACCAAACGTGTCAGCATCAGTCACCACCCTCATCCATGGGCGGAAAGTCCGTTACCGCCTGGACGGTCACTGCCGGCGCCGTTGTACCGGAGGGGTTCGGTCTCAGGTCGGGAAGCCACGGCCAGCCCTCCTGCCCCGGTGGCATAAGCGCAGCAGGCGACCGCCCATCCGACGTTGTCGTCACGCCGGCGCCAGGTTGCGCGTATGTGTAGTTCAGGTACCACGGCTCCCCCGGCGCCGGCACCAGCTTCGCGCCTTCCTCACCCCATCGGGTACCAAGCAACAACGTCCGCTTGACGCGTGGAACGGTGAGATCCAGCACGGCAAACATGTTCATGTAGTCACCCCGGACCGCCCGATCGATGAGGTCCTGCGTGTATGGGAATGTCGGCGCATACGCGAGGACCGTGTCCAAGTCCGGTCCGATATCGGCGATCGCACGAACCGCCGGCTCAATGCTCTTAAGGTTCTTCACCAGATCGACCTTGGTGTTGTCAACCAATCCGGTGGCGGTATCACTGAACACGCGCAGCTTGTCGAGCGCGGTAGTGATGCGCGGCCTTTCCCTAATCAGCACTTCCAGCGCGCGCGGCAATCTTTCCAGTGCTCGCTCGACGGTCTCACGTTGTTCGGCGAAGTTCCCGGCGAACCGGTTCAGGTCTTGGATTGACTCAATGATATTGCCCCGCTGTTGGTTCAGTACACCTATGAACTTGTCGAGCTGCGAGAGCAGTTCCCGGACTTCACCTTCGCGCCCCGACAGCGCGGCGTTGAAGTTGTGGATGATGTCACCGATTTGCCCCAGTCCTCCGGCATTGACGACTGCCGACAGCGAGGCCAGCGTCTGCTCAGTCGACGGATACGTCGACGACCGATTCAAAGGAATGGTTGCGCCGGGTTGAAACCGCCCGGTCGGTCGTTGCCCCAGCGGCGGATCGAGCGAAAGGTGCATCGATCCCAGCAGACTGGTCTGCCCCACCCTGGCCACTGCATTGGCGGGAACCACCACGCCGGGCTTAACCGAGATCTCGACGTCGGCGTGCCAACCTTGCACTGCCAAAGAGCCCACGCTGCCTACGACGACGTTATTGATCATTACCGGTGAATTCGATTCGAGCGTACCGATATTCGCAATTTCCACATGGTAGACACTGGCACCTGGGCCTCGCCCCACAACGCCGGGAAGCGGCAGAGAGTTGAGTCCCGTGAAAGTACATCCGGTCACAGTGAGCATTGCACAACACAGGATGGCCAGAGTTCGCGATGGCCGCCGCCAACCTGTCACGGCGACGGCCTATCAGCGGGGAGGAGCATGTCCTGCAGGTTGCTGACCGTAGGAAGGGGAGCCCCCGGGAACTTTGCAGGCGATGGGTACGCCGGCAGATGATCCGGTGCGGTGGGTCCCGGGGCGACCGCGGGGGGCTGCCCATATCCCGGCGGCGCCGATGTGTCGCCATTCAGGCCGGTGTATGCCGAAATTGCGGGCGGTAGCTCCGCTGGATCCGCCTTGGGGCCGGCGCCGCCGGGCGCCAGATTCGGCTCGCTGTAGATGATTTTGTCTGGATTTGCCGACTTCCGCAGGACTGGGTCGAACGGCACTGGTAGGTAGTTGAAGTTCATCTGTCGCAGTGCTGGACCGAGATATTCGGCACACAACTTGGCCGTCTCCGGCGCGGTAACGTTCTCAATCGCGCCGATCGCCGAGCAGATGAATTGCAGTGGATTCGAGAAGTTGTTGAGTACGAATGCCCCGGAAACAGCGCCGGTGTCCGGGTTGTAGATGTTGTATCCATTGGCAAAGGCGTTGGGCGCCACATGCAGAATGTTTTGCAGATCCATGCTGTGGTCGGCGAGGTTCTGTGTCACGTCGGCCAGCCGCTCGATTTGTTCGGAGGCCTGGTCACGATTGCGTGCGACGAAACTCTGCACATCACCGACGGCAACGGACAAGTCCTTGAGCGCCGCGTCGAGATTCGACCTGTTGTCGTTCAGCACGCTGCTCAGGGTGGCGAGCCGGTTCTGGAACAGGACGAGCTGCTGGCCACTATCGCGAAGCGCCGTAACGAACGTCTGCAGATTCCCGATGGTCTCGGCAATGTTGCCACTACCTTCGGCTAAGGTGCGCCCAACCCCGGCGAGCTGCCTTATCGTCTGGCGCAGTTTGGCGCCGTTGCCGCCAAGCGCGTTGGCGGCGCTATCAATGAAACGTCCTACCGCAGTGGTAGAAACGTCACTGGTGGGCCCCAATTCGGTAGCCAGCCGCATCAATTGCGCCTTTACATCATCCCACTCGACGGGAATGGCCGTTCGCTCTACGGGGATCACCGCGCCGTCCGGCATCCTGGGTCCGGTGGATTCGTATGCAGGCGTCAATTGGACATAGCGTGCCGCCACCAGATTCGGCGCGACGATCACGGCTTTGGCATCTGCGGGAATAGGAACTGCGTGATCGACGCTCATGATGAGCTCGACCTGTTGTCCCTTAGGTTGTATGGCAACGATGCGGCCGACCTTGATCCCGGCCACCCGCACATCGTCACCTGGATATATGCCGGTCGCAGTGGAGAAGTACGCGGTGATCGTGCTTGTACGCCAAATGACGTGGCGAAGGACAACTGCCACTCCAGACAAGAGAAGCGCCACCAAGAGGGCTCCCAGTACAGCCGCGAACTTCCGGCGAGGCATCATGAGTGGTTTCCGGTAAGAGGAATGCCGTTGTGCGGGAAGGGGAACAGCGCCCTCGGCAGCTCCCTATCCGGAGGCCGGCTGACGTTGCCCCTTCGGAATCCGAACGCATAGTCCAAAAACGGCTGGAGCATTTCTGGCATCTCCAGGTTTGCGACGAACGCGTTATAGTCGGCACCGCTTGAGACGACTTCGCCTTGCGTAAGCTCGAACTTCGCCAACCCTGGAAGTGCCTTGGCTATGGCATCGCGGTCTTTCTGCAGCATCGCCGTCACCGAGTTGAGTTTCTGCAGTGCGGGTGTCAGCTCCTTTTCGTTGTCGTGCACAAGGCCGGAAAGCTGCTTGGCCACCGCTGAGATGTTAGCGAGCAGTTCGGCGATCGCCTCCCGTCGATCGTTGAGAACTTCCAGCAGGGCATTGGCATTGAGAATAAGCGAGTTGACCTGTTGGCTGCGCTGCGCGAGGATCCCGCTGACGTCCGCGGCGCTCTTGAGCAGATCATCTAAATTTCGATTGCGGCTGTTGAGCGACTGTGACAATCGGGTCAAACCATCGAAGGCAGGCCCCAATTGGGGCGCGATCTGATCGATGGTCTGCGAGAGGGTCTCCAGCGACTGGTTGAGCGATGCGGTGTCGGTACCGGCGGCATTAGTAGTGAGTTCGCTCACCGCTTCGGTCAGCGTATACGGCGAGGATGTACGAGAGATCGGGATGACGGAGTGGGGGTGCAGCGTGGCCGCGCCTGCGGACTCCAGGGTAAGCACCCGCTTGCCCAGCAGCGATCCCGTACGGATGTGGGCACTGGTTTCTGAGCCGAGTTGCACCGTACCGTCCATGGCAAACGTGACCAGTGCCTTGCCGCCGTGCAGCGAAACATCCTGCACGGAACCCACTTTCATGCCCGATAGCGTCACATCGTTACCAGTGACAAGCCCGCCCGCTTCGGTGAACAACGCCTGGTACGTGACTGCGGTAGCCCATGAGAACAACAGCTCAGGCTGAAGGCCTACGACGATCACGAGCGTGATCAGGACGAACCCGATTAGGCCAGCTCTGATGAGGTGAGATCCGCGATACTTGAGCATCAGGGTTCACCGCACCTTCCACCCTCTTGCTTGAACCAGGGGAACACCGCAGTTCGACCCTGAAGGTCACTGACTCGCAGTGTGAGGCCACAGATATAGAACTGGATGAAGCTGCCATATGAAGCCGTCCGCGTGAGTTTCCGGTAATTTTCTGGTGCGCGCCGTATGGCCGCGTCCAGATGATCCTTGTCCCGATCCAGCAGAGGGGCGAGGCGATTCAGCTGACCGATAGTTCCGGCCAGCGGTGAACGGGCCCGGGCTAGAAGATCGGCCAAAGACGCCGTCCCCTTGTCCAGTGAGTCGATGGCAGCGCCAATCGGATCGCGCTCCGACGCCAACTCGGTCACCATGCGTTCGAGGCGTTCGATCGCGGCGGAGAAATTGCCGCCCTCCTTGGTAAGCGTGCCCAGCAGCGTGCGCAGGTTATCTATCAGTTGCTCGACAGTTTGATTGTTGTCGGCCAGCGCATTCGTGAACGACGATGTGTTGGACAGCAACGATTCCACTGCTCCGCCTTGACCTTGCAGTACCTGCATGAGAGACACGCTGAGCGCATTGACGTCGTTCGAGTTCAGGCCCCGGATAACGGGTTTGAGGCCGCCCAGCAGTAGGTCAAGGTCAAGCGCCGGTGCGGTCCGATCGACGGGAATCTCGGACCCGGGCCGTAGCACTTGGGCAGTACCCGGCCCGTCGACAAGTTCGAGATATCGGTCACCGACCAGGTTCAGGTAGCGAACCATCACCTTGGTACCGGTGGTCAGCGCGACTTTGCGGTCGGCGTCGAACTCGACCGAGACCTTCTTGTCCGGCCGCATCGACAAGCTTTGCACCGTGCCGACTCGGACACCGGCCACTCGGACGGAATCTCCCGATTTGATCCGCGATATGTCCGCGAACACCGCCGAATACGTGTTCGTCGAGCCGGTTCGGTACTGACCGAAGACGAATAGGAGAAGGCCGGTCAAAACCACCATGACGATTGCGAAGACCGTGAACTTGACGATCACGTACCGCGAACCCGTCATCCGGGCTGCCCGATCTGTGCGCCGTTGCGCGGCGGTCCGTCGATGGGTCCATACAAATATTGCTTAAGGGCATCGGAGTTCAACAAGATTCCCTGATTTCCGTACTTCCATGGGTTGGTGCCGACGTCGGCGACCAAGAAGGGCGGACGTGCTTCGTATGGGGGATTTGGTAGGCCCATATCGGCACAATGCGGTCCACCCGTCGCGGCCACCCTCGGCAAATCGTGCGGAAAGCGATAGCGGTCCGGGGGGAACGGGAATCCGACAGACACCAGTAGCCCCGGCACCGGCAAGGGTGGAAACTTGGTGAATGGCACCATGCCCGCCAGGCCGCAACTTAGGGCTGCGTGGTACCGGTCGGCCAGGTCGGTGGTCGGCACCAAAAGGTGCAGGACGTCGGTGAGCGCTTGCTGGTTGCCCCCCACGACTTCGTTGCCAATGTCCGCCAGGCCGATTGAGCTGATCAAGAGTGCGTCGAGGTTGCGTTGCTCGTCGACGATGGTCTGGCTAACGCTCGCCGCATTGTCCGCAATCCTTACCAATTCCGGCGCCGCGTCAGCATAGGCACTCGCCACTGCCGGTGTGACCGCGATGTCACGGCTCAAGTTCGGCAGGCTCTGGTCGACCTGGGCCAGAAATGCGTTCATATCGCTGAGCGTCCGACCGAACTGAGCCCCCCGTCCGTTGAATGCCAAGGCAATCGCGCCGAGGGTCTCACTGAGCTTGTCCGGCTCGATCTTCGACAGCATCGACGTCAATTGCTGGAAGATCGTGTTGATCTCGACCGTGACATGCTCGGCTTGCAATACCTGGCCCGCGCCGAGGTTCTGTGGCGATGGGTCGGCGGGCGGTATCAACTCAACGAACTTGGCGCCGAAAATTGTCGTTGATGCGATGTTGACCAAGACGTTGTCCGGGATCGATTGCAAGGCAGAGGGATCCATAGCCAGGTGCAGGACGGCTTGGCCGTCGGGCCGCTCCTCAATGGAAGCCACCTTTCCTACCTGGACGCCACGCATTTGCACCCGGGCGTCCGGATTCATGACCAGGCCGGCACGCGTTGACAACACCGTCACCGGCACCGAAGTGTCGGTGAAGCCGCCGCGGAACATGATCACAGCGAACGCGACGATGCCAACGATCATGGCAATCGTCATCAGCCCCGCCAACGGGCGGGCAACCGAGTGCGGCATCGGCTCTCCTCGCCCGCCAGGTTGAAAGTCCGTTGGCTCACCGGTAGCAACTATCCGGCATAGCTAACCTCAGACATGCGACCGAGTCAACTATTTATTCAAAAAGCCCCGATTGCGCTCGCCTGGCCCTATAGCCTGTTGTCAGCGCGCCAATAGCGGGCGGCACACCGAGCGCCTGGCTGTCGCGGCGAAGTCGTGACCACTTTCGCTGCGACTACCGCAGAGATTGGAGGAGACGTGGGAACCAAGGCACTCAGCGTCTTATTCGCGTCTGCTGCAGTGACGCTCGCACCGGTCGCCCGAGCTGACATGTTGATCGGCAACTACGACCTTGGGATCCCAAGCAGGTACGACTTCCACACCTGGGTGTGGGCAATCTCGCCATGCCATGACACCAGCAGCCTGGCCGCGGTGGCGGCATGCGTCCATGTCAGCGCAATAGCCAGGCCGGTAGCAAAGGCCTTCGACTACCAAGGAGACGCGCAACTGGCGGACGGCCGGTACACGTTGAGCGTCGACGTTCCAGACGGTCTGCGCTGCGGGAACGTCTACTATGGCCCCACCATTGCCACCCATGACATCTACTCATGGGACGCAACCACACTGGCCGGTTCTTTGCACAGTTCGTTCGCAACAGGCTGCGACGGGGCACTGGACGGGAGCTACAGCTACCCGTTCCGGCTCTCTCGAATGTAGCGCGCGTACACCGAATATTCGGTGACTATTCCAACTGCTGGTTACCGCCTTTCAAACACCCGTACCTCGCCGTTGGCGGATTGCTTGCCATCGTCGACCGGCGATAGATGCAGGCAAGAAAGCAGATCGTTCCATAGGTCAATTATCGGCGTAGCTTAAGGCTCACACCTTTTGTTCGAATTTCCAACAAGAACTCGGATCCCCGGCTCGACGCCGACAGCCCGACATGGGCCGACTGGATCGCCAACAGCTCTCGCATGCCGGCGGACACCGGTAAGACCGGCATAGCCACCTCGAAGATAGGCGTTTGAAATGGCTCTGCCTATCAGTTGGCATAGCCGGATCACCGGCTCATCGATCCCGCGAAGGCTCACTCCGTGAACGCTAGATTGTCTCGTGAGTCTCGACCGACTGCCGCCCACAACAATGGCAGCCCGAATTTATGCCGCATGCGAAAAAGAGATCTTCCTGACGCAGGATCGCTCGCCTGAAAGGAAGCGATAAATCTTGGAGATGCGCAAGTAAAGCGCGCACCACCTTTAGGTGGTAACGGCTTTCCTAAGTTTGCTGACTTTCCAGCGGCTATTTCGGCGGAAACCGCAATCCCCCGTCGAGCCGAATCACCTCCCCGTTGAGGTAGTCGTTCTCGATGATTGATGCCGCCAACGTCGCATATTCGGCCGCACGGCCCATCCTCTTCGGGTGCGGGACCTGCGGGCCCCAGTACTTCTCCAGCTCGTCGCCGGCCTTGCCGTACGCAGGGGTAAGGAACGTGCCAGGAGCAATGGTGACGACCCTGATTCCCAGCGCAGCCAGATCGCGGGCGGCGACCAGGGTCATGCTGACCACCCCGCCTTTGGCGGCGGCGTACGGCACCTGCCCGATCTGGCCCTCGTAAGCCGCGATGGACGCCGTATTGATGATGACTCCGCGGGTTTCGTTGATCGGCTCATGCCGGGCGATGGCCGCGGCGGACAGTCGCATCACATTGAACACGGCGGTGAGATAGAACTCGATCGTCGTCTTGAATCCCGCCAGGTCAAGCGGCTTTCCGTCTTTACTGATCAGCCTGCCTCCGCTGGCCGGACCACCATGGGTGTCGACGGACACGCGTAAGGGTCCGAGCGAGTCGGCTTCGGCGATCGCAGCCGAGACGGATTCTTCGCTGGTGGCATCCGTGCGCACATACCGCACTCCCAACTCCGATTCCAGCGCCTTGCCCTTCTCGTCGGCCAGATCAGCAATGACAACCTTCGCCCCCGCGCCGTGCAACCTGCGGACGGTAGCCTCGCCGAGGCCTCCGGCACCCCCGACGACGATCGCAGATCCACCGCTAATGTCCATATTGTTTTCCCTTCTGGTAACGACGCTTTGGTTGTTACGCACGCGCATGGCGGTTTCTCGGCCCTGCGGCAGGCATGCCGCGAGCGGCCTGAATTGTATAAATAGTTGTCTCAGTCGACTTTATCAGGGCCGGTGTTCAATAAGAGAACCCAGGGGCAAGGATGCAATTTGCGGCGAACCATGACAGTTTGACCGTCGTGCCCGGAAATTCCCGGACACCAACCCTGCGTCGATCCCGGGCATGCTCGATCGAGCTGAATGGCAGCCATGGTCCAGGAAGGCCGGCTACTCGTCTCCGCCGGCGCCCCCGTAACGGTTCGGAGCTGGTCGTCCATGCTGGCGCAGCCCCGAGGACCCGGCCCCGGGGCCCGACCAGCCCTCGCAATCGCCGGCATCTTCATGCGGTTTTCGAAAACTTACCTGGCGTGGCGGCGATGCGGTCTTTCCGCTCGGTCATGAAACCGCTACCGTTAGCGTTACAGTCAACGACTCGGCTGTAACGGTTACAGCCCGCCCTCGCCGCTGAGGAGGATTCAGTGACAAAACCGAAGGTCGTCTTCGATCCGTACTCCGAGGACTACTTCAATAATCCGTTCGATATCTATCGACGGATGCGCGAGGAAGCACCGCTGTATTACGACGAAAAAGAGGATTTCTACGCGCTGACGCGGCATGAGGACGTCGCGGCCGCGTTCAAAGACTTCGAGACGTATTCCTCGGCGCGCGGTTGCGACCTGGCGATGGTGCGCCGGGGCATCCCCCCCGAGCAGAAGTCCATCATCTTCATGGACCCGCCCGAGCACCGACACATGCGCAGCCTGCTCAACAAGGCGTTCACCCCCCGCGCCATTCAATCGCAGCGCGAGACGATCATCGAGGTCATCGACAAGTACCTGGGCGCCGCCGACCCCGACCGGTTCGACGTCGTGCAGGACTTCTCCGGACCGTTCCCGGTCGAGGTCATCACCCGAATGGCAGGGGTGCCGGAGGAGTACCGCCAGCAGGTGCGCCATTGGATCGACACCAGCCTGCATCACGAACCCGGGCAGATTGAAGTCAGCGAAGCCGGCATGCAGGCCAACATCGAGACGGCGATGTACTACTTCGGCCTCGTGCAGCAGCGACGCGCAGAGCCGCAGGACGACATGATCAGCAGGCTGATCGCGGCCGAGATCCCCGGCGACGACGGCCAGCTGCGGAAGCTCGACGACATCGAGATCACCGGCTTCGCCACCCTTTTGGGTGGGGCGGGCGCCGAGACGGTCACCAAGCTGCTCGGTAACGCGGCGGTGATCTTCGCCCGTCACCCCGAGCAGTGGCAGAAGCTGCTCGACGACCGCAATAAGGTCCCCGGAGCGGTGGAAGAGCTGCTGCGCTACGAGGGGCCGGTGCAGTACAACGTCCGCTACACCCTCCAAGAGGCACACGTCAGTGGCGGGGTCATTCCGCCCGGCAAACCGGTGTTCCTCTGCGGCGCCGCGGCGAACCGCGACCCGGAGGCCTTCACCGATGCCGACACCTTCGACATCGAGCGCGACCAGACCGAGGCCCAGCACCTCGGTCTCGGGTACGGGATTCACAGCTGCCTCGGCGCCGCGCTGGCCCGGCTGGAAAGCAGGATCGCGCTGGAGAAACTCCTCGACTTCATGCCGCGCTACGAGGTGGACTGGGCGGGCTGCAAACGGGTGACCATGCAAAACGTCGCGGGCTGGAAGAGCGTGCCAGTCAAGGTGCTTCGGTGAAGGGGCGCACGGTGACAAAGAAGATCCAAGTCGATTGGGACCTGTGCGAGGCCAACGGCGTCTGCATGGGCATCAATCCGGACATCTTTCTCCTGGGAGACGACGACATGCTGACCGTGTTGCAGGAGGAAGTCACCCCGGAGAACGAGTCGGACGTGCGCGAGGCCGTCCGTCAGTGCCCGCGGCAGGCGATTTCGATCGTGGAGTAAGCGCGACCTGCCCTGGGCTGCTGATGAGTTGGTGAGATACTTCCCTCAACGTTGGACGGATGTATAGCATTGGAGCCTGAACTCAACCCGTCAGGGAGTTGAGCCTGGTCCAGAACCCGTCGCTGATCGGTTCGCTGACCAACCGCCGACCGTGGAGCACGAGGAGCAGCATGGTTAACAAGACCGATGCGAAGCCGTGAACACGGAAGAGGTCCGGCTGACATCGGGTAGAAGGCGAATGCTCTGCTCCGCGTGGGCGATCGACGCTTCGATGCCCTCACACCGTCCATCGTCGCGTTGCTACGAGCGGCATTGGCATCCCCTGCGATTGCGAACAAGGAGCGGCTCATGCGCGTCGGGTTGATGTTTGGGTCAGACAAAGAGCGTCCTCGCGGCGAGCGGCTCGCGGGTCTGGTCGCCGATGCGAAGGCGGCCGAGGCGGCCGGATTCGCATCCATGTGGATTCCGCAAGTGCCCGGCTATCTCGATGCGCTGACGGGCATCTGCATGCTCGGGAGTGTCACCGAGCGCATCGAGTTCGGTACCGCGGTCGTTCCGGTACAGACGCGGCATCCGGTAGCGATGGCACAGCAGGCGCTGACGACACAGCTTGCGTGCGGCGGCCGATTCACGCTCGGCCTTGGCGCGTCGCACCATTGGATCGTGACCGACCAACTGGGGCTGCCATACGAGCGCCCCGCCGCGCTGGTGCGGGACTACCTTCAGGTACTGGGCGCCGTGTTCGACGGGCCCGGTCGCGCCGACGTCGACAATGCGTCCTTCAGCGTGCACAGCCCCATCGACGTCGCCGATCCGATGCCGATGCCCGTCCTGATTGCCGCGCTCGGCCCGCGGATGTTAGAGCTGGCGGCCACCCTCGCTGACGGAACCATTCTGTGGATGGCGGACGAGCGCGCCGTCGGTGAATACGTCGTGCCGACGATCAGTGCCGCAGCGGCCGATTCGGGCCGGCCGGCACCTCGCATCGTCGCCGGTGTGCCCGTCGCGTTGTGCCGCAACGAGGACGCCGCGGCGGTCCGTGCGTACACCAGCCAGGTACTGGGGCATGCGGAGGAGTCGCCCAACTACGTGCGCCTGCTCGAGCATGGCGACGCCGAGGACGTCGGTGACACGATGGCAGCCGGTGATGAGTCGGCCATCCTCAAGCGGCTGCAGGGATTTCGGGACGCCGGCGTGACCGACCTGGCCGCCCGCGTCGTCCCGTTCGGCGACGATGCGGCGTCGCGGCTCGTATCCCGGCTCCGCACACAGGAGTTCCTCGCGAGCATCACCGAGCAACTCTGACGGGCGCACCCAACGTGGAGATCGTGTCGCCGGATCCGCCGGAGGCCCGCTTGAAGTGTTCGCCGTTCAGCCGCAAGGGGTGAACGTGATGTGCAATGTGCTCAACCCCCGCAGCAGGAAGGTCGGGTCGTACCGGTACTGGCGGTGTCCGGCCGGTCCGTGCTCGTCCTCACTGATGGCGATGTCGCGCATCCGGTCAAGCATCCGAGTGAGAGTGACCTGACCTTCCAACCGCGCAAGCGGTGCGCCCGCGCATGAATGGATGCCGCGACCGAACGCGACGTGCTCGCGGACGTTCTTGCGGTCAGGCCGAAATTCGTTCGGGTTCTCAAATTTACGCGGATCGCGGTTAGCCGCGCCAATGCACAACATCACCACCGTGCCGGCGCGGATGTCAACGCCGCCGAGCGTGGTCGTCTTGCGAGCCAACCGGAAATCAACCTTCGTCGGGCTCTCCAGGCGCAACGATTCCTCGACGAAAGCCCCGAGTAGTTTGGGGTCTTGGCGCAGCTTGTGCTGGAACTCGGGCTGATCGCCCAGAATTCGCACCGCTGAACTGAGCAGTTTGGTGACCGTCTCGTTCCCGGCCGCGAACAAAAAGGTCGCAGGACGGACAACCTCGAGAAGCTCGGGAGTCGATCCGTCCGGGTACGTCGCTTCCGCCAGTCCGCTCAGCACATCGCCGCGCGGATGACGTCGCCGGTCGGCGATGTAGGCGCTGAACTTGTCGTCGAGCCACGCGAGCGGATTGATCCCCACCGGCTCACCATCGAGCGTGCCGATTTTGTCGGCCTCCGCCGCGAGGATCCCCCGAAACTCGTCGCGGTCCTGTTCGGGCACACCCAACAGGTCGGCGATGACAAGCGTGGCGAACGGCTTGGCGTACTGCCCTAGGAATTCGCACTCGCCATTGGCGATGAACTCGTCGAGCTGGTGATCCACCAGCCGCCACATGAACTCCTCATTCTCCTTCAGCCGCTTGGGCGTCAGCATCTTGCTCAGCAGTGACCGCGCGCGCTCATGCGCTGGAGGGTCCATGGTGACCAAGTGTTCGTTGATCGGAAACTCATGGCGGTGCGCCTCGATTTGAGCAGTGATGTCGTCGCCCACGGGTTCGAACGGCAACGGAGGGAACGGCCCACCGATGGAATTACACGCCGAGAAAGCATCGTGGTTCTTAAACGCGGCTATGACTTCCGGATACCCGGTGACGGCTACGACGTCGTGATGGGGTTCGCGAAAGACCGGATTCTGGCTACGCAGGTACTCGAAATATTCGTAGGGGTCCTGGGCGACCACCTCATCGAAGAAATAGTCGAGTGCTGCCAGATCGGTCATAACGTCGGGCCTTTCGCTCCGGTGCTCAGCTGACTACAGATTGTGGGATCGAGGATCGCGCTACTTCAGCATCGAGCCCGCATCAACGGTGAGCGTGAGCCCAGTGACGTAGCGCGCTTCATCGGAGGCCAGGAACAGCACCGCATTGCTGATGTCCACCGGCTCAACCCAGCCGATTGGCAGCACGTGCATCATCTGAGCGACCACCATCACGTCGTCGAGGGTGGGGTTCTCCAGGTCCGGACGGAAGATTTTCTTCATGCCCTCGTTCATGAACAAAGGGGTGTTCACATTGGTCGGGTGCACCGAGTTGACCCGTATGAGGTGCTGACCCAACTCGACGGCGAACGCGCGCATCAAGCCGACCACACCGTGTTTGGCAGCGATGTAATTGCCCACGTTCGGGTAGGCCTTGAGGCCACCGACGGAACTCGTCAGGATGACCGAGCCACCGCGACCGCCAGAAAGCAAGTGCGGCACACCGGCTTTCACCGTCTTCCATACGCCGGAGAGGTTGACGTCGATCATATCCTGCCAGTCCTGCTCGCTGGTCTGGTCCAGCGCTTCGCCACCATTGGCGATACCAGCGTTGGCCACGATGATGTCGAGTCCGCCCAGCTGCTCCACCCCGCTGTCCAGGGCGGCTTTGAGGCCTTCGTAATCGCGGACATCGACCTCGGCGGTGACAATGCGGCGGTTACAGCCTTTGACCAGATCGGCGGTCTCGGCCAGGTCATCCGGCGTGGCCGGGGCAATCTCACTTCTACTGCTGACAGGCTTGCACACATCGATGGCGATGATGTCGGCGCCCTCCTGTGCCAACCGAACCGCATGGCTGCGACCCTGGCCGCGCGCTGCACCCGTGATGAACGCGACCTTGCCGTCGACCCGACCGGTCATAACCACCCTCGTCTGTTGTGCAGTTGTATGGCAATCGGCATCAGCTTAAGTGTCTTAAGCTAGGGTCGTCAACAAAGTGGCGGCGCTTCGTATGGAAGGCCATCGCGAGCCCCGCCGGCGGTTACGTCGGTCTCTAGAGAGGATTAGCGCGCATGGCAGAGACATTCGTCATCCTCAACGCAGATGGGGCCTTGGCTCGCCAACCGTTCGCGGTGGCGTGTTCAGGCGACATCGGAGACGGCCCTGCCGCCGTGCGCCTATTGGGGCGCGATCTGGTGTTATGGCGCAGTCCCGGCGGGAACATCATTGCCGCCCCCGACCTGTGCACGCACAGCAGAGGAATACTGAGCCATGGCCAGGTCACAGAAGGCCGTCTGGTGTGTCCGAAGCACGGTTGGACGTTCGGCGATGAAGGCCGGTGTGTTGCTAAACCGTCCAATATGCCGATCACGGAAAAAGCGCATCTGAAGACCTATCCGTGTACCGAGCGATACGGGTTGATCTGGGTATCTCTCGGCGACCCGGCCGCCCCGGTAATCGACATTGCGTGGGATGGGGACGAACGGTACCGCAGGACCCACACCGGGGTATCGGTGTGGCGGTCCAACCCGATACAAATCATCGAAGCGCTTCTGGCCGAAGCCGATTCACCGTCCGCGGACATTACCGCCGAAGTGCCTTTTTGCGTCCGAGAGACCTTGAGGCCAATGGGTGGAGGCCGGCATCATCGCTTGTTGTCGTGCACTCCCATCGATGGCCGCACATCGCTGGTGACGTCAGTGATATGGAGCAGCCGCGACGACGATGACACCAAGATCACCGACATCGCTACGGCTGACTTGGCTGAACTGAAATCGGTAAGCGAGGCAGGCGGCATGCGATCGCCCATCGTCGAAATATCCGATCAGGAGGACACGGTCCTTACGGACTGGAAACGGCGACTCGTCGCGTTGGTGGCGCCGTAGGCATTCGTCCGCGCAATCAACCTCGACCCGGCTGATCAAACTCCAACGACGGGCTGATGCTGGACGTCACCAACTGCAGGAACGGGCGGTACAGGTCTTGTTTGTCGACGAGACTGTTGAGGGTGACGCCGTCGTTTGTCGCGAGAATCACGCGGGCCAGGTCCGAAGCAGACATTCGCAGCCTGGCGTCCAATCGTGCAGCGCTGGTGGTGATGTAGTCGGTCAGCCAACGGACGGTCTCCAGACGCTGTGCGGCAACGCGGTCGCGCGCCTCGGGATTGCGTAGCAGAAACAGCGTGAACTCGTACTCGAGTATTGCGGCCCGCTGCGCGTCACTGCGGCTGAGTTCACGCCATCGAGTCGCGAGCTCGTCGAGATCAAGATCATCGAATCGCTGAAGCGATGACATCAGGTCGGCGAATCCGTCGAGGAACCGCTGCCGATGGCGTTCGATGACCGCCAGGAGTAGTTCCTCCTTGCTGCCGAACTGGCTGTAAATGGCGCCCCGCGTGTAGCCGGCGGCATCGGCGATGTCGACCAAGGACGCGCTCCCAAGCCCCTTCCGCGCCACCAGCTCCTCGGCCGCGTCAAGCAGCAGGTTGCGAGTGTGCTGCAAACGCCGTTCCTTGGTCCACCGTTCTGTCATGGCCATTCCTCTCAAGCGATGTGCCGTGGGCGATCCCCTCTGCCGTGCGATGCCAGTTGCGCCACGAACACGGGGCCGCTCCGCTGCCCCAGCTCGTCTTAAAAAAGTTCAAATACACCCTTGCATCCGCAATGCATATCCGTATGCTAGTGGTGCGGATCACACCGGAGGACGAAGTACAGCGTCGCGCCCCGGCTCGACATCAACACAGCAAGCCGAAACCGCAGGTCCCCTGCCCGGACGCACAGGACCTCACGTTTTCGGCTCGCTCGCCAAACGCCACGGGACGATCCCCACCGCGGACCAGGAGGTTACCTATGACATCGACCATCAGGCCCGGGGAATGGGTCGATGCGGGGACGGGCCTGGCGGACATCGATCCGGGCACGTACAACATGCGGGTCTCGACGGATCGCTACACCTCCCGCGAATTCGGAGAACGCGAGCGCGAAGCGATCTGGATGCGGGTGTGGCAGGCCGCGGGCCGCGTCGATGAGCTGCCGAATGCCGGCGACTGGAAGGTCTACCAGATTTGCGACCAGTCCTACATCATCGTGCGCGGAAAGGACGGCCAACTCCGTGGTTTCGTCAACGCTTGCAGGCACCGCGGGAACATGTTGTGCAAGGGTAGCGGTAACGCCAAGCGCGGATTCCTGTGCCAATACCACCTATGGTCATACGACCTCGAAGGCAGACTGCGAGGCATTCTGCGCGAAGAATTCGCCGGCGAGCTCAGTAAGGACGAAAACTCGCTGCTACAGGTACCCGTCGACACGTTTGCGGGTTTTATCTTCCTCAACCCCGACCCGGACGCTGTGCCGCTGGCCGACTTCCTCGGCGCCGAGGTGGCCGAACTCCTGGCTCCTTACCATCTCGACGAGATGGTTCCGGTGATGAATGTCCGTGAGGCCCTGGACTGCAACTGGAAAGTCGTCATGGATGCCTTCGAGGAGGGCTACCACATCAACGGCATCCACCCGCAGCTTCTTCGCGTGATCGAGATCGACCCCGCCGCTCAGCGATACCGGTTCTTCACCGATCACTGCGTCGGTGTAGCCCGCTTCGAAGTGCGGGGCGCGGGCGCGGAAAAGCAAATCGAGGGAATCATGGAACTCCCCGAGACATTCCCGGGAACGGCCATGGTGCTGCCTCGTTTCGAGGAACTCGTCAAGAGTTATCGCGCCGCCGACGGATCACTGGACCTCCCCGAAGGTGTCAGTCCGCGTCGCCTTCTGCAGCAGGCAACGCGAGACACCTTGACCGGCATGGGATTAGACGTCAGCGGACTGACCGACGATCAGATGAGCGACAACCAGGCGTGGGTGCTGTTCCCCAATTTCATGATGACGATTCGCGCCGGCGAATGCCACGTCATCATGGCCGTCCCGCATCCCGACGGCGACCCCAACCGGTGCATCTGGCACGTGAACAGCTACATGTATCTGCCACCGGAACAGAGCAGTGCGTTCGCGGTCGGATTGACCGAAGTCGATGAGCCCGGCAGTTACAAGTATTTTGAGGCGTTGCAGCAGGATTATGAGCAGATGCCGCGCCAGCAGTTGGGTCTGCGCAACAGACGACTCGACCACATGTCACTGGTGAAAGAGGACATCGTCGTTGCCCACTACCACTCGGTTCTGGACAGGTACCTGGCCAACGCAGCCACGTCATAGCACCGATCTGGCGCGCCTTCGCAAGGGAAAGGAATACCTACACGACGAAGTCACCGTCGGGACCGCACTTCTCCTGATGGCGCCGAACACATACGTCGAAGTGCTTGAGCGGTACGGGAAAAGTTGGTCGCGAGTAACCGGTGAAGGAAAGGGCGTTCATGGCGCTGCAGGAAGTCGAAGAGGTGATCGGCGGCTACTCTGGCCGGTCGCGCGCAGTTCTGGAATACAGCGTTGTCATCAAGAGTTTGGTGGACGAGGCGAAGAAGCCAGGCTTCTCGGTAGGGAACTGGGCGCCTCTGGCGGAGCTGGTCGCCGTCGACGAGTTCGAGCGCATCGGCCCTTTCAAGGAGGTCATGAACTGGGACGACTACGTGAAATTCCTGGCGAATTGGGCGTCTTCGTCGGAGTGGGACTGCTCATTCCGGCGCCTTACCGAGGTGGGCGACATGGTCTTCCTCGAGCTTGAAGAGCGCAACAAGCTGGGCGACTTCAGCAACGTCGTGAATTCGTTGTCGGTCTACCAATTCACCGACGCCGGCAAGATCCGGCACATCGCTCTCTACCTGCAGATGGAGCTTCCTCAGGGTGACATGTTGAAAAGTATTGAGGAAGTCAAGAACTCGGAATGACTCGCCGACCTCTCGCCTCCCGCCGAAAGGTGAATCCCCAATCGGCGAGCGTGTTGATCTAGTTGGGACATACCTAATGCGTTCAATTCGAATGGCTTCCACCGCAGCACTATTCACTGCCACCGCCATCGTAATGGCATCATCAGCCAATGCATCCAAGGATGATGTCGCCATCAACGGCACGTACCGCGCCACTTCCATCGGCAACTGGGCCAAGGTAAGAGACTCCTACCACGACGAGGCGACGGTAATTAGCACCTGGACGATCAGCTCCTCATGCACCACGGCTGAGCAGTGCGACGGCACGGTAAGGAGTGACCAAGGGTGGAGCGCACCGATGACCATGACGGACGGGAAAATCTGGTGGGTCAAACGCGATGTGGCGAACTGGGAAACATGCCCCGACGGCACCAGTTACACCGGACACCAGACATTCTATTTCTATGCGGTGGACTCGAATGGCATACCGCAGATCGGGTCACCTACGCTGGCCGGTAAGGATAAGACGCTCGGCCCAAGCGGCGCCTGCGGAGTAAACAAGTGGCTTGACATCGAGATACCGTTCAGGCTGGACAAGATCGGTTGATCAAGATCGGTATCAAGTTTGGCAGGAACGAACATCTCCTACTGCGTTTTACCGCAGCCGGCTCGACTCCGGCTGTCGATACAACTGAGCGTTTCGTCGCCAGCCTGTCACACCGACACCAGTCGGGTGAGGTTGCCGCCCATGATCTTCGCCCGATCCTCTTGAGGCAGGTGTCCGAGCGCGTCGGCGAAATGCGTTGGCTGGGCTAGGCCTTCCGGGTGCGGGTAGTCAGAGCCGAACAACACGCGCTCCACTCCGATCAGATCGATGAGGTCGGCAATGCCGTCCTCGTAGAACGGGCTGACGTGGATGCGGTTCTTGATCTCCTCCACCGGGTTGCCGAGAAAGCTCTCGGGGGCCTTCTTGTAGGTGTCGGCCAGGCGATGCAGCAGCGGGGCCAACCAGTCCGACCCGTTCTCGATGACCGCCAGCTTCAACCGCGGGTTGCGGAACAACCCGCCATGGCACACCCACGACGTCACCGCATCCTCAACCGGCCTCCAGGCGTTGACCATCCGCATCGTATTGGTCTGGAACGGAAGCGTTTCCCCGCCCGTGCCATCCCACTCCGCGGTATACCGAGCGTAGCCGCTGTCCGATGAATGCATTGCCACCAGCACGTCGTGCTCGACGCAGCGCTGCCAGAACGGGTCGAACTCCGGCAGGGCGAACGAGCGCGTACCGCCATACCCCGGAACCGGGGCGGGCCGAATCAAGATCGCTCGCGCGCCACGCTTCACGACCCAGTCCAGCTCCTCGATCGCCTTCTCGACAATCGGCAGGCTGATCACCGGGACGGTGAAGATGCGGCCTTTGTAGTTGAAGCCCCACACCTCGTCGAGCCATTGGTTCAGCGCGTGCACGACGGCATGGATGAGCAATGGATCGTCGCGCATGCGTTCTTCGACGAGGCTGGCCAGCGTCGGGAACATCAGCGTTCGATCGACGCCCAGCTCGTCCATCAACGCCAAGCGGGGCCCCGGCTCCCGGAAAGCGGGAATGGCACGCATCGGCTCGCCGAAGATCTCCCGGCGACTCTTGCCTTCCGGGTTGCCGACGCGGAAGTATTCCTCCATCGCCCCGGGCTTGGCAACCACCTCGAAAGTGGGGTTGGGAATGTACTCGCTGATCTGCCCGCGGACAGCGATCTTGGTCCGGCCATTGACTTTAACGTATTGGATCGCGCCCTGGTATGCCTTGGGCAGGTACTTGGTCAGCGACTCCTCGGTCTCGTAAAGATGATTATCCGCATCGAACAACGGGTACGGCAACCCACTGGCGCTCATTGAGATCCTTTCTCGAATTTCATGACAATAATGTTCTTGAGTAGTGCTATGGCACCCGCATAGTGCGCTCACACGTCCGGGGCTGGCGTTCGCGACGAAGAGCTCATAGGGCCGCCGTGTGTGCTACTGGATCGGCTCATCGCCCAGCACTGTGGTGCGCAGCATCTCTCGCGACGAGTTGGCATCGTATGGTGTCGCGCGATGCAACACGCCCCGGTTGTCCCAGATCACGGTGTCACCTACCGACCAATGGTGACTGTAAACGTTGTCGGGCCGCGTTGCGCGGTCGAGCAGATCGGCTAACAGCGCCCGGCCCTCGTCCGAACCCATGCCCACGACGTAGTCGGCGGAAGTGCCGAGCACCATCGACTTTCGCCCACTGCGATGGGTCCACACCAGCGGGTGCTCACGCGCTGGGCGCATTCGCCACCGCGCTACTTCTTCTGGGCTGGGATCTGGAGTGAACCGCCGTTGCGATGCCTCCAGCGAGTGAACGACCCGCAGTGCGCCGAAGCGCTCTTTCTCATCGGCGCTCAACGCGTCGTACGCCCCGTACGTGCTGGCGAATTCCGTATCTCCGCCGTGCTCAGCGACATGCACCGCGCTCAGAATCGTTGCTTTCTGGGGATATTCATCGTTCATCGGGGTGCAGCCGTCGATGTGCCAGTCGAAGGTGCCACGCAGATACGCCGCCGAGGAGTTCTTCGATGCGTCCAGGGTGACGGGATAAATACCAGACACCGGATGGTGGCCGTCAGCAGAACAGTCGATCTCACCGAGCCACCGGCAGAACTGCACCTGCGCTTCGGGTTCGAGGTGAAGACCGCGAAAGACGAGAACTCCGTTGCCTTCTAGCGCTTCGAGCACCGCCTGGCCCATCATGCTGTCAGAGGCCAGTCGGTCGGGCTCGACGCCCATCACCTCAGCGCCCACGAACGGCGTAAGTTTATTCACAGTGAGCAGAGCCATCGCCTGTCCTTCCTATTGCCAGCGGTGGTGGTCACGGCGCTGGTTCGCCGATCCGGGGCCAGTTCCTCGATGTGGCCAACATTGAGCCAAGCACGTTTGAAGATCGCCTCACGCTCGAGTTCGTAGGACTCCGGCGATATCGAGTCGCGAAAGGAGATGGGACCGGCTCCCAACTCGGGGCAGTCCGCTGTCCAACTTCCTTCCGCGGGCTTAGGCCACCGACGCACAGTAATTTCCTCGCTGATGCGGCCGAAAAAGCGTCGTAATGCTTCAATATTCACATCACAGCCCCACCGTTGACCCCGAGCACCTGACCGGTGATGAACCCGGCTTCCTCCGAGCACAAGAACCCCACTGCCGCAGCAATGTCGTCACCGGTACCAAGGCGCCCGAGCGGAATATTGCTCGCCAACTTCTCGGTCGAGGACACGTCGCCTACGGCTTGGGATTGGCGCTGCATCGGCGTATCGATGCCCGACGGCGGAATATTGTTGACGGTGATTCCCATCGACGCATACTCGCGGGCCAGCGACTTCGTCAGCGTGATCACCGCTCCCTTGGAGGCAGCGTAGTGCGCCATACGCGGTGAGCCGCGTTGCGCGCTGGATGACGAAATCATCACGATACGGCCCCATTTGGCGTCGATCATGTCCTTCAACGCCACTTGGCTGCAATGGAAGGTACCGGTCAGGTTGACGGCGATCATCCGCTCCCAAGACTCGGGTGTGATCTCCGTGAACGGTGAGAAGTCAACGATTCCCGCGCTGGTCACCAGAATGCTCACCGGGCCGAGCTCGCCGCGTACTTTGGCGAAGGCCTCCTCCACCGCCTGCCGGTCCGTGACGTCAGCGGCGACGCCTAGCGCTATCACGCCCTGGGACCGCAGGTCCTCAGAGACACGTTGCGCCGCAGACCCGTTGACATCAAGTACGGCGACTTTACAGCCGCGACGACCCAATTCGTGGCATGTCGCTTCGCCCATGCCTGATGCACCGCCAGTCACCACCGCGACTCGAGTCATTCGTCCCTTTCCTTTGCCACTCACAGGTCATGTCCGCCACCCTGCTCAACAACCCGGCTCAGCAGGTCTGCAGCAATCGCCGCTCGCAAGCACGCCGAACACTGTCTCGTGTGCGGCCCGTGCGTCGTCGAGAGCCGCCTGTGGGGTGATTTCCATGCTCATATCCCTTGCCTCGACCCTGGTACGCCGACAAGGTCCGGCCGCTGAAACGCAGCCTTGTGGATTGACAGCGGTGATCTGCTCGCCTCGATCATGATGACCCCCGGCGAGTTGGGTCGGCCCGAAACGCTCACATTCACGGGACTGGTTCGGAGACGCAGTCCAAGGCGGCAGCGCCCGAGTCGGGCACCCGGGGCTGTTTCCAGCATTCGATCGGGAACGACACCATGACCATCGAATACAGCAGGTGCATCAAATTGGTGACATCGTGGGGCAAGTTTTCCAGAGGGAACTTGTCGCAGTAGGCGATGGCTTCTTCCGCGCGCGGTGTGATGGCGTCATAGAAGGCCTGCATCTCGGCCATCGAGCTGGCCAGGCGCTTGGCGTATCGCTTCGGCTCGCTATCCAGACACCACTCGGAAAACCGTTCCAGATCGGCGAATTCGGGTGGCAGCATGGCGTTCACTGCTACACCCCCGCCTTCGTGCGGCGATACTCGTCCACCCAGGCTGCAGTCTCTTTGTGCAGGTGTCGTATCAGGACTTCTTGATCGTTGAGCACAAACCGGTCGAGCACACGTGACTCGATCATGCTTTGGGTGGCCTCGAGCGTGTTCGCGTCCTGCAGCCCGTATTCCTTGAAGGTCACCGCCGCCAACTCTTGAGCGACCCGCCCGCGCGGTGTGCGAGGCGGCGGAAAATATAGGGTCCCCTCAAAGAGGTGCGAGTTGTACGACGTCGGCCAATAGTGGTACGTCAGGTACCAGCCCTGACCCCAAATCAAGATGACGAAGTTCGGGAACAGCTGGAACGAGTCCAGTCCCCACGGGTCACACTTGGCCGGGTTCACCCCGACGGGCAATACGCCGAGGTCGGGTTTGTCCCACGGCCCGAACAGCCCGCTCTGGCAGATTTCGTCCATTGGCTTACGCATGTCGGCATCCATTTCCCAGGCCCGCACGCCCGACGTGCTGACCAGTCGATGCGGGCCGTCGATGCGGTAGTGCGGCGCCTCAAAACCCGCCTCCGCCGCAGCCTTCGAGTACTTGCTCGGGGATTGGTTCGCGTGCAGCACCGGTGCGTGATAGAACTCCTGAAACGCATCCATGTAGAGCTTCCAGTTGGCGTTCACCTCTGAGCGGTAGTACCACCGCGAGGTCATCGTCCCGAATGGATAGCCCTCCAACTCGGTGACCATCGGGCCGAGAAATTCGCGCAGCGATTGCTCCGGCTCCTTAGCGAAGTTGACGAAGATGAAGCCCTCCCACACCTCGCAGTGCACGGGCACCAGTCCATAGCGGCTCTTGTCGAGGTCGAAGAACTCGCCTTCCTGCTGAACGAAGGTCAGGTTGCCATCCAGGTCGTAGCGCCACGCGTGGTACTTGCAGGTGAATTGCCGGCATACGCCGTTGGTTTCCTCCTGCGGGAAGTCATTCCATACCAGCTTGTTCCCGCGGTGCCTGCAGATATTGTGAAATGCCTTGACCCCACCTGCCGTCGTGCGCACCACGATGATCGAAGTATTGACGACCTTGAGCTCCTTGGTGAAATAGCTGCCCTTACGCGGAAGACTTTCCACCCGACCGACATTCAGCCAGGCCCGTTTGAAGATCGCCTCCCGCTCGAGCTCATAGAACTCCGGGCTGATCGAGTCTTCGTAGGACACCGGCCCAGTTCCAAGCTCCGGATAGTGCTCGGTCCAACTGCCCTCGGGCGGCTTAGGAAAACGCGTCATACATACTCCTCTCAACCGGTTTCAGCGGTCGCTTCCTGCTCTTAGGCGACCCGCAGGAGCTGCAGAGCCGAACGTATGTGTCTCGGCTCTGTAATCGCAACCACTTGATATTGTTGGCAGCTTTCGCGACGAAGTCGCGGTGCGCGCTTGTCCGTCATGGCCTTCGCCTCGCCCGGATAGGTTGCGCTCCAGGACCTTCCAAGATCGTTACCGCTGACACCGCGGTCGGGCCTCCAATGTTGTGCGCCAAACCGGTACGCGCACCGTCGATCTGGTTAGCCCCAGTGCCGCGCAGCTGTTCGAAGAGTTCGACGCACTGCGCGACCCCGGTCGCGCCCGGCGGGTGGCCCTTTGCGATTAACCCGCCGCTCGGGTTGACCGGCAGTGCCCCGCCCACGCAGGTGACCTCGGCCTCGATCAGCTTGGATGCACCGAACCGCTCGGCAAAACCGAGGTCCTCGTAGCTGATGAGCTCGACCCCGGTCAAGAAGTCGTGCACTTCGGCGACATCGATGTCCGACGGTGTCATGCCGGCCATCGCAAACGCCTGCTTGGCGGCGCGCACAGTGGCAGGAAACGTCGTCATGTCCGACTTATGCTGATGCATAACGGAATCCAGGCCCAGCCCAACGCCCCGAATCCACACCGGTTGACTGGTAAAGCGATCAACAACCTCCTCGGCGGCCAACAGCAACGCAGCCGCACCGTCACTTTGGGGCGCGCAGTCCAGCGCACCGAATGGTGTTACCACCGGCGGCGCACCGAGCACCTGCTCGATGGTGATCTCAAATCGCAGCCGCGCTTTGGGATTCTTGGCCCCGTGCCGTCGGTTCTTTACCGCCACCATCGCAATGTGCTCTCTGGTGGCGGGAGACTCGTGCAGATATCGAACGGCGTGCAGCGCAAACCCAGCGGGTGCTATGACACCCAGCGGGTAGTCCCAGGCCATGTCCCGCGACATGGCCTCCCATTTCCAGAGCATGTCCTTCGAAGTCGTGTCGCGGAGCTTGTCCGCTCCTATCACAAGGGCGACGTCAAAGGCCCGGGATGCGATACCGAATAGCGCGTTGCGTACCGCGTCGTTGCCAGTGGCACAGGAATTTTCAACCCTGGTGACGGGAAGATCGAGGAGCCCAAGGGTATCGGCGAGGTTCCCGGACGGGAATCCGTCGGCTGTGCCCATCGCGCCCAGCCAGGCGGCTTGGATGTCATGTTTGTCGAGGCCCTTGTCCACGCTGCGTGCGCATTCCGCGAAGGCCATCGGCAACAGGTCCTTGATGCCGAGCGTGAAATGTTCGGCGAACGGCGTCATCCCGGCGCCCACGATGGCAACCCTTCTCATGCCGCCGCCCGCGGTTCGAATGCGTATCCGTAGTCGGGGACACCGCTTCGCACAGCCACCCGCCGCAGCACCAGCCGCCCGCGGTCGCCGATCTTGACGGTCCCCGGCTCGGCGCCGGTCACCTTGACCAACGCGCGGACACCGATGTCGTCGAGCTCGACGACCACCAGCGAGTACGGGGTGCGCAGTCCTGGCACCGGAATGTGCACTGTCACTTCGGTATACACCGTGCCGCTACGCGGCAAAGGGACCAATTCGTACTGCGTCCTCAGCGTCCCGTCGTCACCGACCCGATAGCGCGGCGGAAAGTCCAACTCGTCATTGTCGACATACTTTCCCGCTTCCCATCGGACTTTTGCTTCGAACGCCCGGTCGTAAGCGGCCAGCGAAATCGGGATGTCCGCGCCGGCAGCGAACGCACGTTGAGGCGTCGGCTGCGCCGCGGGTTCGCAACGATGAATCCGCCCCGCACCGCCGACCACCGTCAGGCCGGACAGGCTGGCCTGCTCCACCGCGACCAACAAACCAGTTCTTCGCTTCTCCGCCATAGCTGCCAACGCGAATAGTCCCGAGCTGGCGCCGTTTGTCGGCAGCGCCGGCGGGTCTTGCAGACACAACTCGCGCGCACGCGCATGATCGACGCCGGCTACCGCCGCGGGGGTGTCCACCCACGCCGCCTCCAGCGAGGCCACCAGACCGCGCTCCAGCAGCAGCCGCGGATCCCCGTAGTCGTGCGATTCGCCGAAGACGTTGCGGGTGTGCACCGGCAGACTCCGTGCGATACGGGCAGCGATGCGCACCCGCAGTCCGTGCTCGGCCGTCAGCACGGCCGCGGCCCCGGCCGGATCTACGTCCACACCGATGACCAGAGTGCGAGGTCGGGCCGAACTCAACGCGTCCAGCGCCGCGGGCGCCCCACCAAGGCGCTCGTCCACTTCGAGTTCGGGATCCAGCGACAGTCCCGCCAGCAGCACTGCCGCGTTGCTGCTTTCAAGCAGCGGCAAATCGCGGCTGACGATCACCACCTTTTCCACCGCGCCGCCAGCGCTCAACGCCGCGCGGCCCGCCTCGACGGCAAGCGTGATCGCGTCCTCGTCATCACCCGGAACCCGATGCCGGGCATTACCCCAGCAAGGCAGGTAGGTACCGATCGAAGCGGCGCAGGGCATCAGGAACTCCAGAGACCTAGGTGACCACGCCGGCCGTTTTAAGCTCGATGATGCGGCACCAGTCCGATTCGAATTCCGGAAGGGTTCCGTCAACGCGCGCACGAACAAGATCGGTTGCGACCATCCGGCGGGGAGTTCGCCCGACGTAGAAACTCTCGGTATCGGTGACCGCCTGGTTCGCAATGCCTACCGCCGCCAGAGCTTGCGCCTTGAACGCCTGGGCGGCCGCTGTCAACCGGTGTCGCCCGAAGTCAACGATGTCGCCTAGTTCCCGGGGGTGGCTCCGGCCCCACAGCGCGATTTGGGTCAGACTGTGGTCGCGGGCGGCCAGCACCCAGTCCCGCACCCATCGATCAGCTTCGAACAGTTCGGTCGGGACCGCCAGCGTCTGAGGATGCTCGCGTGACCAAATTGAGCTCAGCGCCGTTTCAAACGTCAGAGTGTCTGCCCCCAGGATCCGCAACGGTCGATCCACAATGAGCTCGCCGACGACAACGCGGACACGCCAGCCTGCCCTCGCCCGGTCGAAAATCCAGCCACCGGCATGTTTAACGACATCGCCCACGCTCGGGGCGACAATGTCGAGCCGATAACTCACATCCCGCCGCCTGCCCGTCACAGCGGCGGCGGTGCGGTCCGAGGTGCTGGCACGAGCCGGCACGCTCATTCGCTTTTGTTCCGATCTTTCATGGAGGACAGGCCCGCCAGAGCCGGTATGCCTCCGGTGATGTGCATCGCTCGTGAGTGGCCGAGGTGGTGCATGTCGAAGCAGGCATCGATCGCCTCCGTGAAACCCTGGATGTCCAGCGTTCTGTTGACCGCCCGCTTGGCCATGCGCAGGGCGAACCCATCGACCTGCGCGATGCGGCGTGCCAGCTCGAGGGTTTTCGGAAGCAGCTCGTCGAGCGGCACTGTCTTGTTGATCATGCCCAGCTGCTCGGCCTGTTGGGCGGTGACGGGAGCCCCCGTGAAAAGCAGTTCCTTAGCCTTGCGCGGACCGAGCTCCCACGTGTGGGCATGGAACTCGACCCCGGACAGGCCCATCGCCAGTACCGGATCGGAGAACTCGGCATTGTCCGCGGCCACGATGAGGTCGCAGGGCCAGCAGAGCATGAGCCCGCCCGCGATGCACTTGCCTTGTACAGCCGCGATCGATGGCTTGGGCACATCCCGCCAGCGTTTGGCGTAGTGGAGATAGTGGCGGGTCTCCCAGTCGTAGAGTGCGTCGGGCAACGGGATGTCGCGAGCGACGGTACTGCCGCTTTTGCCGGACATGTCATGGCCAGCGGAAAAGTGCTTGCCGTTCGACCTCAGGACGATGACCTTGACGTCGCGGTTCTCCTCGGCCGCGCTCCACGCCTGGTCCAGCTCCATCAGGACCTTTTGGGTTTGGGCGTTGGCCGCCTCCGGCCGGTTCAGTGTGATCAGGCCGACCTGATCGTCGACCTCGAACTGCACGTGCTCGAAATTCATCGCACCTCCATCAGGCCTCGCATCGAAACCTGGGCTGGAATCATCCGGAGCCTTGCGGCGTCCCTCGGTCAGCGTATCAGCAATCTAACTTTTTTAAGCCAGCGTCTGCTTAAAATTTTTAAATCAGTCGGAGTCGCGGCAATCCGCCGGATCAGACAAAGCCGACAGCTCCGCCGTTGACCATGAGCGTCTGCCCCGTGATATAGGACGCGTCGGGTGATGCCAAGAACACGCAAGCGCCCACGAGATCCTCTGGCACGCCGGCGCGGCCGAGCGGGATCTGAGCGAGCAGTTCGGGCGGCAGAAGCGACGGGTCTAGCAGCGTTGCCCCGGGCGCGACGCAGTTCACCCGGATGCCCTTCGGCCCTAACTCGAAAGCCAGCACTTTGGTGAGGTGCGCAATCGCCGCCTTGGACGCGTGGTAATGGGCGCCCTGGCCCCGGGTCACCGTTAGACCGGCCTGGGAGCCGATGTTGATGATTGCGCCGCCCCCGGCCGCGGCCATCGAGTCGACTGCCGCCTTGGTGCACAGGAACACTCCGCGCAGGTTGACGGCCAGCACTCGGTCCCACTCGTCGACGGAGATCTCCGTGAACGGACGGCGGAACCAGATACCGGCGTTGTTCACCAGGACGTCGACCCGCCCGTGTGAGGCGACAGCGCGCGAGAAGAGCCCGGCGACGTCGTCAGCGCAGGAGACGTCGGCGCGTTGGTAGTCGATGCGCGGGTCGCCGCCGACCGGCAGCCCGGTATCAGCCGCGACGACCACTGCCCCATCGTCGGCGAAGCGGGCAGCGATTGCTGCACCGATTCCCCGCGCCGCGCCCGTGACGACGACGACTCGATCACTCGTCATCGTTGCGGGTCTCCTTCGATTATCTTCGGCCGGGGCTGATCAGACGGCGTGCTCAGCGGGCGCCGCCTGCGGTCAGCCGAGCGGGATGTAGACGTTCTTCGGGCGCAGAAAGTCCTCGAGGCCGTAGCGACCGCCCATGCGCCCGAAGCCGCTCTGCTTTACCCCGCCGAACGGGGCACCGGCGGGCACCCCGGTGAAGCCGTTGACGTATACGGAACCGGCCTCGAGAGCGGCGGCGACGCGGTGAGCGCGCCGAAGGTCATTGGTATGGAGGTAGGCGGCCAGGCCGTACTGCGTGGCGTTGGCGAGGGCGATCGCCTCGGCCTCATCGCGGAAACGGATCACGGACAGCACCGGACCAAAGATCTCGTTCTGAGCGAGGTCGCTGGCGTTGTCGACTTCGCCGAAAACCGTTGGCTCCACGAAGTGGCCGGACGCAAGCTCGCCACCGACACGTCCGCCACCGGTCAACAGGCGGCCCGATCCGTCCGACCTTGCGTGGTCGATCACGCCGAGGATCCGCTCGCAAGCCTGGGCGTTGATCACTGGGCCGAGCATGGTGCTCTCGTTGAAAGGATCGCCGATCGGGATTGACTTGGCGAAGCCGACGACCATGTCGACGACCTGTTCGTAAACGCTGTCTTCGACCAGTAGCCGGGTTGGGAGGAGGCAACCCTGGCCGGCGTTGGCCATGCACAGGAACGTCGAGTACACGGCCGCGTTCTGCAGGTCGGCGTCGGCGAACACGACGTTCGCCGATTTCCCCCCGAGCTCGAAGGTGACCGGCTTCAGCGTCTGGGCCGCTGACGCCATGATCTGGCGGGCGGTGTTGCCGCTGCCGATGAAGTGGATCTTGTCGATGCCCGGGTGAGCGACCATGGTCTGGCCGCACTCGGCTCCACCGGCGAGGACGTTCACGACGCCGGGCGGGATTCCCGCCTCGAGCGTGAGCTCGCCGAAGCGAAGCGCAGCAAAGGGTGCGAGCTCCGGCGCCTTCAGCACCACACAGTTTCCGGCAGCGAGCGCGGCGCCGAGTACCTGGCCGATGTTGTGCATCACCGCGTTCCACGGGATGATCACCCCGATCACGCCGTAGGGCTCCATGAGCGTGTAGTCGAGCGCCTGAGCCGGCCAAGTGGGGATGACATCACCACCGGTCTTGTCGACCCAGCCCGCGAAGTACGTGAAGTTGTCAACCGCCATCTGCGGTCCGGACGACGAGCTGCGGCGCGGCGATCCGTTGTCGAGGGTGACAAGCGTGGCGAATTCGTCTATGCGCTCCCGGATCAAACCGGCCAGGCGCAGCATCGCGTCGCGCCGGGCATCTGGCGGCATCGCTCGCCAGGTGGCGTAGGCCGACCGAGCCGTCACCACGGCGCGGTCGACCTCGGTCGCGCCCGCCAGTGGGATCGGCGGATGCGGTCGACCGGTGCTGGGGTTGATGTGAACGTATTGCCCGCCGCTGCCCTCAGCGAGCCACTCGTCGCCGATGAGCATGCGGCCCGGACGGAGCAGTTCCTCGGCCTGGGCCATCGTCGTCGTCACGCACCGGCCCCCTCTCGGAACTTGGTGAGCAGCTCGGCCTCGCGCTCTCGCGCGTCACGGAGGTGTGCATCCTTGACGAGGTCATAGCCCCGGATGTGCTCAGGGATGCTCGCGATCTCGACGGCGAGCTCGTGGTTCTCGGGATCGAGGCTCTTCAGGAGTTCCTCGATCGTCGCCTCGTATTGGCCGATGAGCGCGCGCTCTTCACGACGGTGCGCCGTGCGCCCGAAGAGATCGAACCCCGTGCCGCGCAGCCGCTTGCCCTTCGCGAGCAACGCGAACACAGGGCGCGTCCGTGGCCCGAAGGTCCACTTCTTCGCTCGGCCGGTGTCCGGGTCACGCCTGTTGAAGATCTGGGGAGCGAGATGGAATTCGACCCGCAAGTCCCCTTCGAACTGCTCCTCGATGCCACGCCAGAATCCGGGATCGCCCATCAGACGGGCAACCTCATACTCGTCCTTGTATGCCATCAGCTTGTACAGGTACCGAGCCACCGACTTGGCCAGGTCGTCGCAGCCGGGAACCCGCTCGGCCTCCACCGCGCGCACCCGGTCGACAACGGTCCGGTATCGCGCCGCGTACGCGGCGTTCTGGTACTGGGTCAGCTCGAGGACCCGCCGGGCGACGAGCTCGTCGAGGGTCTCTTCCCGTAGCGGCTCGTGCAGGACATCCGGAACGGCGGCCGTGGCGAGTGCCTGCACGGCGCCTAGGTTGCGGCCAGCGAGACGTCCCCAGGTGAAGGCACGCATATTGGCGTCGACGGCCACCCCGTTGAGCTCGATGGCGCGCAGCAGCGCCTCGAGGCTTACCGGCAGCCGGCCCTGCTGGCAGGCGAATCCGAGCAGCAGGATGTTGGTGTAGATCGAGTCTCCCATCAGCGCTTCGGCGAGCTCGGTCGCCGGAAGGAAATTGCCGCCCTCTCCCCCGGTGGCCCGCTCGAGCGCTCCACGCATCACCGTCGACGACAGATCGAGGTCAGGGTTGCGGGCGAAGTCGGCCGTCGGGGCGACGTGCTCGTTCACGACTAGCGCCGTGCGGCCGCCGGCAACCTTGCCGATGCACTCGGGGCCCGACGCGACGACGATGTCGGCGCCGATCACCACGTCGGCCCCGCCAGCTTCAATACGTGTGGCGTGCACCTCGTCGGCACGGTCGTACACGCGAACGTGGCTGGTGACCGGCCCGTTCTTCTGTGCGAGTCCCGCGACGTCGAGGACCGTCACACCCTTGCCTTCCAGATGGGCGGCCATACCGATGAGAGCGCCCATCGTCACAATCCCAGTACCGCCAATACCCGCCAGCAGCACGCTGTAGGGGGTATCGGAGCTCGCAACCGCAGGCACCGGCAAGGCAGCGACATCGTCAGCCGGCAGCGGCGGCAACGCCGTCTGCGACACCCGCAACTTCGCGCCTTTAACCGTGACGAAGCTCGGGCAATAGCCGAGCAGGCACGAGTAGTCCTTGTTGCACGAGGACTGGTTGATGCGGCGCTTGCGGCCGAATTCGGTTTCCACCGGCTCCACTGAGATGCAGTTGGACTGCACGCTGCAATCGCCACAGCCCTCGCACACGCGCTCGTTGATGACGACGCGCAAGTCGGGATCGGGGTACTTCCCGCGCTTGCGTTTGCGACGTTTCTCTGCCGCGCATTCCTGTTCGTAGACGATCACGGTGGTACCGGGGATGCCGCGCAGTTCGCGCTGGATCCGGTCCAGCTCGCTGCGGTCGTGGACGGTAACTCCCTTCGGGAGGTTGCGGCCCCGCCAGCGCTTCGGGTCGTCGGATACCACGACGACTTTGGCTGCCCCCTCGGCCGCGACCTGATGAGCAATCTCCGGTGCGCTGACCTCGCCCTGGATCTTCTGGCCGCCCGTCATCGCGATCGCGCCGTTAGCCAGGATCTTGTACGTGATGTTGACGCCGGCAGCGACGGCAGCCCGCACAGCGAGCAGCCCGGAATGGAAATAGGTGCCGTCGCCGAGGTTCTGAAAGACGTGGGGGGTGTCGACGAACGGCGCCATACCGATCCAGCCGGCCCCTTCGCCGCCCATCTGGGTGACCGCAAGTGTGGGCCGGTCGGGCATCGACATGGCCATCCCGTGACAACCGATGCCGCCGAAGGCGACGCTTCCTTCGGGCAGCCGCGTCGAGGTGTTGTGCGGGCAGCCTGAACAGAATGCAGCCTTGCGCACGAGGTCGGTCGCCGGATTGACGGCGTGTACGGCAATCGCCGTGCGTGGGTTGGCCCGCTGCGCGACGTCAGGCGCGTCGACGAGCTTGCACAGTCGGCCGGCGATCACCTTCGCGACGCCGTCGGGAACGAGCTCGCCCCGATTCGGCACCAGGGGTGCACCATCCTCGTCGACCTTCCCGACCAGCACCGGGCGGGAGCGACTGTTCACCAGCAGCCGACCGAGCTGCTCTTCGATAATGGGGCGCTTCTCCTCGATGACGAGCACCTCGTCGCAGCTCTCGGCGAACTCGACGACGCGCGTCGGTTCCAGCGGCCACGGCATCGCGACTTTGAAGACCGCCAGCCCGAGCTCGGCGGCTCGGCCATCGTCGATCCCGAGGGCATCGAGCGCGGCCCGCACGTCGAGGAATGCTTTCCCGGTGGTGACGATGCCCAATGTGCGCCGGGCACCGCCAATCACCATCTTGTCGAGACCGTTCGCGCGCGCGAATGCCTGGGCCGCCGGAAGCCGGTGCTCATAGAGAAGCTGCTCGGCGATCAGTCCGCCGCTGCCGCGCCAGATGTTGAGGCCGGACGGAGGCACCGCCACTTCGGGAAGCGCTATTGAGACGCGATCGGCATCGACGGCGACCGAGGCGCCGCTCTCGATGATGTCGGTGACGCATTTGAAGCCGATCCAGCAGCCCGAAAACCGCGACATCGCCCAGCCGTAAATCCCGTAATCCAGGTACTCCTGCACGGTCGCCGGATGCAGTATCGGCATCGCGCAATGAATGAACGCCTGATCACTGGCGTGAGCGAGCGTCGAGGACCGCGACCCGTGGTCATCGCCGGCAAGGACGAGCACACCGCCGTGCGCAGCCGCGCCGGCGTATGCGCCGTGCTTGATCGCATCGATCGAGCGATCGACCCCCGGGCCTTTCCCGTACCAGATCGAAAACACGCCGTCGTAGCGCATGCCCGGCATGATCGAGGCCCGCTGTGTCCCCCAGACCGAGGTTGCGGCCAGGTCCTCGTTGAGTCCGGGCTGGAAGTGGATGTCGTGCTGGGCGAGGAACTCACGGCCCTGGTGGAGCGCCTGGTCGTATCCACCCAGCGGCGACCCTGGATAGCCGGAGATGAACCCCGCGGTGCGAAGGCCGGCCGCGACGTCGCGCTGGTGCTGGACCATCGGAAGGCGGACCAGCGCCTGGGTGCCCGTGACGTAGACGCGGCCAGAGGTCTGCCGATACCGGTCGTCGAGCTGATAGGAGGTCTTGACGGCCACTTCACAACTCCCTTGACCGAGGCTTCCGGGGCACGGGAAGCTCCTTGACTGAATAGAGACGGATTAATCGAAGATTATTAAGGAAATCTACGGCGCCCTGCGGGGGCGGTCAACTGAGGTGGATGACTCGGCAAGCCGGAGCGGCGACAACGCCTGCGTTGGGCCCAATTCCCAGCGCTCTGGTTCAGGACGGAACGCGGCATTACAGCCCGGCGGAACCCGTCCGCATTGCCCGGATCATGTTGTCCTGCACGAACGACGCGACAAGCTGCCCATCTCGCCGAAATACGTCGGCGCGCCCGTAGCTTCGACCGCAGCCCGCGTACGGACTGCGCTGCGACAGCAGCAGCCACTCGCCCGCGGAGAAGGGCTCATGGAAGGTGATGGTGTGGCTCAGCACGCCGGTCGAAAGCGTCTTGTGTGCGAGCGCCTGCCCAACCCCTGGATGGGGCCGCATGGCAGTACCGATGAGGAAACCGTCTGTGGCATACGCGAGCAGCGCTTGCCCGATCACCCGATCATCGGGCGCGCCGACGAAGCGGTTCCACACGTCGAGCTCGGGCGGGCCGACGGCTTCAGGATCGTTGATGTCGACGCCCCCGACGACGCGAATCTGCCAGCCGCCCTCTTCGTCACCGTGCATTTCATCGGGATCCGATGCGATCACAGGCGAGTCGGCGTGGCGGATGATGTCCTGTTCATCCGCCGAGAGGAGCACCATCGATTTGGCGCAGATTCGCTCACCCTGACTGATCGTCACAGTGGAACTCGCCAACGTCCGGCCGCTGTGCACCGGATCGACGACAACCTCGACCGGCTCGTCCGGCGACGCGGTCCGAGCAAAGACTATGTGCAGCGTCTTCGCGGCCTTACCTTCGTGGCCCAGGCAAGCGGCCACGATGGATTGCGCCATGAGCTGTCCGCCGAAGACGACGGAGCTCCCCATGTCGACGTTGCTGCCGATGAAGCGGCCGGGGCCCGCCTGCGTCAACGCGAGGCTGTCTAGAAGCCCCTGGACGGTGAAACCCATCGCTACCCGGCTGCGCTAAACCGACCGCCCTCAAGGCGGGCTTCGCATCGGTGTTGCATCGCCACCGTCGGATCGCTCACGTCAGCAGGCATGCAATCTGCCGGCTTCGCCCCCAGCGCCGCGCAGCCATCGGCACACGGCCGGCCCGAGATGGCAAGTGAGCACCAGGGCAGGGTCTTGCGCCTAGCGACATAGCGGTGAATTTAACTACCTTAAAAAATCGCTGTCAAGCGCCCAGAACCCTTTAATTAAGTTAGGTAGGTTGCTAGCCTGGCGCGCGTGTCTCGTCAATGCGTGGGTCTCGTTGACCAGCTGTGCACGGCATTGACACCTGGCAGAGGCAGACTGCGGTGACCGCAGACGCGCTAACCCCGCGCCCCTTCCCCTGGCTGTCAGTGCTACGACCCATTGCGGGGTTAGGGACCATCCTCGCAACCGCCCTGGTTTTCGTGTTTGTGGCGGACATCTTCCAAGGCAACTTAACTAGAACCGTTCCGGTGACGGTGCTGTCGGATCGTGCCGGACTTGCGATGAGTCCGGACGCCAGGGTGAAAATGTTGGGCGTCCAGGTCGGCAAGGTGTCCTGGATCGAAGACTTGCCCGACGGCGGAGCCGCGATCCACCTTGCGATGGACCCAGCGCGGCTGCATCTCATTCCGGCCAATGTTCTCGTCGACGTCGCATCCACGACGGTGTTCGGTGCCAAGTTCGTGCAGCTGGTGCCTCCCGCGGACCCATCGCGTGCGCCGATGTACGCCGGGCAAGTACTGGATTCCAAGCATGTCACCATCGAGATCAACACGGTGTTCCAACAGCTGACGTCGGTGTTATCAGAAGTCGAGCCCGCCAAGCTCAACGAGACGCTTGGCGCAATCGCATCGGCATTGCGCGGGCGGGGCGAGAAATTCGGTCAGATGGTTTCACATCTGAACAAATTTCTGGCCACGGTTGATCCGAGCCTGCGCACCTTGAGCCATGACATCGAGGTCTCGCCAGCGGTCATGAATGCCTATGCCGATGCTGCGCCGGATCTCGTCAAGATTGCCGGCAACGCGACGCAAGTGAGCAAGACCTTCGTCGAAGAACAGCAGAACTTGGACACGTTGCTGATCAGCACGATCGGACTGGCCGATGTCGGAAACGACGTGGTGGGCAACAACCGGCAAGCGCTCACCGATGTAGTTCATCTTCTAGTGCCGACCACAGATCTGGCGAACCAATACCACGAGGGGCTGACCTGCTCGCTGCGGGGAATGTTGCCGCTGGTGCATACCCCGGCGTTGCCCGATCCCGGCGTTGTTATCTCAGTCAGTTTGCTGTTCGGTCGGGAACGATATCGGTACCCGTCGAACTTGCCAAAGGTCGCGGCGAAAGGCGGTCCGCACTGTATGGATTTGCCGAATGTGCCGTTCGCCAAGCGGGAGCCCTTCCTTGTCACCGACGTGGGCGCTAACCCAGCGCAGTACGGAAACCAAGGAATCCTGCTGAATTCCGATCGGCTCAAGCAAATGCTTTTCGGGCCGATCGACGGGCCGCCGCGCAACTCTACACAGATCGGTCAGCCGGGATGAGCGCCCTTGCGCGCACAGGCGTCAAATTCGGACTCTTCGCGACCCTGACGGCGGTCTTAACAGGGTTCCTGCTCGTTGTCTTCAGCGAATACCGCACCGGTTCAACGAATGGATATTCGGCGGTCTTCGCCGATGCGTCGCGGCTCAAGGCAGGCGATTCGGTGCGTGCCGCCGGTATCCGGGTTGGCACGGTCAACGGCGTTGCGCTGCAACCGGACAACACCGTCTTGGTGACGTTCGATGCTGACCGCAACGTCGTGCTGACCACAGGTACCCGGCTGGCCGTGCGTTACCTCAATCTGGTAGGAGATCGCTACCTGGACCTGATAGACGGTCCCGGTTCGATGCGGATCCTCCCTGCCCACGCGCAGATTCCCCGGGACCGTACCGAGCCGGCGCTGGATCTGGATCTCTTGCTAAGTGGGCTCAAACCGGTAATCCATGGCCTGAATTCTCAACAGGTCAACGCGCTGACCGCATCGCTGCTGCAGATCGTACAGGGACAGGGAGGAACGCTGCAATCTCTACTGTCCAAGACATCGTCGTTCACCAGCGGGTTAGCGGACAACGACCAAGTGATCAAACAGCTCATCGACAATCTCAACACCGTTGTCGCAACGCTCGACAAGAACGGTGACAAGTTTTCGGGTGCGGTCGATCGCCTCGAGCGGCTGGTGAGCGGGTTGTCGGCCGACCGCGATCCGATCGGTGCTGCCATCGATTCGCTGGACAACGGAACCGCATCGATCGCGAACCTGCTGGCCACAGCGCGCCCGCCGTTGGCTGCAACGGTGGGCCAGTTAAATCGATTGGCGCCCATCCTCGATCAGGACAAAGACCACCTCGACGCCGCGCTGCAAAGAGCCCCTGAGAACTACCGCAAGCTGGCGCGATTCGGTTCGTACGGAAGCTTCGTCAACTACTACATCTGCGAACTGTCATTGCGCGTAACCGATCTGCAGGGTCGCACCGTCGTGGTCCCGTGGTTCAAGCAGAAAGACGGGAGGTGCGCAGAGCCCTGATGTTGAGGTACCGCGAAGCCAAGATGATGCGCGCCGGGTTCATCGGCGTGGTCCTGGTCGTATTGATTGTCGCGGTCGGGCTGCAACCGCAGCGGCTGGTGTCGTTGGCGACCGACGTCAGATATAGGGCACTGTTCGCTGAGGCGGGCGGCCTTGCTCTGGGCGACGCCGTGACGGTGTCGGGTATCAAAGTCGGGGCGGTGTCCGATGTTTCACTGCACAGCGGTAAGGCGCTGGTCACGTTCACCATCAACAGCAAAGTCCGGCTGGGATCCGACAGCACTGCTCATATCCGCACCGGATCGCTGTTGGGCCAACGGGTGCTGACCCTAGAGCCCGCCGGCCGCCGAAGGATGTCGCCGAACGAGGTCATCCCGGTCTCGCGCACTTCGTCGCCCTATTCACTGGTCGACGCGGTCAGCGACCTCACAACCAATGTTGCCGGAACCGACACCCAAACGCTCAACCAATCACTGGATACTCTCGCTGCCACAATCAATAGAGTTGCACCGCAATTGGGCCCCACATTTGACGGGCTGACCCGGCTGTCGCGCGCACTCAACGGCCGCAATGAGGTGCTGCGCGAGTTGCTCAACAGCGCTGGCAACGTGACCGGGATCTTGGCCGAACGCAGCCAACAGCTCAACACGTTGCTTCTCAACGCCAACGACCTAATCGGCGTTCTCAACGAACGCCGGCAAGCGATCGTCGATTTGCTCGGCAGCACCTCTGCGCTGGCCAAGCAGCTCTCCGGGCTGGTGGCGGACAACCAAAAGGAATTGGCTCCGATCTTAGACAAGCTCAATTCGGTCACCGCGATGCTGGAAAAGAACCGTGACAACATCGCCAAAGCACTGCCAGGGATGGCGAAATTCCAAGTCACTCAAGCCGAGACCGTCGCCAATGGCTTCTACTACAACGCCTTCGTGCCCAACCTTCCCCCCGCGCAAAACTTGCAACCTTTTCTGGATTACGCGTTCGGGTTCCGGCGGGGCACCAACGCGGGCCAGCCGCCGGATAATGCCGGGCCTAGGGCCGAATTCCCGTTTCCCTACAACGGAATTCCGGGAGGTTCCCGATGAACCGAAGGCGGTTGGTTGCCGTGACCGCAGCTGTGCTCGTCGGACTCATCATCGGTGGGGCGACCCCGCTCATTCGTCAGTCGTACTTCGCACCTAAGACGGTCACCGCGGTCTTCACCACCGCCACCGGCATTTACCCGGGAGACGAAGTCCGGGTCGCCGGGGTCAAGGTGGGCAACATCAGATCCATCAAGCCTGACGGCACGCAGATAACGATGACGTTGAATGTCAACCACGATGTGCCCATCCCCGCGGATGCCAAGGCGGTGATCGTCGCCCAAAATCTCGTCGCCGCAAGGTATGTGCAGCTTGCACCCGCCTACGAGTCGAGCGGGCCCACAATGCCCGATGGGGCGGTGATCCCCGTTGACCGCACCGCGGTGCCCGTCGAATGGGACGAGGTCAAAACCCAGCTGATGCGGCTGGCAACCGACTTAGGACCGACAAGTGGCGTGTCGAGCACCTCGGTGTCGCGGTTCATCGACAGCGCGGCCAATGCGATGAACGGCAACGGCGACAAACTGCGCCAGACGCTAGCGCAATTGTCCGGGATCGGCCGCATCCTGGCCGACGGTAGCGGCAACATCGTCGACATCCTCAAGAACCTGCAGACCTTCGTTACCGCGCTGCGCGACAGCAACACTCAGATCGTGCAATTTGAGGACCACTTCGCCTCACTGACCAGTGTGCTCAATGGTAGCCGCTCCGACCTGGACTCCGCGCTCAACGATCTCTCGGTCGCGGTCGGCGAGGTACAGCGGTTCATCGCTGGCACCCGCGACAAGGCATCCGAGCAAGTACAGCGGCTGGCCAACGTCACCCAAACAATTACCGATCACCGAATCGATTTGGAAAACATCCTGCACGTCGCGCCTAACGCCTTTGCCAACGGCTACAACATGTACAGCCCGGACACCGGAAGCGTTGTCGGGGCGGCGACATTCCAGAACTTCGCCAACCCGCTCTTCGCCATCTGCGGTGCCATTACCGCCGTCGCCGATGCAACCTCGTCCGAAACCGGAAAGCTGTGTGCGCAATACCTCGGCCCCGGATTGAGCCGGTTCAATTTCAACTATCTGCCGTTCCCGACCGACCCGTACCTGATGAAGTCGCCGGACAACATCATCTACTCCGATCCGAAACTGGCCCCCGGCGGTGCCGGCCCAGCGGAGACACCACCCGAAATTCCGCCAGCGGTGTCCGCGTACACCGGACTCAACGGCGATGTCCCCCCGCCGCCGGGGTATGGGCAGCCACCCGCGGTCGCTCCGGGCCCCTCCGCCCCAGATCATTTGCCGGCGTTCCCATCACCTGCGTTATACCCGGGCGCGCCGGTCTCAACGCCGACCAGCTTGTCGCAGATGCTGTTGCCGGCGGACGGACCGGCATCATGACCGGCTGGAGGTCGGCGCATCGGATCCTCGTGATCGGTGCCGCGGTAATCCTCACCGTCACCGGCTGTGCTTTTCGGGGGCTGAACTCGTTGCCATTGCCCGGAGCGGTGGGCCGGGGCGCCGGAGCCACGATCTACCACGTCGAAATCGCCAACGTCGGCACGCTGGAATCAAACTCACCGGTGATGATGAAAGACGTCGTCGTCGGCAGCGTGGGGAACATGACCTTCACGAACTGGCACGCCGATGTCGAGGTATCGGTGCGGCCCGGCGTGGTGATCCCCGCCAACGCCGTCGCCACCGTCGGTCAGACCAGCCTCCTGGGATCCATGCACCTGGCGCTCGATGCGCCCCTGGGCCAACCACCGCGCGGGCGACTCGAGCCGGGCGCCACCATCCCGTTGGACAGATCATCGGCCTACCCGTCGACCGAGCAGACGCTGGCGTCGCTGTCGGCCGTCGTCAGCGGCGGCGGGTTAGGACAGATCGGCGATATCGTCCACAACCTCAACACCGCGCTGTCCGGGCGGGAAACCGATTTCCGCGATCTGTTGACCAGATTGGACACCTTCGTCGGCACGCTGGATAGCCAGCGCGACAACATCATTGGCGCCATTCAGGGTCTGAACCGGCTCGCGAGCACGTTCGCCGGACAGCGCGACGTCATCGCACGCGCGCTGCGCGATATACCACCGGCACTCGATGTCCTGATCCGGGAGCGTCCACGCCTGACCACGGCGCTCAACAAGCTGGGAGTGCTCAGTGCCACTGCCACCCAGCTGGTCACGGACACGCAGGCCGATTTGGTGAAGAACCTGAAGAACCTCGAGCCGACACTTCGTGCACTCGCCGACGTCGGCGCCGAACTCGACACGGTCCTGGGCTACGCGCTGACCTTTCCGTTCCCGCAGGACTTCCTCGACCGCGGCTTCCGCGGCGACTACATCAACGTCTTCGCCGTCATGGACCTGACGATTCCCCGTCTCAAACGGGGGCTGTTGCTGGGCACTCGATGGGGTGAAGAGGGCGCGCCGCTAGTGGCGGCGCCGGGTGACCCGTATTACCTGAACTACACCTACGACCCGCTGGGGGCGCCGATCACGCCCGCACCACCGGCCGCTGCGCCAACCGGGCCGCCACCCGGGGCTGCGCCGCCGGAGGCCGGCACCCCACCGCCATCCCACCCGAAAGTCCCAGCCCCCACCGATTTTCCACCCCTGGACGAAGGCGGCCGCTGATGCTGACCCGCTTTGTCCGAATTCAATTGATCATCTTCACGATCGCTTCCGTTGTTGGAGTTGTGGTGATGGTGTTCGACTACATGCAGGTGCCAACGCTCTTGGGTCTCGGCCGCATCAGTGTGAAGCTGGAGTTACCCGCCTCGGGCGGCCTATACCGGTTCAGCAACGTCACGTACCGCGGGATTCAGGTCGGCAAGGTCACCGACCTTGAGATCATGGCGGTCAACCGCGTGGAAGCGACACTGTCGCTGGATATCTCACCGAAGATCCCGGCAAACCTGGTCGCCGAGGTGCGCAGCATCTCAGCTGTCGGTGAACAGTACGTCGACCTCAAGCCACGCACCAACTCGCCGCCGTACCTGCACAACGGATCGATTATCGCCTTGGACGACACCACAATTCCGCAGCAAGTCGGGCCGATGCTCGATCAGGTCAGCGCGCTGGTCAACAGCATCCCCAAACACGAGCTCGGCGCACTGCTCGACGAATCTTTCAAAGCATTCAATGGCGCGGGCTACGACCTTGGATCGCTGTTAGACTCATCGGCTGCGGTGTCCGGTGACCTCGCTCCTGCCTCCGACCGCGTCCGTTCGCTGATCGACGACAGCGCACCGCTAGTCGACTCCCAAGTCCAGACCACTGACGCGATCAGAGTGTGGGCACGCAGCCTCGCTGGAATCACCGAGCAGGTGGCAAGCGATGACCGACAGATGCGCACGCTATTGCGTAGCGGGCCCGGGTCCGCCCAAGAGGTTGCACGCCTACTCAATCAAGTGAAACCCACATTGCCAATATTGCTCGCCAACCTCAGCACGGTGGGTCAAGTCGGGGTGACCTACAACCCGTCTCTCGAGCAACTGCTCGTGTTGCTGCCACCCTATGTTGCCTCTACCCAAACATATGCTCGTGTCGACAATAACCCGACCGGGTTACCGCAGGGCGAGTTCGCGCTCACGCTAGGCGACCCCCCTTCGTGCACCGTCGGCTTTCTGCCCCCGTCGCAATGGCGATCACCGGAAGAAACTACCACCGTCGACACCCCGGACGGGCTGTACTGCAAACTCCCGCAGGATTCACCGATCGCGGTGCGCGGAGCCCGCAACTACCCATGCATGGGCCACCCTGGGAAACGCGCGCCCACCGTCCAAATCTGTAACAGCGATAAGCCTTACGAGCCACTGGCCATGCGCCAGCACGCACTCGGCCCATACCCACTCGACCCTAATCTGATCGCGCAAGGTATCCCGCCCGACGACCGAACCACCGTCGACAACCGCATCTTCGGCCCCGTCGAGGGAACACCGCCACCCGCTGGGACTTCGCCACCGCCCGGCGGAGCGCCATTGGCACCAGATCCGCAGCAAGGCCCGAATCCGCCCGGTGATGCACATTCGACAACCGACGCACCAGCCGGCCCTGCGGCGGCTCCCAGCGGCTTCAAAGGAACGGAACCCGGCCCGTCCGTTGGACTCGTCCGATACAACCCGCACACCGGTGAATATCTGGCGTATGACGGGAAGTGGTATCAGCAGTCCAATCTGGTAGCCGCTAAGACGCCGAAGTCCTGGCGGGACATGCTGCTACGCGGATGACGAGCCTCCGTGAGCGCCTTCGGAAAGGACAGGTATGCGATTCGCATTCGCCCACGGCGGATTCCATGCCGTGTGCCTCGGCGTCGAGCAGTTGAGCATCGACCAAACCGCCCGGGCCGATCATCCCCGGCTAGGTACGGAAACCGATGTATGCGAACATCTTTCGATGATAATGGAAGGATAGATGCCATGAAGGTCAGCGCCGCTAGTGACGTCTACTACGACCCATACGACATGGAGCTCAACACGGATCCCTATCCGGCATTTCGGCGGCTCCGCGAAGAGGCGCCGCTGTATTACAACGAGCAGCATGACTTTTACGCGCTGAGCCGATTTGCAGACGTCAATCAGGCACTGGTTGACTACCAGACCTTCAGTTCCGCGCGGGGCGTGATCCTGGAACTGATCAAGGCGAACATCGATATCCCGCCCGGTATGCTCCTCTTCGAGGATCCCCCGGTCCACGACATTCATCGCAAATTGCTGGCCCGTATGTTCACGCCGCGCAAGATCAGCGACCTCGAACCCAAGATCCGGCAATTCTGCGCGCAAAGTCTCGACCCGCTGGTGGGTACCGGGCGCTTCGATTTCGTGGCCGACTTGGGCGCTCAGATGCCGATGCGGGTGATCAGCATGCTGTTAGGTATTCCCGAAGAAGACCAAGAGGCCATCCGGGACCGCTCCAACGCGATGATGCGCACCGAAGCCGGTCAGCCGGTTTCGATGGCGTCCGACGGTATAGACAGCGGCGAGGTGTTCGCCCGATACATCGACTGGCGGGCCGACCATCCATCTGATGACATCATGACCGAGCTGCTCAATGCGGAGTTCGAGGACGAGATGGGCACCACCCGGCGGCTCACCCGTGACGAGCTGCTGCTCTACGTCAGCGTGGTCGCCGGCGCAGGCAACGAAACCACCACCCGGCTCATCGGCTGGACCGGCAAGGTGCTGGCCGAGCATCCCGACCAGCGCCGGCAACTGGTCGAAGACCCCTCATTGATCCCGCGGGCGCTCGAGGAGCTATTGCGCTACGAGCCGCCGGCCCCACACGCCGCCAGATACGTCACCCGCAACGTCGAGTACTACGGCCAGACTGTGCCCGAGGGCAGCGTGATGATGATGCTGATCGGGGCAGCCAACCGCGATCATCGCCAGTTCCCGCCCGACGGTGATGTTTTCGATATTCACCGCGAGGCTCGCCAGCACCTGACGTTCAGTGTCGGCACACACTACTGCCTTGGCTCGGCGCTGGCCCGATTGGAAGGGCGGATCGCGTTGGAAGAGGTCTTGAAGCGCTTTCCCGAGTGGGATGTCGACCTCACCGATGCCAGGCTGTCGCCAACCTCCACGGTACGTGGATGGGACAACATGCCAGCCATCATCCCCTGAGCCACAGCGTATTTGAGTTCGACATCAAAGAAACGAGGTAACCATGACGGGACGAGTCGAAGGCAAGGTCGCGTTCATCACCGGTGCGGCCCGCGGTCAGGGGCGTAGTCACGCAGTCCGGCTGGCGCAGGAGGGCGCGGACATCATCGCGGTCGACATCTGCAAGCCGATCGAGGGTGGATTGGTTCCGCCTTCCACGCCGGAGGATTTGGCCGAGACCGCCGACCTCGTCAAGGGTCACAACCGCCGCATCTTCACAGCCGAGGTCGATGTGCGTGATTTCGACGCGCTGAAAGCCGCGGTGGACACCGGCGTGGAGCAGCTGGGACGGCTGGACGTCATCGTGGCTAATGCCGGCACCGCCAAGGGCGGCGATACGCTGGAGAAGACCAGTGAAGAAGACTGGCAGGATGTAATCGACGTCAACCTGTCGGGTGTGTGGAAATCGGTGAAAGCCGGTGTGCCGCATCTGTTAGCGGGCGGACGCGGCGGCTCGATCATCCTGACCAGCTCGGTGGGCGGCCTGAAAGCCTACCCCCACACCGGAAACTATGTCGCCGCCAAACACGGTGTGGTGGGGCTGATGCGGGCGTTCGCGGTCGAGTTGGGCCAGCACATGATTCGGGTCAACTCGGTGCATCCCACCCACGTCAATACGCCATTGTTGCTAAATGAGGTCACATTCGGGATGTTCCGGCCCGATCTGGAGAATCCCGGGCCCAACGACATCGCTCCGATCTGCCAGCTGTTCCACACATTGCCGATCCCGTGGGTCGAACCCGTTGACATCAGCAACGCGGTGCTGTTTTTAGCCTCCGACGAATCCCGCTACATCACCGGTGTCACGCTGCCGGTTGATGCCGGCAGCTGCCTGAAATAAATCGGCTGGCCCAGCCGTGCGCGAATGGTAGTACCAGCCACCGTGGGCCCTATTCCATCATCGACGCGAATGGCCTGACCGATGATTCAACGTGCCATAGCGAAGACGAGAAACACTGCTGCGCGGACGATCTCGTTATGCGATCAATGCGGTTGCGGGATCGCTGCTGGGCCAATACCAGCGTGCGACGAGCTCGACCCCGACCCCGGTTTGCTACCCAGCCGCGGCAGACATCGACGACGTCGACCCCGGGCGCGTCACCTCGACTCCCGTCACACGGTCGAGCAGGGCGTCGACGTCGGGGAGCCGACGGCCTCGCCAAGCGACGTGCTGGTCGGGGCGAACGAGGATCAGCGGACCGGAGAGCAGGCCGACGGCGCCGGGATCGTCCACAGTCACGACTTGGAGAGGAAGGCCTCGCCGAGTTGCCGCGTCGACTAGGGTGTCGACCTTCGTCGCAGCGCCGACACCGACGTTCAGCAGGGTGAGGCCAGGGCCGAGGATGTCGTAGAGGGCGCGTCCGTCCTGCAGCCACAGGTGGGGGAGTCGACAGCCGGGTGTGGTCGATGGGTTGTAGGAGCCGATCTCGAAAGGCGGGGCTTGGCTCCCGTCCGGCCAAACTATGGGTGAGTCTGCGTAGTCGATGCCGAAGTTGAGTCCTACGCAGTCGAATTGGCTTCTGTCGTGAGTCGCAATGAGCTCGCCCATCCGCCGGCGCTCCTCCCGGCCTTCGGGGGTGTCGGCCTCGCAATCGGGCCCGACCCGCAGCAGCTCTTTGCTCTGCTTGAACCCGGTCGTGATGGCGCGCGCGACGCGTTCGCCAATGGGGCGGCGCTCTATCTCGTAAGTGTCGAGCAGCGGGTCGGGGGCCCAGCCGTTCAGCACGGCCGACAGCTTCCAGGACAGATCGACGGCGTCCCCGATTCCGGTGTTCATTCCGAATCCGGCGTAGGGAGTCCACAGGTGGGCGGCGTCTCCGGCGAGGAACGCGCGACGGTCTCGGTAGCGTTCCGCGACGAGGGCCAGACCGGCCCAGCGTGTGTCGGCCAGGATCTCGAACTCGACCCGCCGGCCGACGATCCGGCGGAGAACCTCCGGCTGATCGACGGGCATGTCCGGTTTATCGGCGGGGACCTGCACATGGATGAGGAATGTTTCGATGCCATCGACGGCAATCACGCTGTAGGTGCCTTCGTGGTTGCGCACCAGCGCCATCCAGACGCGGTCGGCACTTGATGCGGCAAGCTCCCGGGAGCGTATGTACATGGAGTACTGGTAGTGATTCAGCGCGGTGTCTCCTACCAGCGATACTCCCATCGCTCGTCGCACTGTGCTCGATCCCCCGTCGCACCCGACCACGTATCGGGCCTGCTCGCGCGTCCGACGGCCCGAGGCGTCCTCCAACAGGTCGACCTCGACGTGGTCGTCCATCTGCCGGTAGCCCTCGAGGCGCACCCCGCGGCGCAAGTCGACGCCGGGGAGCTTATGCAGCCGGCTCTCCAGGATGGGCTCGAAGTGCAGCTGGTTGACCTTGTGGTTGGGTTCGGCCGTCGGCCACAGGTCACTCGTCCAGGAGCCATCGAGCACTTGGCGGGACGAGGGGTAGGAGAAGCGGCAATACTCGGGACCCCCGTAGCGCACCCGATATACGACGTCGGTGGGATGGTCAGGCGGCAGCCCGGCGCGACGGATGTCGTCTGCGAGGCCTAGCCGGCGGTAGTACTCCATCGTCCGGGAAGCGACGTTGTTGCAGCGCGGGTACTCCACTGGACCCTCACGAGGATCGACGACGAGAGCGGTGACACCTCGCCACGCCAGATCCAGACCGAGCGTCATACCCACCGGCCCCGCGCCGGCCACTATCACGTCATACATCGGACCCTCCCGCCGAGATCGCGTCATCGACGCCCATGCACGAGACCTCCAAACTTCGCACCAGCGTCGCGCTTTCCGACTTCTCCCACCTTGCCGCCTCGGCCGCACAAGCGCTAAGGCGTCAGGGCTTCAGAATCAACGGAAGGTGATCCAAGCCGCGCATCAGCTGCGCGCGAGGGCGAACCACCCCGGCCTCGTCGATGTCGTAATTCGGGAAACGGGCGAGCAACTCTTCGAAAGCCACCTGGCCCTCCAGGCGAGCCAGGTTGGCACCCAGGCAGCGGTGGATCCCGAAGCCGAAGACGACCGGCCGATGGAACACCCGATGGATGTCAAACCGCTCCGGGTTCTCGTAGCAACGCTCGTCATGGTTGGCCGAGCCATGGTAGAGCATCACCCGGGAGTCTTTTGGAATGGTCACGCCGTGGAGCTCCACGTCCCGGGTGGTCCACCGCCCGTTCGGTGGTGCGGGGTTGTCCCAGCGCAGCATCTCGTCGACCGCCCCCGGAATGAGGCTTCGATCCCGCACCAGTTCGGCTCGCTGCTGGGGGTTCCACCAAAGCGCAACGCTCCCATTGCCGATGAGGTTGGTGACTGTCTCGTGACCGGCGGTCGCCAAGAGCTGGAACTGCCAGGTGATCAGGTCGTCGCTGAGCCGTCGGGTGTTGCCGGATTCGTCGGCGACCTCGGCGGTGATCAACATCGAGATGATGTCGTCGCGGGGGCGCTTGCGCGTCTCGACCACCAGGTCCTGCACGAGAGCTATCGACTCGATGATGGCAGCAATCGCGTCCTCTGTCGGACCGCTGCCCTTGACCGGATCCGATTGCCGCGCACCGGTGCGCTCGGTCAGTCGGCGGTAAGGTTCGCGCAACTCCTCGGGAAGGCCGATGAGCTCGCTGATGACGTCGAGAGGGAAACGCCAGGCGAAGTCCTGCATGATGTCGAACCGGTCGCGGCCCAGCGCGGTGTCCAGGTACTGCGCGGCGACCCGCCTCATGAACGGCTCCAGCTCAGCCATCCGGCGCGGGGTGAAGAGCCGGGAGAAGAGCTTTCGCATCCACGTGTGATCCGGCGGGTCTGTAGCGATCAGGAAAGGGATGTCCTTATCCACGCCCTCGATCGTTACCCCGTTGCCGGAAATGAAAGTCGCAGGGTCAAGGAACGCGGCGAGCACGTCGTCATATCGGGTGAGGGCGTAAAAATTGAGCTCCGGGTTGTAATAGACGGGCGCCTCGTCGCGCATTCGCTTGTAGCACGGGTATGGGTTGTACTGGATTTCGGGATCGTACGGGTTGAATTCCACCGCGGCGTTCGCACTCGCCCCAGCCGTGTGCATCATCGAGGTGCCGATCGCAGACGACTTCAAAGCCCAAGGAATTCGGTGACGTTGCCGTTGACAATCCGCGCAGCCGCCTCAGGCCCCACCGCCTCGACGACCGCGGCCAGCGACTTCTCCGAATACCCGAATGTGCTTTCGTTGTGCGGATAATCCGACGACCACATCACCTTGTTGACGCCGATCCGGTCGATCAACTCCAGTCCCAGCGGATCGACCATGAAGGACGCGCTCATGTGGTTGTCCCAGTAGTAGCGCACGTCGTGCTCGATGGGCCACTCCAACATGTGCCGGTACGACGCCAACAGATGTTCGGCGTCTTGCAGCGCCCACGGCACCCAGGCGATCCCGCCTTCGAACCAGCCGATCCGCAGCCTCGGGTGCCTGTCCAGGATGCCGCTGAAAATGTACTTGGAGAACATTTCCCGGAACCCGTCGACGTTGGTCATCATGCTGACGAGGATGGTGTTGAACTCGGACGGGATTTTCGGTGGGGTTTCACCGATGTGGTGGGTGACCGGCAGACCGGCCTCTTCGATCTCGTTCCATACCGGGGTCATCGCCGTGCTCGCGTAGTCGATAACATTGCCGTCCACATCCGTACCGGGATTCAGTGGCAGCAGGAACGTCTTGAGCCCCAGTGATTTCAGCTCAGCGAGCGTCTTCCGGGCGCCTTGTGGATCCCACCAATTGATCAGCCCGACACCGTAGAAGTGCCCACCAGAGCGCTCCTGCAGCTCGGCGACATATTCGTTGTAGACGCGAAAGGCGAGCTCGCGAACCTCTTTGTCGGGGTAGTGGAAAAGCGCCAGGATAGCGTTGGGAAAGGCCAGCTCCTTGTCGACGCCGTCCTCGTACAACTCTTGGATCCGTGCCTCGATGTTGGCGCTTCCGGCCCCGGGCAGGTCGTCATACTGCATCACGACGGCGCTGAAGGTACCCCACAGGAACGACTTGCCTTGATGCCCAATGTGGTAGGCGCCGTTCTCGTGCCAGATGCGTGGCGCCTTGTCCTTGAGGTTGTCCGGAAATCGCTGGTAGAAGATGTCCTCGGTCAACGTAACGTGATTGTCTGCCGAGAAAACCACAGTGCCTTCCGGCAGACCGACATTGCTGCCGCTGGCATGGCCACGTCGATCCTTCGGAGCGCCCAACCCCTCAGGCGGGTAGAGCGAAAGAGTGGACTGGCTGGACATCGTTGATCCTCCCGATCGAACCGGCTTGGTTTTCGACATAGTCATCTGCGCCTCGCGGCATAGGCATTCACCAATTCACTGGCAATTCATAAACGCCGTATGCGAGCCGGTCGTGCTTGAAGGGGATCTCCTCGATCGGTCGGGCCAATCTCAGTGTCGGGATACGGCGGAAGAGTGTTGGGAACAAGATCTGCAGCTCGGCGCGGGCAAGCTGCTGGCCCACACATTGATGCCTGCCGTAGCCGAATCCGACGTGCTGGCCCGCGGTCGAACGGTACACGTCCAGCCGACCCGGTTCGTCGAAAACGTCGGCATCCCAGTTGGCCGGTGCCAGGTCGATGATGATGCCCTCACCGGCGCGGATGACCTCACCGGCGATCTCGATGTCCTCGACCGCGACCCGGCGCTGACCGTTTTGGATGATCGACAGGTAGCGCAGCAGCTCTTCCACGGCGTTCGCAATGACCTTTGGGTCGTCGGTGGCACGCAGCACGGCCAACTGCTCGGGCTGTTGCAGTAACGCCAGCGTGCCAAGCCCGATCATGTTCCCGGTGGTCTCGTGGCCGGCGATCAGCAGACCGGTAGCCAGGGCGGCAGCTTCCGGAACACTGAGCTCACCGACCTTGACCCGTTCGGCCAGGTCCGACACCGCGTCCTCGGCGGGGTTCTCCATCTTGGCCTCGACCAGGTTCGCGAGGTACTCCCTCAGACGGGTGATCCCCTCGACGACGTCCTCGCCTGTCGCGTACCGGGCGACGCCGACGTTGGCGTGCTGCTGGAAGAATTCGGCGTCCTCGTATGGCACACCCAGCAGTTGGCTGATTACCAGGGACGGGATCGGCAGCGCCAGTGCGGTGACTATGTCGCCCGGCTGTGGTCCGGCGAGCATCGCGTCGATGTGTTCGTCGGTGATCTGCTGGATCGCCGGCCGCAGCCCTTCCACCCGCTTGAAGGTGAACGGCTTCGACAACATCCGCCGGAACCGGGTGTGATCTTCGCCGTCTGAGGTGAAGACTGAGCGCGGGCGCTTGCCGGCCATCAACGACATGCCCTCGTTCCAATGCGGGAATCCGGGGTGCCGGTCGTCGACACTGACGCGAGAATCGGAGAACAGCGTCCGCACCTCTTCGTAACCGGTGATGAGCCACGGCGTGCTGCCGTCCCAGATACGGACCCTGCTGAGTGGTTTCGACTCGGCGAGCGCCAGCACGCCCGGAGGCAGGGCAAAGGGGCAACCGGCCTGCCGGGCCATCGGATATTCCGGGACGTCAGAGGCCGCATCGGTTGTTGCGGTCGGGGTGTTTGCCACAGTCACTCCTCGATGCGGATGGCCAGCGCGGGCGGCCCGCGGAGGCGATTTCGGCACGCGTCGTTACCGTCCTGGGACGGACTCGCTCAACATGGCCTGGGGGCTGAGTCACGTAGTTGCTATGTGCCCGAATACTCCCGTCTGACTGGGCGGTCCTGGGTTCTCGTTGGCGCTGAGGGGCGGGCGTCGCAGGCCTGACCGACGGGCGCGGTCCTTGACATCCCTGAACCCTCAGCGTAGTAAGAACTGAAAAAACTTAAATTAAACTACCGAATGGAGTCCGAGATGACAACGCCCTGGGATGGCCGCAGTCGCCCCACTCCTGTCTACGAGCCGGGCGCCCTGTCGCCGCAGGAATTCGAAGCGGCCTTCTGCGAGGCCTTAGTTCGTACCCTGGTGGAGTCAGGGATCTCGTCGGCCATACCGAAGGAGCTCGACGCCCCGGCCGCCCGGCTGTACCACGGCACATACCTGAAGTACATGTCCTTCTTCGCGTGGAAGTTCCCCAGCTGGCTGATGTCGGTCGCGTCGCTCTGCCCCTACCAGGATGTGCGCAGGGAGATCATCAACGACTGCGTCGACGAGGAGGTCGGTGACACTGACGCCGACGGCCAGTGCCACATCGACCTGCTCTACGACGAGGCGGAGCTGTGTGGCGTCAGCCGCGAAGAGATCTTCACGGCCGAGCCGACCCCGACCATTATGGCCTGCATTCACGCGTGGGAGAACATGACCAGAACCCTCGGCTGGCTGCCCGGGTACGCCGCCATCGCTGGACTGGAGATCGCGATGTCCGAGCCGGCGTTGAAGGCCCGTGAGCGGATAATCGGCAAAGAGGCAATGGCCAAGGCCGCGAAGGACCTGGGCGGCGTCACGTTCCATGAGCGGTTGGGCATGCCCGAGGGCTCGCTCAAATTCTTCGCCCTGCACTCCTACAAGGACCGGTTCCACGGCGGTGGTGAACTGGCGATGCTCGTGAAGTACGCGCACACACCAGCCCTGCAGCGGGAGGCGATCTGGGCGGTTAGCAACTCCTTCAAGATTTACACGCTGCAGGCGCACGAGGTGCGTCGACTAGCGGCTGAAGCCGCCGGAACGGTTTATAAGCCACAGCCCGCCCTGGTCAGTTGAACGTCGGACCTCCCACCACTCGGAACGAGGGACAAAGCCGCTGCGCGAGGGGAACGGACCGGGCGTGAGCTCTGACAATGAAATCCCGATCCCCGAGCCCGCACAGGAACTCCTGACGGGGTTGCGGATCGGCTACATCTCGACGATGCGGCCGGACGGGCGCATGTCTGTCGTGCCAGTCGGGGTCGTGCGCGAGGGCGATGTGCTGAAGATCAGTACGCTCTCGGACCGTCAGAAGGTCCGCAACCTCGAACGAGACCAGCGAATCACCGTTTGCGTTCCCGATCCCGACAACCCCCGCCGCTACGTGGAGATCCGCGGGGTGGCGGAGCTCGCCGACGACGCTAATCGCGCGTACATCGACTCCTTCGCCCGCCAGTACATGGGTGTGGACAAATACCCCTACGACCCACCGGGCGCGACCAGAACCACCATCACCGTGCGGGCCGAACGTGTGTCGATGCCCAAGGTTCACGGATCCGGCTAGCTGGTCAGCGCAAGCTCACTCTTCTGCGCCGGTGTGGTGTGGCCTGCGCGGGCTCGGCGAGTAGTCGGGCGGAATCAGCGCGTCGTGCGCCGCCAGGGGGCGTTGCGCCGCCAGCGGCGCGCAAGCTCACCCGCAGGAGCACGCTCGTCACGGGGCGTCCCTTGGGTACCTACGCCGAGCGCGCGATCGAAGACATATGCCAGCGCGTCCACGAGGTCGGCCGGTGAGCCAGTTCCCCACGCGCGGAGTTCGGGCTCGACCATGCAGGTACGGTCGAGCATCATCGTGAGCGCAGCGCCAAGGCTCACGTGGCTGATCGCCGGATCGATGCGGCCCTCGCGTTGTCCCTTCTGGATGAACGACTCGAGGGCGGCAATCATCGGAGTGAACGCCTCGGCGCGTACTTTTTGAAAGCGCTCGTCGCCCGAAGTCACCGCAACGTTGCGGGCCCACAGGACCGCACGGTGAGCCTCCCAATACTCGAAGTAGCGGGCGATGAAGCTTCGGGTACTTTCAGCGTGGCCGTCGCCGTTGGTCAGGCCTTCATCCTCGAACGAGAACTCCGGCAGGAAGCCCCCAATTTCTTCGCACAGCGCGAGGATCGCCTCGTCGAGATCGTTGAAGTACTGGTAGAAGGCGGGCGGCGAGATTCCAACCTCGTCCGCTACGTCCGCCAGCCGCAGGCCGCGCAGGCCCTGCTGCTCGATGGCGCCGGCGACGGCCTCGAGGATCCGTTGGCGCGTACGAATTCCACGTTGACCTAGCGGCTGTCCATCAGCCGATGTCGGGACGGACGTCATGGGTCGGAACTATACCTCGGGAGTTTTCCTAATTAACTTCACTTTGGCCGGGGGCACGGTGTACCTTGCGTCCATGACCGTCGGAGCGGGCGTAACTCGGCTCGAGCAGATCAACCTCACCGATCATGAACTCTTCCGCCGCGGCTTCCCGCACGAGGTCTTCACGCTCCTGCGCGCCGAGGCGCCGGTGTGGCGCCATCCCGCGATGCCCGGCACTACCCGGATCGATCGACCGTTCTGGGTGGTCTCCAGGCACGCGGACGTCGTGGCGATAAGCCGTGATCACGCCCGCTTCCGCTCCCTCGAGGGACCGTCTCTGCCCGGCGACCCACCCAACCAGCAGGGCCTGAGGCTGGTGTCGATGGACCCCCCGGAACACACCCGGCTGCGCACGCTGATCAGCAAGGGCTTTACGCCGCGGATGACCGCCAAACTCGAGGACCAAGCGAGGCAATGGGCGGGCACCATCATCGACCACGCCCTGGAGCGGGGCGACTGCGACTTCGTCAACGAAGTGGCATACCAACTCCCGCTGCACATGATCGCCGACATTGTCGGGATTCCCCGCAGCGACCGGGAGTGGCTCTTCGGCAAGGTGAACGTCCTGCTTCAGGCCAGCGATCCGCAGTCGTTCCTGACGCCCGACGAGCGCGCGGACATCTTGCGGGAGATGTTCGGCTACGCTCACGAGCTTGGCTCGGCAAAGCGTCGCGCACCCGCAGACGACGTCTGGACCAAGCTGACGACGGCGGAGATCGACCAACCGGACGGCAGTCGCACGGAGCTCAGCGAGTTCGAACTCGACCTATTTTTCATCGTGCTGGTCTTCGCGGGGAGCGAGACCACTCGCAACGCGATCGCATCCGGCCTGCTGGCCCTGCTCGAGCATCCCGACCAGTTCGAACGCATGCGCATCGACCCGTCCGTGCTGCCTACCGCGGTCGAAGAGATCTGTCGCTGGTCGTCACCCGTTTCGTATTTCCGCCGCACCGCGGTGGAGGACGTCGTCGTCGGCGATGCCTGCATCGAAGCGGGTGACGCGGTCAGCTTGTGGTACGCGTCGGCCAACCGCGACGCGGCGGTGTTCGCCGATCCGTTCGCCTTCGACATCAGCCGGGAGCGCAACCCCCACGTTGGGTTCGGAGGTGGCGGCGCCCATTACTGCCTCGGTGCGAATCTCGCGAAGCGGGAGATCCAAGTGATGTTCGACGAACTCACCGCGCGCGTGACCGAGGTCGGACTGCTTGGCGAGCCGGAGTACAGCGTGCAAGGCGCCGAGAACCCCATCACGGTCTCGCTCCGGCAGCTACCGGTTCGTCTGACGCCGCGTTGAGTGGGAGGACAGGTGAAACTGCACGGACTCGGATACATCGGTTTCACGGCGCCGGACCCGGCCGCCTGGCTTCACTTCGGCACGGAGGTGCTGGGCATGATGCCCGCGCGGCTACTCCCGGGCGAGACCTTCGCGATCCCCGGCGTCGCGGGGTCGGGCCCGACGAGCGGTGGCCGCGGCGTCGCGCCCGATGGTTCGGTCTATCTGAAGATGGACGATCACCAATGGCGCATCGCCATCCATCCGGGCGACGCGGCCGGCATCGCTTACCTGGGCTTCCAGGTCGCCGATGAGCCGGCCCTCGCTGAGGCGACGGCGGCCATCGCGGCATCCGGAACATCGATCAACCCGGGTACGGCCGCCGAGGCGGCCAGCCGCGGTGTAGCAGGCCTTGCGTGGTGTACCGACCCGTCCGGCAACCGGGTCGAGCTGTATCACAGCCCGGTCCACGACCGCAATTTTGTGTCACCGCACGGCGTCGAGTTCCTCACGGGCCGACTGGGGCTCGGTCACGCGCTCCTCTTCGTCGCCGACATCGATGCCAGCCTTGCCTTCTACCGCGACGCCCTCGGCTTCCAGCGCTCGGACTTCATCCTGGCGGGCCCCGGAAGATCGCTGCACTTCCTGCGGTGTACCGCTCGGCATCACTCGATCGGCCTCGCGCACATGGGACCGTTCGACGCGATGCACCACCTCATGGTCGAAACAACGTCTCTTGACGCGGTGGGCGCCGCGTTGGACCGGGCAATGGATGCGGGGGCAGCGATCACAAAAACGCTGGGCCGCCACATGAACGACCAAATGGTTTCGTTCTACATGCGCAGTCCCGCCGGGTTCGAGGTGGAGGTCGGCTTCGACGGCCTGTTGGTCGACGACGCGTGGTGTGACCGCGAGGCCGCCGGCGGCGAGCCGTGGGGCCACAAAGGGGTCAATATTCCCTTACTCGAGGAACCGGCGCCGTCACCATCCTGAGCCTCATATGACGAGGGCGCTTCGTATCGCCTTGCTCGCCAAGCAGATCCCGCCGCTCAGCGCGAGCTACTTTGCGGCGCCGCATGACTCGCGGATCAGCTCGGTGCCCGGACCGGAATTGCCAACGCCCTCTGGGCAATCCTCGCCCCGCGCACCACCCGGGGACGCGAGGTCGCCGGGCGGCTCTCAGTGCTGCTGCGATCGTCGCGGACCGGCCCGAGTTCGCTTCGCTGCTGCCAGAGGAATTGGCAACTAGCACATCGCCACTCGGGGAGACGAAATACGCTCAGGGGCAGGCCCTTGCGCCGATAGCCGCGGATACGGGCACCACTCTGAGGCGCTTGAGGTTATCTAGGGCTCGCGGCTTCTCGAACAACGCGCTACCGGGTTCGGCATGCTCGATTGGCACGGCGAGACCATCACCATCACAGGAAAGCAGAAGTGCGCTCGGGAACACGGCGAATCGTGCGGTCCCAGTGGAGCAGCCCGTCAGTCTCGGGACTTATCGCCGGCCCTGCATTTCCAGCCAATTACCGTCGGGGTCCTGGATCGTTGTCGCTACGACACCCGGCCGGATCTCACGCGGTTCCGCACTGACGTTGACACCGAACTCCCGGCAGGCAGCGATCACGTCGTTCAAATTGCGCATGACCAGCGTCAGGTAGCGAATCCCGGTAGCGGCGTACATCGAATCATTGATCGCGCTCGCCGACGGCGCATTCGCGGGCTCGAACAACCGAAGGATGCTCTCACCCACGACCAGCCGATGTACCGTGCCGAACCCGGGAAACGAGATCGGTTCCTCCGCGCCGAACCCGAGCACGTCGCGGTAGAAAGCGAGCATCTTGTCGGTATTCGTGGTGACGATACCCACGTCCAGGGCGGGCTTGAGGAGTTCAACGGCCACTGATGGTTCCCCACTATCTCTTTCGAATCGATTTGTCTTGTGAAAGGCGCAAGCTTCTTCGGCGGCAACCTTGCTGTACGACCTGCTTGCCGGCTACAACCGTCACGAATTACACCCCATACAACCGTAATGCACAAGCCGCCAGCTGGGGCCGATCCCGGCCTAATCGGAGGGGGTCGATGAACACGGTGATTCCGGCGCGGGACGGCCAAACTGCGTTGCAGAACCGGCAACCCAGCCCACAGAAACGTCTTGAGCGCTGATCAATTCAGCCTTGGCATGCTCTTGACCACTGGTCTGCCCAGTGTTCAGTGACGTTAGATGACTCGATGACGATCAGGCGAGGAAACCCCGACTGCGGGGCTTGGCGTCACCGGGCCGGGCGCCGTCATCTGTTGCTGCCATGGACCTTCGGCATCGAGAACCGCTCGGGGTGAACAGTAATGACGACGCGTGCGACATCGGCAGGCTCATAAGGGTATTCATCGACGCCCATGTGCGTGCGGGCCATCCAATTGACGAACGCGCGGTCAACGTCGTCGGCAAGCTCTGCCTTCCCACGGATTGTCACATAGCGGGTCGGATCTTCCGGGTCGGTCACACACACGCTGATATTGGGATTGCCCAGGAGATTTCTGATCTTGGCGGTGTCTGCTCGACTGCTGATCCGCAGGAGACCGTCGTGGATCATGACACCGATCGGAACGATAGCCGCGTGCCCGTCGGGCCGAATGGTCGACATGAACCCGACACGCAGTTGGCCATCGAACAGATTGACGACCGGCTCGGGGATCGGCAGCGCTTTTTTGGCGTCAGTGGCCATCTCTCCTCCGTTTACTCGTCTCCGTCGTCACGCCACTCGGTGGCGTCGCGTCCTACTGCCCATACTTCGGCGTGGCGGGAGAGCACCCAAAACGGTGGCACGCCGAGTCGTTGGGTGCCCGCGGTGTCGGGGTGATGCCACACCGGCGCGGTTTTTCGCAGCGCGGTGAACACCTCGTGCGGGAAGCCGTGCCGGTAGAGCTCGTAATCGGTCAAATCGATCGTGTCGAGGTTGATCATCGACATGCCCAAAGACGTCTAGGCCGAGACGAGTTCGTGGGCCGCTTCGGTGGCCAAGCGCACCATGTCGCGCCAATACACCGAGCTGATCTGCATCGAGGTCCGCGCGGCCCACAGACACTCCTGCTGCAACTGGCGAGTGTTGGCGTACTTGACGATCATCGCCAACTCCCCACCCCCGTGGAACACATCCTTATAGGCATGCAACGCCAAGAACTTCAACGACCCATCGGGCAGACCCAGCTTTTCGTGAAACGCCTGCCCACCCATTTCCTTGCTGAACTGCTCAGTGGCCACCTCACCGGTCAACCGCCGCCGCGCGCCACCGCCGGTTCAGACTGCAAAATCTCCAACCCACCAATCGCGGCGAACCCCGGCAACCACCCCAACGTGCGAGTCAGGTTCTCCCACGCCTGAATCGCAGTCACAATCCCCGGCGTGGGCAGCGTGTCCACAATCTCCTGCCGCGACACCCCACACTCCTCGGCCTCGTCATAAAGCAGATCGATATGACACCGGCCATCAGCGTCGGGATCACCCACCTCCTCATCAACACAATCGTTGATGATCTCCTTGCGCACATCCTGATACGGGCACAACGACGCCACCGACATCAACCACGACGGAAACTTCCAGGCAAAAAACGACAGATACTTCAAAAACGTCCCGTGATAGCGCCGCGCCGCCGCCGGCGTCAACCCCTCCGGCAGCCCCACCGGCGTACCACTGGCCAACACCTCCGACACCAACACCTCAACAAACTGAGCCTCAAACTCCTCGGCAGACAACGCCCCCGGCTCATACACCGGAGCCACCCGACCCCGACCGTCATACGGCATCGTCATCGATCCCACCTCCAACCACCTACCACCATCCCCAGAATTACACCCCATACACCCGTAAAGCACAAGAGCCCGTTCTCCGCCCATGCACGCCCCGCCCTCATTCCAAAACTAAATGCGGTCAGGCGAACTCAGCCTCCACATAGCCGGACTCGCAGCGACCGTCGAGCGCCCCTATAGCTCCCGATGAGACACGTCGCCGCTGCCGTGGTCATAGACGGGCTGCGGCCCCCGACGTACAGCAACTCGCCGGCCACCGAATAGCCGTGCGGCGCCGGTGGTTCAGACAGTGACCGAAGCCGCTGTGAACAGCGCCCGCCGCCACGCTGTTAGCGGGGTAACCTCCCCGTCATCCAGTGGGGTCTCGTCGAGTTCGAACATACCGGGCACGGCTTCGACCTCCTCCTTCAGGGCGATGCCCGCCGTGTCCTCGGTGGCTGGCGCCTCATCGGACGAGGTGGAGTCATTACTCCAGACCAGCAGCGAAACGACGGACGTCGTGGCATCCACCGGCGCGCACGTTAGCAGCTGCACCCGCTGATAGCCGTCGCCAGAATGTGTCGAACGGCGATAGGTGAAGGGGATGTCAAAGCTGCACGCGCCTTGTCCGTCGGGCTTTTTGAGGAGAGCCTCAATGATGCGTGGTGCGGGCGCCTTCCACGTCCCGAGGGAACTGGTGGCCCTGCGAAAGGCTGGATCGCTATCTGCAGGCTCCATCGGGATCCCGGTGCTCGGCGTTCCGAGACACACCCAGACCAGGCCGCAGCGCTCTTCGCAACTGAAGTCCACTAGGTGGGCGTCCTCTGGGATTTCGGGACGCCTCGGGATGCGCACGCAGCGACCTTCATCACCGAAGGTCCATCCATGGGACGGGCACACCAAGCGCCCACCTATGACTCGTCCCAAATGCAGCTGCCCCGCCTGATGAGTGCACTTGTTTGGTGCAGCGATCACCTTCCCGCTCGGGCCCCGCCAGAGCACAATTTGCTCCCGAAGGACCTCAACCGCGATCGCCTTGTCTTGAATGTCGGTGGACTGAGCGACCGCGAACCAATAGTGCCGCAACGGCCCTCGCGCACCGAATGAGATGAGCATGTCAGCGCAACCTCCCGCCGGGAGTTGACTGCGGTTGGGGGACTATGCGCCGGACGGGCCGTCGACCGTGCGAACGGGCGAGGGGGACGAGCTGCCCCAAGACGGTCCGCCCGCTTCGCCAACGGCACCACGGCATGCGGACGGCACAACAACACGATCCACCTGTAGGCCAAACCGATACCCATGCGTCAGGTGGCGAAGTGATGCACATGCTTCCTTCCGTCAGGCCCGCCTCGGCGAACCTTCGCCGGGGATTTCGATGCTATACTACTGTATAGCAAGCTCGACAAGGCGGAGTCAACGCCGGATTGATTCCTCTACTCGCACGACCAGTTCGAAATCCAGACAAGGCGACCGCGAATCGCGGACCGAGTCGGATTAGATGTCGAATTGAACAGATGTTTGCTCTGTGACAGTCGTCGGCCATGTGGGTGACATGCTGATCACTGATACAGCCTCAGACGTCAAAACCGTGCTGGGTGCGGCCGAGCGATCGGTATGAAATCGCCTACCGTGCACCGCTTCCCGGGTCCTCACGAGGGAAATCCAATCGCGGGCGGGCGAATGGTTGAGCGCCATTTGCCGGTCACAAGTGATCAAGCCTCCTGGTTGCGGCCTTTCATCGCATCCAGTCCCGCGATCGACGGCATGCCACCGGTGACCACCGAAGCGCGGGTGTGGCCGAAGTGGTGCATATCGAAGACGGCTTCCAGCGCGGAACTGAACCCCTGGATGTCGAGGGTCCGGTTCACGGCACGCTTGGCCATTCGCAAGCTGAACGCGTCCTGGCGGGCGATCCGGTTGGCGAGTGCCATTGTCGCCGAATGCAAGTCCTCAAGCGGCACCACCTTGTTCACCATGCCCAACTGCTGAGCCTCGCTCGCGGTCAGCGCGTCACCGGTGAAGAGCATCTCCTTCGCCTTGCGTGCGCCGAACTCCCACGTGTGGGCGTGGTACTCCACCCCGCAGAGACCCATGTACAGGACAGGATCGGAGAACTGGGCGTTGTCGGCGGCGACAATCAGGTCGCACGGCCAGCACAGCATCAGCCCCGCCGCGATGCACTTGCCCTGCACGGCCGCGATCGACGGCTTTGGCACGTCGCGCCACCGCTTCGCGTAGTGGAGATAGTGGCGAGTCTCCCAGTCATACAGCGCATCCGGGAGCGGAATCTCCCAGTCGAGCGTGTTGGACTCCGTCGAGGCCATGTCGTGACCGGCAGAGAAATGCTTCCCCGTCGACCGCAACACGATCACCTTAACGTCACGGTTCCCCTCAGCCATCTCCCATGCCTGGTCGAGTTCCATTAGGACCTTCTGGCTTTGGGCGTTCGCTGCCTCCGGCCGGTCGAGCGTAATGATTCCGACCTGTCCATCGACCTCGAACTCCACGTGCTCGAACCGCATCTCGTTTCCTTCCTCCTACGTGGCTCATGCTCAACGCCGGACCGCCACGCGACGTCAGACCGGGCTGGCGATCCGCATGATCCGCTCGAGGTTGCCGCCCATGATCGCAGCCACCTGCTCCTGGGGCAGGTCCGGTGGCAGGTAGTCGACAAAGCTGCAGGGCTCGGCTATGCCCTCCGGGTGCGGATAGTCGGAGCCGAACAGCACATGGTCGGCACCCACCGCGTCGATCAATCCGTCCACGTGCTTGTCCTCATAGAACGGGGCGACATAGACGTTGCGACGGAAAGCCTGCACCGGGTCCTCGTCGAAGCCCTGCGGCATCTTCCGATACGTGTCCTCCAGGTGCTCCAGGAAGGGCGCTACCCAGTCGCCGCCGTTCTCGATGAACGCCACCCGCAGTTGCGGGAACCGGCTGAGCACACCGTGACAGGTCAGTGCGGCCGCCGAGTCTTCCGCGGCACGCTTGCCCATGGACATCATCATGAATGGGTCCAAGCGGTTGAACAGATACTCGCTGGGGCCGGTCCAATCGCCTTGGTAGCGCGAGTAACCACTGTCCGACGCATGGAACGTGACGAGGACGCCGGTATCAACGACCGCCTGCCAGAACGGATCAAACTCCGGCAGGGCGAACGATCGCGAACCGCGGAAGCCCGGCACCGGCGCCGGGCGGATCAGGATGACCTTCGCGCCGCGTTCGGCCACCCACTGCAGCTCTTCGATCGCCTTGTCCACAATCGGCAAAGTGATGACCGGCGTCGCGAAGATCCGGTCGGAGTAGTTGAACGACCAGGTCTCGTGGATCCACTGATTGAGGGAGTGGATGACGACGTGGGTGAGCTCGGGGTCATCCCGCAACCGCTCCTCGAGCAGGCTGGCACCAGTCGGGAACAGCAAGGTTCGATCCACGCCCTGCTGGTCCATGAGCTCGAGTCGGGGACCGGGCTCGCGGAAGGCCGGGATCGACCGCATCGGCTCGCCCATGAGCTCGCGGTACGACTTGCCCTCCGGATTTCCGTTGCGGAAATAGTCCTCCTGCGCGCCGGGTCTGGCCACCACGTCGAAGGTGGGGTTGGGCATGTACTCACTGATCAACCCCTTCACCGCGATCTTGGTCCGGCCCCGCACCTGGACGTAGTCGATCGCACCGCGGTAGCGGTCAGGAAGGTAACGAGTGAACGAGTCCGTCGTTTCGTAGAAGTGGTTGTCCGCATCGAAAACCGGGAAGTCGAACCTGCGTGTCATGTGGCGCACCTCCTACGTGGATATGTGATTGACCGGTTCGCTGCGACTGATGTCCGCGGAGCGACACGAGTCAGGCTTCGGGCGGGACGGCGTGGATGCGCTGGCGGTCCCGAATCCCATGCAGCGGCCGAGAATCGGGGTTCACATGCTTGTCCATCGCGGCGGCCGCCTCTCGGAATTGTTGAACAATCGTATAGCATGAGCGCTGATCGGGTAACCCCCTGGCACCCCGTGCACGGTTATTACGGCTGCGACCGGGACAGCGTTTCGATGCCCGTAACCGCCTGCAACTTATGCCCCCAGATCTCGTTGCCGGCAGCTTCGTGATCGCACCAGGTGGCATCATCGACGATGACGGCGTCCCAGCCGACCTCCACCTCAAACCCGGCCGGGCTCTGCATGTAGAACGACACCGTCTCGTCGTTGAGGTGGCGGCCGAGGCTCCTCGTGATGGTTATCCCTGCGTCGCTGGCCCGGTCGAGTGCCGCGCCGACCTGATCGAGGGAGACGACCTCGACCATGACATGGTTCAACATATTTACCGGGCCGATGTTCATGAGGGCGACCGAGTGGTGCCGCGGGGTGCAGCGCAGGAAATGGCCGGCCAGACCCGGACCGACCGTGATGAAGTCCGAGCGTTTGAAGCCCAAGACGCCCATGTAGAACCGAAGACCCGACTCAGCGTTGTCAACGAACATCAGGGCGTGCCCCAAACCGAGCTCACCTGTCTTGAACTCGGTCTGCGTCGGTGACACGAAATTACGGTCGTGAACCGGGCCATAGAACAGCTCGACTCGGTTCCCGTAAGGGTCGGTGCACCAGGCGAGTCCGACGACGCCGCGCGCACTTGCGTCGACCGGTGTCCCACGGGTGATTTGGACACCTGCGCTAGCAACTTCCGCCATCGCCTCGGTGAGCGCGATATCGTCCTGAACCTCGAAGCCAAGGTAGGCCAGCCCAGGTTGCTCGCCAGGGTGGACAGCAATTCGCCACTGGTAATCATCCATCTTCAGATAGATCGACCCGTCGGCAGCCATGCCTGACCCGCCGCTCACCGGACCTGAGCCCGGATCGATCGGGTTCCCGCGGTCCTCGCCGGGAAGCGCTCGCGCCGGCATCATTCCGACGATGTCCGTCCAGAACGACAGCAAGGACCCAGGGTCGGGTGCGGTGAGGCCAATGTAGCCCAGACCGTGTAGCTTCACGTTGTTCCCCTTTGCAGCAATAGATCTCAGTGGAAGTCGGTGCGAACCGGAGGTTTCTGGTCATCCTGAACTGGCCCAGTGATGCGGTACATCAGTCGAGAACTGGTAACCGGCCCTGCATTTCCAGCCAGTTGCCATCGGGGTCCTGGATCGTCGTCGCCACGACACCCGGCCGGATCTCGCGTGGATCCGAGCTGACCTTGACGCCGAATTCGCGGCAGGCGGCGATGACGTCGTTCAGATTGTTCATGACCAGCGTCAGGTAGCGGATCCCGGTAGCGGCGTGCATCGAGTCGTTGACCGCGCTCGCGGACGGCGAATTTGCGGGCTCAAACAATCGCAGGATGCTTTCGCCCACGACCAGCCGGTGTATCGTGCCGATCCCCGGAAACGTAATCGGCTCTTCCGTTTCAAACCCTAGGACGTCACGGTAAAACGCAAGCATCTTGTCGGTGTTCGTGGTGACGACGCCCACGTCCAACGCAGGCTTGACGAGTTCGACGGCCACTGAGCGCTCCCTAGGTAGTAGGTTTTGCATACGTCACGTAGCAGCGTGCCCAGCCAGTCGCGTGACAGAGCGAGGCGCCAGGTGTACCGGTAGGTTCTTGAATCCCAACGTGATGGGGTTTTCGATGCCCTGGACGCTGTATTCGGGTTGGCCGATGATTTCGATGTCACCGACGAGGCTGAGTAGTTCTTCGAGGAAGGCTTTCAGTTCGCGTCTGGCGAGGTTGGCGCCCAGGCAGTAGTGGGGCCCGCCGGCGCCGAAAGCGACGTGGAGGTTGTGGGTGCGGGTGATGTCGAAGCGGAAGGGGTCGCCGAAGACGGCTTCGTCGCGGTTGGCCGAGGGAAACCACATGGTGACGCGGTCGCCTGCCTTGATGCGTTGGTCACCGATGACGACGTCTTCGACTGCGGTACGGCGAAAGTAAGTCAACGGTGAGGTCCAGCGCAGGATTTCTTCGACCGCGCTGGGCACCAGGGTTGGGTCATCGCGGAGCATTTCGAGCTGATCGGGATGCTCGAGCAGGGCCACCAGCCCGCCGGCGATCGCGTTGCGGGTGGTTTCGCTGCCACCGACGGTCAGCACGACGAAAAAGATGGCAAGTTCTTCTTCGCCGAGCTGGGTGCGGGTGCCGTCGGGCAGCTCGACCTGCGCCGAGGTCAGCGTCGTCCAGACATCGTCGGTAGGGTTGCGGCGTTTGTCCTCGCCCAGGGCATGGGCGTACTGGTAGGTCTCCAGGATGGCCGTTGCTTGTTCCTCCAGGCTCATCGGCGACTGGGGATCCATGGCCTGCAGCATCAAGTCGACCTTGTCGAACACCCATTTGCGGTCGGCATAGGGGATGCCCATGATGTCGGCGATCATGTGCAGCGGCAACTGATAGGCAACCTCGTGGACGAACTCGCACTGACCACGATCGAGCACATCGGTCAAAATGGTCCGCGCCCACTCATGCGCGTTCGTCTCCAGCCGCTCCGTCGACCGCGGGGTGAACCCCTTGCTGACCAACGCCCTGAACCGGGTGTGCTCGGGGGCGTCCATCGCCAACAGCGGGAACCGCCCCTCCGCCATCCCCACCGGGCTGTCGATCAGTTGCGGTCCCTCCGCTGAGCGGAACCGCGCGGCGTCGCGTCCTACTGCCCATATTTCGGCGTGGCGGGAGAGCACCCAAAACGGTGGCACGCCGAGTCGTTGGGTGCCCGCGGTGTCGGGGTGATGCCACACCGGCGCGGTTTTTCGCAGCGCGGTGAACACCTCGTGCGGGAAGCCGTGCCGGTAGAGCTCGTAATCGGTCAAATCGATCGTGTCGAGGTTGATCATCGACATGCCCAAAGACGTCTAGGCCGAGACGAGTTCGTGGGCCGCTTCGGTGGCCAAGCGCACCATGTCGCGCCAATACACCGAGCTGATCTGCATCGAGGTCCGCGCGGCCCACAGACACTCCTGCTGCAACTGGCGAGTGTTGGCGTACTTGACGATCATCGCCAACTCCCCACCCCCGTGGAACACATCCTTATAGGCATGCAACGCCAAGAACTTCAACGACCCATCGGGCAGACCCAGCTTTTCGTGAAACGCCTGCCCACCCATTTCCTTGCTGAACTGCTCAGTGGCCACCTCACCGGTCAACCGCCGCCGCGCGGCCACCGCCGGCTCAGACTGCAAAATCTCCAACCCACCAATCGCGGCGAACCCCGGCAACCACCCCAACGTGCGAGTCAGGTTCTCCCACGCCTGAATCGCAGTCACAATCCCCGGCGTGGGCAGCGTGTCCACAATCTCCTGCCGCGACACCCCACACTCCTCGGCCTCGTCATAAAGCAGATCGATATGACACCGGCCATCAGCGTCGGGATCACCCACCTCCTCATCAACACAATCGTTGATGATCTCCTTGCGCACATCCTGATACGGGCACAACGACGCCACCGACATCAACCACGACGGAAACTTCCAGGCAAAAAACGACAGATACTTCAAAAACGTCCCGTGATAGCGCCGCGCCGCCGCCGGCGTCAACCCCTCCGGCAGCCCCACCGGCGTACCACTGGCCAACACCTCCGACACCAACACCTCAACAAACTGAGCCTCAAACTCCTCGGCAGACAACGCCCCCGGCTCATACACCGGAGCCACCCGACCCCGACCGTCATACGGCATCGTCATCGATCCCACCTCCAACCACCTACCACCATCCCCAGAATTACACCCCATACACCCGTAAAGCACAAGAGCCAGCCGGGCGCCGCGGGCTCAGACCTTCCCGGCAGGTCACGCCCGCAGCGTGATGCAGCTGAATCACCGACGCCCGTCATCTTCCAGGCGCAGCGCGAGCGATGTCGGCATGATTCGTCATCGCTGGGAGCCACGACTACAGGCAGAGCAGATTACGAAGTCCGTTGTCTTATAACCGAATTCGGTACGTTATTGGCGGATCGGCATCGCGCACCGCTGCCGCGTTAGGTTCCGCTAGGCTCCCATGCGAACCGCAAAGTCAGACCATTCTTATGCTGATTGCCTTGCTGAACAAGGGAATTCTCGGCGCACAAGACCTCTGATCACCTCAACCCGAACGGCGTGATCGGGACTTGCTTTGCGCCTTCTGGGCCTTCGGGGTTCGGCGCCGGGGTTCGATGCGGTCGATGTATCGGTTCACGAGATTAAGCACCTGAGTATGCGACGTGGGCATACCGATCGCATTCTCCAACAAGATCATCTTCGGAATCGCCTGGAGGAGAAAAATACACACTCCGGGTGAAAGTTCCTCATTGAGCACACCATATTCGGGCCACTTCACTTTGAGCGCCTCGAGCTGCGCTTTACGGAACCGGCTGCTGACGAGGTGGATTTCAGCCCTGATGCTCTTGCGGTGGTTGGCAAGTGCCAAGAACTCCATCATCAATGCCGCGGTCGTGTCGTCCCTGTTGAACTCCCAGACGGCGCGCAGCGGCTCATCGGCGTGTAGGCGCAGCGTCTCGACGAGCCTTTCGTGGGTGCGGTCAGTGCGGTGTCGGAACATGGCGACGAACAGATCGTCGAGCGTCGGAAAGTAGTACTGAACAAGGCCGGCGGTGACGCCGGCCTTGGCGGCCAATGCGCGGTAAGTGACCGCGGCATATCCCTCGTCGAGCATAATTCGCTCCGCGGCCTCCAGTAGATGAGCACGCGTCTTCGATGTCTCTGCGCCAACCCGCCGGGGGTTTGCCATTCGACCGCCTCCCTCGCTCAATGATGCCTTCATTGTTGCATCTTCAAGCGGCGACCAGATGCTGACGCTGCGCGGGTCACGCGCCGGCTGTGCTCGCTGTCCCCGATCGACACATCAGGTGAATGTGCGCGAACCTCAGTTCCCAACGTCGCTGACCGTCTGCCTCGGGACCCGAGCAGTCGTCCGCCTGCCGGATCGGTGGATATTTGAAACGCTTCCCCGACGTTGGACCAACGTATAGCATCACGCCGTAAATCGCTGACCAGCCGACAAAGAGGACGAGGAGCCGCATGGTTACCCAAGCCGAGAAGGCACTTCTCACCCGATTCGAGGCCGACGACCGGCTGACGCAGGAGGCCATGTCGCATTCCGATGCACGGCGATCTGCTTGCGAGGGCGAGTAATGACACATCCGACCACAGATCACGACAGATGGGACTACGTCATCGTCGGTGGCGGTTCGGCCGGATGCGTACTCGCCAATCGGCTCTCAACCGAGCCGACGACGCGGGTGCTCCTTCTCGAGGCCGGCGGGTGGGACCGCCACCCCGCCATTCGCATTCCAGCCGGCGTGGCCAAACTGCCGAAGCGCCTGGATTGGAGCTACCCCGGGGCACCCGACGCATCTCGTGACGGCACCGTCGACACATTCGCGGCCGGAAAGGTGCTCGGCGGAGGCAGTTCGATCAACATGATGCTGTGGGTACGCGGCGACCCTTCGGACTTCGACGGGTGGCGTGAGCAAGGTTGCCCCGGCTGGGGCTACGACGACGTGCTGCCCTACTTCGAGCGGGCGGAGAGCTATGCCGACGGACCAAGCCCCCGGCGTGGAACCAGCGGACCCATCGGGGTGCGGCGGGTAACCATGCCTATCGAGGCGGTCGACGACTTCCTCGCCGCCGCTGAGCAAGCCGGTCACCCGCGCAACCCCGACTACAACGGCATTCGCCAGCAGGGCGTTTCGCTGGCCCAGGTCAACCAGCGCCGCGGCTTCCGCAGCAGCACGGCCCGCGGCTATCTGGCACCCGTTCGCGGGCGGCGAAACCTAACCATCCGCACCGGAGCACTCGCCACCAGGGTGCGCACCGACAGCGGGCGCGCGACGGGCGTCGAGTACCAGCACAACGGAAGGTTGCACGCAGCCACCGCCGCACGCGAGGTAATCCTCAGCGCCGGCGCCCTGGCGTCACCGAAGCTCCTGATGCTTTCCGGTATCGGACCCGGCGATCACTTGCGGGAGCACGGCATCGCGGTCAGCGTCGACCGCCCCGCCGTGGGCAGCAACATGCAGGACCACGCTTATGGTCTGCTGACGTATGACACGGGCGCGGACACGCTGTACTCGGAGTTCAAACCGCACCGAGCAGTCAAGCACTTGGTGAACTTCATCGCCCGGGGCCAAGGGGCTCTCACCATGTCCTGTGCCGCGGTTGTCTTCGCTCAGCTGACCAGCGAGCGACCGACGGACACCGAGATCATCCTGATGCCTATCGGTTTGGACTTCAACGAAGAGCGCCACGGCGAAGGCGCACATGACATCCATGACGCCAAGCCGAAAAACGGCGTGATGGTCTACCCGAGCTTCGTACACCCCTCCGGCCGCGGCACCGTGCGGCTCGCGTCGAGCGATCCGTCGGCCTATCCCATCATCGATCACGAGCTAATCGGCGGAGACGACCTGAAGGCACTCATGGCCGCTTGCCGGCACGCGCGCGACATCTTTCAAACGCCGGCGATGAAGGCCAAGTCGGTCGTCGAGGTGCTTCCCGGTGACCGCGTCCAGACCGACGACGAGTGGGCCGCCTTCCTGCGCACCTACTCCTTCCGGCCATACCACCCGGTAGGAACCTGCCGCATGGGGTCGGACGACGATGCCGTCGTCGACCCACAACTGCGCGTCCGTGGGATCGATGGCCTCCGCGTCGTCGACGCATCGATATTCCCCGCAATCACGAGCGGCAACACCAACGCGCCGACGATCATGGTCGCCGAGAAGGCGGCCGACATGATCCTGCAAGACCGGCTATGAGTTTGGGCGCCGAGGCGACACCGACCACTAGACCAATGGAATGTAAACGTTTTTCGGGCGGAGGAAGTCCTCTAATCCCCACTTTCCGCCCATCCGCCCGAAACCGGATTGTTTGACTCCGCCGAAGGGTGCGCCGGTGGGCACGCCGATGAACCCGTTGACGTAGACCTGCCCGGCCTCCAGGGCCGCCGCGACCCGGTGCGCGCGGCGCAGGTCGTTGGTGTTCAGGTAGGCGGTTAGTCCGTACTGGGTGTCGTTGGCCAGCCGGACCGCCTCCGCCTCATCGCCGAACCGGATGATCGACAGGACCGGTCCGAACACCTCCAGCTGGGCCAGATCACTCGCGTGGTCCACGTCGGCAAACACTGTCGGCTCGATGAAGTAACCGTCGGCCAGGTCCGCGCCGATCCGGCTGCCGCCAGTCACCAGCTTGCCTGCACCATCGGATTTGGACTTCTCGATGATTCCGAGGATGCGCTCGCAGGCCGCTGCGGTGATCACCGGCCCGATCAACGTGCCGGGGTCGAAGGGGTCACCGACCGCCAACGAGCGCGCGGCTTCCACCACCATGTCGACCACCTCGTCATAGACGGTGTCCTCGACCAGCAGCCGAGTGGGCAGCAGACACCCCTGCCCGGCGTTGGTCATGCAGAGGAAAGCCGCGTTCCACGACGCGGCCTGTAGGTCGGCATCGGCGAATAGCAGGTTCGCCGACTTGCCGCCCAGTTCGATCGTCACCGGTTTGAGCGTTTCGGCCGCCGAAGCGATTATTCGCTTGGCCGTCGCTCCGCTTCCGATGAAGTGGATCTTGTCGATTCCCGGGTGCGCGACCATGGCCTGACCGCACTGCGGGCCGCCGGCGACGATGTTGACCACCCCGGGCGGGATCCCCGCTTCGACCATCAACTCGCCAAATCGCAACGCTGCGAAGGGCGCTAGCTCCGGCGCCTTGAGCAGAACACAGTTTCCGGCCGCAAGCGCCGCACCCACGACCTGGCCGATGTTGTGCATGACGGCGTTCCACGGAATGATCACTCCGACAACGCCGTACGGCTCCATCACCGCGTAGTCCAACGCCGATGCCGGCCAGGTCGGAATCACGTCGCCGCCCACCTTGTCGGCCCACCCGCCGAAGTACGCGAAGTTGTCGGCCGCGGCCAAGGGAAATATCACCGCAGTCGACTGCGGGGTCCCGTTGTCCAACGACATCAGCACGCCCAGCTCCTGTGCGTGGTCGCGGATCAGGCTGGCCACCCGCAGCAACAGCTCGCGGCGCGCATCCGCCGGCATCGAGCGCCAGCCCGCAAAGGCGGCCCGGGCCGCGGCCACTGCTCGGTCCACGTCCGCCGGGCCCGCCATCGCGATCGGTGGGTGCGGTCGTCCCGTGGACGGATCGATGTGGACGAACTCGCCGCCACTGCCCTGCGCGACCCATTCCTCCCCGATCAGCATCCGCCCCGGGCGTAGCCGCTTTTCGGCCTCCGTCAATGTCACTGTCATGAAACCGATACGTCCCGGTACTTTTCGAGCAGATCGGATTCTCGCTGCCGGGCGTCCCGCAGGTGCGCTTCTTTCACAAGGTCGTAGCCGCGGATGTGCTCGGGAATGCTGGCGATTTCCACCGCGATCGCGTGGTTTTCTTGATCCAGCGTCGTGAGCAGTTCGTCGATGGTCGCTTCGTAGCGGCCGATCAGTGCCCGCTCCTCGCGGCGGTGGGCGGTTCGACCGAAAAAATCGAATGGTGTGCCGCGCAGCCGCTTGCCCTTGGCCAACACCGCGAGTGGATACCGCATCCACGGGCCGAAGGCGTATTTCTTGGCTCGCCCGGTGTCGGGGTCGCGCGGGTTGAAGATCTGCGGCGCGATATTGAATTCGACTCGCAAGTCACCCTCGAACTGATCGCGGATGCCCTGCCAGAACCCGGGATCTCCCATCAGCCGGGCGACCTCGTATTCGTCCTTGTAGCCCATCAGCTTGTAGAGGTAGCGGGCGACGGCGGTGGCCAGTTCATCGCTGTCTGCTACCCGCTCGGCCTCGACCGCTCGCACCTTCTCGACAAAGGCCCGATAGCGCTCGGCGTAGCCGGCATTTTGGTATTCGGTCAGATCCTCTACTCGCCGAGTGATCAATTGATCGAGCGTCTCCTCGACTTCGGCCTCATCCAGCACGTGGTGGACGGCAGACGCGGCGATCGCGTCCACCCGGGCCCGGTCGACGGCGGCCAGCCGCCCCCAGTCGAACGCCCGCTGATTGGCTTGCACCGCAGCGCCATTGAGCTCGATGGCCCGCGTTATCGCCTCGAGGCTGACCGGCAACAAGCCACGCTGGCACGCATACCCCAGCAGCATGATGTTGGTGTAAATCGAGTCCCCGGTCAGCGCCTCGGCCAGCTCGGTAGCCGGCAGGAAGTCACCGCTACCTCCGGCTGCACGTTCCAGCGCACGCCGCATCGGCGATGCCGATAGGTCCAGGTCGGGGTTGCGCGCGAATGCCGAGGTCGGCGCGACGTGGTCGTTGACCACCAGCGCGGTGCGATCGGCGGCAACCTTACTGATGTACTCCGCACCCGATGCGACGACGATGTCCGCGCCGATCACCACGTCGGCGCCACCGGCCTCGATGCGGTTCGCATGCACTTCGTCGGTGTTGTCATAGACCCGCACGTGGCTGGAGACGGGACCGTTCTTCTGCGCAAGGCCGGCCACGTCGAGCACGGTGACGCCCTTGCCTTCGAGGTGCGCGGCCATCCCGACCAGTGCGCCCATGGTCACGATGCCGGTGCCGCCGATCCCAGCGAGCAGCACGCTGTAGGGCACATCGGAGGCGGCGACCGTAGGAGTCGGCAGTCCGGCTATGGCATCGGCGGGCAACTGTGGCAACTTGGTCTCGGAGACCCGCAACTTGGCTCCCTTGACCGTCACGAAACTCGGGCAGTACCCCAGCACGCACGAGTAATCCTTGTTGCATGAGGACTGGTTAATCCGGCGCTTGCGGCCATATTCGGTTTCCACCGGCTCGATCGATATGCAGTTGGACTGCACGCTGCAATCGCCGCACCCCTCACACACTTGCTCGTTGATGACTACCCGGACGTCGGGGTCGGGGTATCTGCCACGCTTGCGCTTGCGGCGCTTCTCCGCCGCGCACTCCTGCTCGTAGACGATCGCCGAGGTACCAGGGATGTCGCGCAGCTGCCGCTGTATCTTGTCCAGTTCGGACCGGTGGTGGACCGTAACGCCTTCGGGCAGCGGTTCTTTGCGCCACCGCCTCGGATCGTCAGAGATCACAACGACTTTCTTCACGCCCTCGGCTGCGACCTGGCGCGCAATTTCCGGAGCCGTCACCTCGCCCTGGATTTCCTGGCCGCCGGTCATCGCGATAGCACCGTTGACAAGGATCTTGTAGGTGATGTTGACGCCCGCGGCGACGGCCGCACGGATGGCCAGCAGCCCGGAGTGAAAGTAGGTGCCGTCGCCGAGATTCTGGAAAATGTGCGGTGTCTGCACGAACGGCGCCACCCCGATCCACAGCGCACCCTCCCCGCCCATATGGGTGATCGCCAGCGTCGGACGATCCGGCATCATCGCCGTCATGCCGTGGCAGCCGATCCCACCGAACGCCACGCTGCCCTCGGGCAGGCGGGTGGAGGTGTTGTGCGGGCAACCCGAGCAGAAGGCCGCCATCCGCATCAACCCACCACTCGTTGGCGTCACGCCTAATGGCTGCGCAGTCAGGGAAACTCGCGGACGCGCCCGTTCGGCGATGTCGGGCGCGTCGACCAGCCGACCGAGCCTATCGGCGATGATCTTCACGATCCCCTGCGGCTCCAGCTCACCGCGGTTGGGCACCAACGGCCGACGCCGCTCGTCGCTCTTGCCCAACAGGACAGGGCGCCGGGCAAGATTCACCAAAAGCCGGCTCAGCTGCTCCTCGATGATCGGGCGTTTCTCCTCGATGACCAGGATCTCGTCACAGCCCTCAGCGAATTCGACGATGCCGGTCGGCTCCAGCGGCCAGGGCATCGCCACCTTGTAGACGGCGAGCCCCAGCTCGACCGCCCTGGGTCTGTCAATTCCCAACGCGTCCAACGCCGCCCGAACATCGAGGTAGGCCTTGCCCGTCGTGACGATGCCCAGCCTGGGGCGCGCACCACCGAGGACCACCCGGTCGAGCCCATTGACCCGGACAAACTCCTGGGCCGCAGGAAGGCGGTGTTCGTACAACAACTGCTCGGCGACCTGTCCGCCGCTGCCACGAAAGATGTTCAGCCCCTGGGGCGGCATCTGGACCTCCGGCAAGACCACGGAAACCCGGTCGGCGTCGACATCGACCGACGCGCCGCTCTCGATTACGTCGGTAACGCACTTGAACCCGATCCAGCACCCCGAGAACCGCGACATGGCCCAGCCATAGATCCCGTAATCCAGGTACTCCTGCACCGTCGCGGGGTGCAGTATCGGCATCGCGCAGTGAATGAACGCCTGATCGCTGGCATGGGCCAGCGTCGACGAACGGCAGCCATGGTCGTCACCGGCTAGCACCAGCACGCCACCGTGCGGAGCCGCCCCGCTATACGCACCGTGCTTGATCGCATCGATAGAGCGATCGACCCCGGGGCCCTTGCCGTACCAGATCGAGAACACGCCGTCGTACTCCATGCCCGGCATCATCGAGGCGTGCTGCGTGCCCCACACCGAGGTGGCGGCCAGATCCTCGTTCAGTCCGGGCTGAAATTGGATGTCGTGCTCGGCAAGGAACTGCCGACCGGCGTTGAGCGCCTGGTCATACCCGCCCAGCGGTGACCCTGGATAACCTGAGATGAACCCCGCGGTACGCAAGCCCGCCGCAACATCACGCTGGTGTTGCACCAACGGCAAACGCACCAGTGCCTGCGTTCCGGTGACGTAAACCCGTCCCGAAGCCTTCTTGTATCGGTCGTCGAGTTGGTAGGTGGTATTGACGGCCACTCTGCGGCTCCTCATCCAAGTCGGCCCAGCCCTGATCGACAACCACGACGAAACGGTGACTGGTCCAGCAGTGAACCTGCGCACCCGCAGCGTTGTCGTGGCCTTAATGCTATACAGCCGTTCAACGCATTGCGAACGAAACCTTCCGAGAGACGGCGGGTCCGCCCCGGTACCTACAGCGCCAACTCCCCGCAACCCGAACAACACCCGCAGCCGGCGCCATCCGGAAGCGCTCATCCGGCATGCGGTCTGCACATAGTGCCATTGCCGAAACGCCATACGACCGTCTGACCGGCAGGGTCTCGGGATGTCGGTTCAGGGCGGCGGGCGAGCGGAAAAAGATTCGCACCGCGGCGGATAAGTTCTTCAGCGAACTCAATATCCTTAGGCATCTTTAGGCCGACGCGACGGGGGCTGACCGATGGTGCCCTTACCCGGTACGACGACGCACTCGCGGCGTTCCTTGACCAGCCCGACGAGATCTCCCGCTCGAGGTGGTGACTATCGACGAACCCGGTGCCGCCGGCCTGCTCTTCACTCCTTTGGTGTTCGTTCGCCCCGACAGCACGTTGCGTGGCGAGGCGACCGGATCCGCGACGCGGACACCCTGCTCGACCGCGTGACGGGAGTTGAGTTGGATCCCCCGGAGGGCAAGGAGTCGACCTCGTCGACGTCGACCACGGCTGCCTGACTCTCAACTCCCTCTGGACCCGCATGCTTTACGGGTGTATAACCTTTCAAGCATGAGTGAATAGGCGCGGGAGGCTTCCGTGAGTGAATTCGACACGCTTAAGTTCTTTTCCGACGAGGCTTTGATTATCGACCCATACACCTACTACGCCGATCAGCGCTCGCGGTGTCCGGTGAACTTCGATCCGCAGCAGCGGCTCATGGCACTCACCGGCTACGACGCTGCGATGAGCGTGTATCGCGACGTCGAGGGGTTCTCCGCGTGCAATTCCGTCATCGGCCCGTTCTCCGGCTTGCCGTTCGAGCCGAGCGGGGACGACATCACCGACCAGATCAAACAACATCGCGACCAGATGCCGCTCAGTGACTACATGCCCACGATGGACCCGCCACGGCATGCCGAGGTTCGCGGCCTGCTCAGCAAGCTGATGACGCCGCGAAGGCTCAAGGAGAACGAAGCCTTCATGTGGACGCTCGCGGACCGCACCCTCGACGGGTTCGTCGACGCCGGCAAGTGCGAATTCGTCGGGCAGTACGCTCGGCCGTCTGCCCTGCTCGTCATCGCCGACCTGCTCGGCGTCCCGGCCGAAGACCACCCTGCCTTCCTGGAATATCTGGAAGGACAGTACAACGGACTGTCGGAAAATCAGACGTTCGAACACAATCCGTTTGAGTTCCTCGAAAACCAGTTCAGCGCCTACATCGAGGACCGCCGCCGTGAGCCCCGCGGCGACGTGCTGACCCAGCTGGCCCAGGCGAAGTATCCCAACGGATCGACTCCCGAGGTCATCGAACTCGTGCATCACGCCACCTTCATGTTCGTCGCCGGACAGGAGACAACAAGCAAACTGCTGACCTTCGCGATTCAGTTGCTCGGCGAGCGGCCCGAGATGCAGCAGCAGCTACGCGACGATCCCAGCCTCATCCCGAACTTCATTGAGGAGTTACTGCGACTTGAGAGCCCGATCAAGAGCCACTTCAGGCTGGCGAGCAAGACCACGACCATCGCCGGTGTGCGCATTCCAGCCGGGACCACGATCATGATGTTGCCCGGGGCGGCGAATCGGGACCCCGCCCACTTCACTGATCCTGACGAGTTCCGCATAGACCGTCCCAACGTCCGGGAACATGTCGCGTTCGGGCGTGGCATCCACACCTGCCCCGGCGCGCCGCTGGCACGGGTCCAGGCCTGCGTCAGCCTCGAGCGTGCGCTGTCCCGGATGGCTGATATCCGGATTTCGGAGGAACATCACGGGCCCGCCGATGCTCGCCGCTACACCTACGAAAAGCCATTCATGATGCGGGGACTCACCGAGCTGCACATCGAGTTCACGCCCGTTTCGTGATGATGGACCGCTGGCGCCCCGGTAGCGAAACCACCTGCTACCCAGGCGAAGGTATCTAGAAGCCGGCGAGGATGACGGCGTTGCAGTCGGCCGCCGCCTGCCGCAGTTTCGCCGCCTTTTGATAGCCCTCAGACTCGTACCACGCGCGGGCCGCGTCCACCGATTCGAATTCCAGCACGACGGTCTGATCGCCGTGCCAGGTGCCTTCGATCACCTTCGGAGCGGTGTCCACCGCAAGAATGGTGGCACCGGCCATCGCCGAACCCGCAGCCTGAGCATAGGCTTTCATACCCTCCGGATCCTTGATGGCCTCAGTGAGGATGACATACCCTTTCGCCACTGAATCTCCTTAACTGGATTGGATTTCGCTGATGGCCTGCTCGGGACAGCACTCGATGGCCTCTCGAGTGGCGGTCTCGAATTCCGTTGGGACGTCCGATGTTATCGCCTCCGCGTAACCGTCATCGGTGAGGCTGAACACCTCCGGGCACAGCGTTGTGCAGACGCCATGGCCGCGGCAGCGCTGGTCGTCGACTGTGACTTTCATGCCGGCGTGAACTCCAGGTGCAGTTCCGTCAATCCGCGCAGGATGTAAGTCGGAACGTATTGATAGCGACGGTCGTTCGCCGGGCCGTGCATGCGCTCGTTGATCCTGATGTCGGACGTTCGGTCGAGCAGCCGCTCGATCGCCACGCGGGTCTCGGCGCGCGCCAGGGGTGCTCCCGGGCAGCTGTGGATACCGCGCCCGAACGAGATGTGCTGGCGCGCGTTCTTGCGGGCCGGATCGAACGTGGCGGGGTCGTCGAACCGGCGAGGATCGCGGTTGGCGGCCGCCTGCACGATCATCACGGTGGTTCCCGCGGGCAGATCGACGCCACCGACGTTGACGGGCACCCGATTCAGGCGGAAGTCGCCCTTGACCGGGCTCTCGTGGCGCAACGACTCTTCGATGAAGTTGGGGAGCAGGCTGCGGTCCTTGCGCAGCTGCGCCTGGATGTCGGGCCGTTCGCCGAGCGTCTGCAAGGCCGCCCCCAGCAGCCGCACGGTGGTCTCCTGGCCCGCCGAGAAGACGTTGCTGGCCACCCGGGCCACGTCTTCGACATCGGGAATCGAGCCGTCCGGGTAGGTGGCGGTGGCCAGGCCGGTCAGCACGTCGTCGCGCGGTTCGCGCCGGCGGTCCCGGACGTAGTCGGAGAACAGACCGTAAAGGAATTCCAGCGGGCTGTGCGCCAGCGACCCCTTGGTCCCCCCGATGCCGCCACCTGCGTGCTCAGCGATGCCCTTGATGAACTTGTCGCGATCTTCCATGGGTACACCCAGCAGGTCGGCGATCACCAGCAGCGTGAACGGGCCGGCGAAGCCTTTGATCCATTCGCCGTGGCCGGGCGCCAGGAAATCGTCGAGCGTCTGGTCGGCCAGCGCCCACATGGCGTCCTCATTCTCCTTGAGGCGCTTCGGGGTGATCAGCCGCATCAGCAGCGAGCGGTGATTGGTGTGGGTCGGCGGATCGAGTGTGGGCAGCTGGTCGCTAAACGGCAATTCGTCGCGGTGCTGTTCGATCAACTCCGTTACGTCGTCACCTTCCAGCGGTACCGGAAACCCTGGAAACGGGCCGGTCACCGAGATGCATGACGACCACGTCTCGGCGTCGTTGAGCACCGCGCACGCTTCGTCCCAGCCGGTGATCATGGTGACGTCGTGATGGGTCTCCCGCGTGACGGGGCATTGCTGGCGCAGCGCCTCGTAGTAGGGGTACGGGTCTTCGATGAGCTCGGTGCCGCGGAAGAAGTCCAATTCGGAGAATTCCTTCGACATCTCCTGCTCCTTGAATCTCGGCTGGTGAGAATGCGCCTCTCGCAGATGAGTATTACATTTCCATAGAGCAGGGTGGTCGTCAACGCGGGGTCGGCGCCGCCGCGTGTGTGCGGGCGCCGATGTCAGCTGGCGGGAACCAGATCGGCGGCGACCGACGGCCAGGCCAGCAGCCCGCTGCGGAAGGTCTCCACGTGACCGATCGAGCCGCACGGCACGGCCGCCGCGGCCAGGGCCTGGGCTTTGAAGGTGTGGGCGGCCATGCTCAGCCGGTGCTGCACCAGCCCGACGCTGTCGTCGAGCTCGGCCGGCCAATTCTCCCCCCACAGCGTGACCTCGGTGACGCCATGATCGAGGGCCTGCAGCACGCCCTGCCGCACCCGCGGATCGCACCCGAACAGGTCCGCCGCGGCCGCCAGCGCCTGGGGACGGGGACGTGATTGCACTGAAGCCAACGCGTCTTCGAGGTCGACCACCTGAGCGCCGAGGATCTGCAACGGTCGATCGTCGGGGTGGTCCGCGACGAGCACGGTGACGTCCCACCCCGCCATCGCCCGGTCGAAGAGCCAGCCGCCGGCGAACCGCACCACGTCGACGACGGTGGCGGCGACCACGTCGAGCCGGTACCTCATGTCCTCACGCGGCTCATCTACGGGGCGAAGTCCCGCGCCAGTGTTTCGGCGTACTGCTTGAACGCCTCGGTTAGCGGTATCGATGGATCGAGCAACCATGTGGTTTCCATTCCGTGGACGAACGCGAGAATTTCTACGGCCTTGACGGCGGGGTCGATGTCCGCGCGGTACCTGCCATCCGCCTGCCCCCGGCGGATCAGATCGGCGACGATGTCGGTCGCGGCGCGGTGCCGGGCCAGCATCCGGTCGTGCAGTGGGGCGTCGGGAAGGATGTTCTCCACCAGCAGCACCGTGAAAGTCCCGACCAGTTCGGGCGCCCGGTTGAATCGATCGGCGACCTGCGCGATCTGGGCGAAAAGGTCGCCGGTCCGGTCGGCGTGCAGGTCGTCGTCGAGGTCGCGCGCGTCGAGCACGGCGTGCAGCAGCTGCTCTTTGGATTCGAAGTGATGCAATAGTCCCGCCGGGGTGACCCCGGCCTCACCGGCGATCTGGGCCAGCGTGGTGCTGCGCCAGCCATTGTGCGTGAGCAGCCGTTGCGCGACGTCGAGGATCCGCTGCTTGCGGTCCTCGCCTTTGGCGAGCAACGTGTCGTATCGCCGTGCGTCGGGCACCGGACTCCTTTGACCGAGTGGCGGGCTGAACCAACCTAGTGAACACACAGTAGGTTAGTTTGGCCGTTGTGACAAGGGTCACGCGGGGTGGCGTTTTCGGGCCGGCGGGCTACCGCACGAGCTCGACCAGGGTGGCGTTGGCGGTGCCGCCGCCCTCGCACATGGTCTGCAGCCCGTAGCGAATCCCGTTGTCGCGCATGTGGTACGCCATCCGGGTCATCAACACCGCGCCGGACGAGCCCAGCGGATGACCCAACGCGATGGCGCCGCCGAGCGGATTCATCCGTTCCGGATCCGCTCCGGTTTCGGCCAGCCATGCCAGCGGCACCGGCGCGAAGGCCTCGTTCACCTCGAACGTGCCCACCTCCGACAGCGGCACGCCGGCCTTCTTCAGCACCTTCTCGGTTGCCGGGATGGGTCCGGTGAGCATGAGCACGGGATCGGCCCCGGTCACCGCGCCCGCCAGGTAGCGCACCAGTGGGGACAGCCCCAGCTCGACCGCCATCTCCGCCGTCGTCACCAGCAGCGCCGCCGCGCCGTCGGAGATCTGCGAGGAATTGCCCGCGTGGATCACACCGTCTTCGGTGAAGGCCGGCTTGAGGCCGCTCAGTTTCTCGACCGTGGTCCCCCGCCGGATACCCTCGTCGGCGGCGACGACCGTTTCGTCGCCGGTGAACACCGGCACGATCTGCTCAGTGAACGCGCCGGCGTCCTGGGCCGCGGCGGCCCGCTCGTGGGACTGAGCGGAGTATTCGTCGAGCCGGGTGCGGGAGAACCCCCACTTCTTGGCGATCATCTCCGCCGACAGCCCCTGGTTGAACGAGAAGTCGTCGTAGCGGGCGAGGACCTTCGGGCCGTATGGCATGCCGCTCGCCCGGGCCGAACCGAGCGGAACGCGGCTCATCACCTCGACGCCGCCGGCGACGACGACATCCTGCTGGCCCGACATCACCGCCTGCACGGCGAAGTCGAGCGCCTGCTGACTGGACCCGCACGCCCGGTTGACGGTGGTCCCGGGGATGGTCTCCGGCCAGCCGGCGGCCAGGACCGCGTAGCGGCCGATGTTGCTGGACTGGTCGCCGACCTGGGACACACATCCCCAGATCACGTCGTCGACCATCTCCGGCGCGACTCCGGTGCGTTCCATCAGTTCGTTGAGGACGACAGCGGACAGGTCAGCGGCGTGCATTCCGGACAGGCCGCCGTTGCGCTTGCCCACGGGCGTGCGCACGGCTTCGACGATGACTGTTTCCCGCATGTCCCTACTCCGATTCCTTGGATTTCGATAACGCCCACCGGCCAGTAAACGACGGCTCCCGCCGCTCGGCGAAAGCGGCATACGCGACGGCCGCGTCGGCCGTCGCGAAATTGCCCACCTGGGCGCGGGCCTCGTTGGCCAGCGCATCGCGCAAGGTGCTGTCGGCGCCCTCGTTCAGCAGGGCCTTGGTGTGGGCGAGGGCGATCGGCGGGCCGGCCGCCAAGCGATCGGCGAGATCGTCGACGAAGGCGTCGATCTCCGCGGCCGACACCAGCCACGTCACCAAGTTCAGGGCGTACGCCTCCTCGGCGTCGATGGTCTCGGCGAGCAGCGCGAGCCGCTTGGCCTGTTGCAGGCCAACAAGTTTGGGCAGCAGCCAGGAGCCGCCGAGGTCGATGGACAGGCCACGTTTGGAAAAGATCTGGCAGAACTTCGATTCCGGCGTGGCGACGACGAAGTCGCACCCCAGCGCGAGGTTCCATCCCGCCCCGACGGCCACCCCGGTCACCTTTGCGATCGTCGGTATCGCCAGCTCGTGCAGGGCCAGCGCGACGTCGGTCAGGCGCTGCAGCTTGTAGTTGGGATGGATGTCGTCGGGGACCGAGATGTCGGCGCCGGAGCAGAAGCTGCCGCCGGAGCCGGTGAGCACGAGTGCGCGCACGCTGCGTTCGCGACCGGCGGCGTGCAGCGCATCGCGCAACGCGATCCACAGTTCGGGGTTGATCGCATTCTTACGGCGCGGACGGTTGAGGGTCAGCGTGCGTACTCCGTCGCGGTCTTGCGACAGCAGCACGGGGTCGTCGGTCGCGGTCACATCACCAGCCGTCGACCGGTGTGCCGGGCATCAATAGCTCCTCGGCAATTTCAGGACGTTGGCCCCCAGGAAGTTCAGGATCATCTCCTGGCTGACCGGCGCGATCTTCATCAGCCGGGCCTCGCGGAAGTAGCGCGTGATGTGGTACTCCTCCGCATAACCCATTCCGCCGTGGGTCTGCAACGCCCGGTCCGCGGCGGTGAAACCGGCGTCGGCGCACAGGTACTTCGCGGTATTGGCCTCGCGGCCGCAGGGTTTGCCCTTGTCGTAGAGCCAGGTGGCTTTGCGCAACATCAGCTCGGCGGCGTCGAGGCGTGCCAGCGAGTCGGCGAGCGGGAACTGCAGGCCCTGGTTCATGCCGATCGGCCGGCCGAAGACCTCGCGCTCGTTGCCGTACTTCACCGCCTTGTCCAGCGCCACCCGGCCGATGCCGAGCGCCTCGGCGGCGATAAGCATCCGCTCCGGGTTCAGCCCGTCCAGGATGTACTGAAAGCCCTTGCCCTCCTCGCCGATTCGGTCCTCGACCGGCACCTCGAGATTGTCGATGAACAATTCGTTGGAGCTGACGGCGTTGCGGCCCATCTTGCGGATGGGGCGGACGTCGACGCGGCTGCGGTCGAGGTCGGTGATGAACAAGGTCATCCCGTCGGTCTTCTTGGTGACTTCCTCGTAGCTTTGGGTGCGGGTGAGCAGCAGGATCTTCTGGGACTCCATGGCTTTGGAGATCCACACCTTGCGGCCGTTGACGATGTAGCGGTCGCCGTCGCGTTTGGCGAAGGTGGTGATGCGCGACGTGTCGAGCCCGGCACCGGGTTCGGTCACGCCGAAGCACACGTGCACTTCGCCGGTCGCCACCTTTGGTAGCGTGCGCGCCTTGAGGTCGTCGGAGCCGTGCACGACCACCGGTTGCATGCCGAAGATGGACAGGTGAATCGAGCTGGCGGCGTTCATGGCGCCGCCGGATTTTGCGACCTCCTCGAGCAGGATGGTGGCTTCGGTGATCCCGAGGCCGTGACCCCCGTACTCGGGCGGAATCGTCATGCCCAACCAGCCGCCCTGCGCGATGGCGTTATAGAACTCGGTCGGAAATTCGTGCGCCTGGTCTTTTTCCATCCAGTACTGGTCGTCGAACTTGCCCGCCAACTCGGCGACCGATCGGCGGATCAGTTCCTGGTCCTCAGTCAGCTCAAAGTTCATTCCGGCGCCGGGCACTGCTGGATCTCCTCTTCATGCTGGCGGCGAGATTGCCGTGGGGGTCGTGAAATGCCGAAAGCCGCGACCGTGCGCACAATCTCGACGCAGCGCACCCGGCCCGAGCCGGTGGCGCCAGTTAGTCCTTGTTGCCGGTGAGCGCCTTCGCGTTGGCCGCGAAGTCCGCGAACGACGAACCCGCCCTGGTGTCCTTGTGATGGCTGAGCGCCCGGATGGACACGTCGTGGCCCTCGGCGGCCTTGCGCAGCGCGCCCACTGTCGCCTGCTCCGGGGTGATGTGGGTGAACGGGTCGAACGAGTACCAGCGCATCGCGTTCTCGTGGGTCATCTTCTTGATCTCGTCGTCGGGAACGTTGTTGATCGACAAGACATCCCAGAGTTCCTCTGGCGCGCCCGGCCACATCGAGTCGCTGTGCGGGTAGTCGGCCTCCCAGCAGATGTTGTCGATGCCGATCATGTTGCGCAGCGCCACGCCGACCTTGTCACTGATGAAACAGGTCAGGAAGTGGTCGCGGAACACGTCGGACGGCAGCTTGTCGCCGAAGTTCTGGTGCGTCCACGTCGAGTGCATCTCGTAGGTGCGGTCCGCGCGCTCCAGGAAGTAGGGAATCCAGCCCGTGCCGCCCTCGGACAGGGCGATCTTGAGGTCCGGATATTCCTTGATGGGCCGTGACCACAGCAGATCGGCCGCGGCCTGCACGATATTCATCGGCTGCAGCGTGATCATCACGTCCATCGGCGCGTCGGGCGCGGTGATGGCCAGCCGACCCGAGGATCCGATGTGCACGTTCATCACGGTGTTGGTGTCGCACAACGCCTTCCACAACGGATTCCAGTACTCGTTGTGGAAGCTGGGGTATCCCATCGCGGCCGGGTTTTCGGTGAACGTCAGCGCGTGCACGCCCTTCTTCGCCACCCGCCGCACCTCGGCGGCGCACGCCTCGGCGTCCCAGATCACCGGGATCGCCATCGGGATGAACCGGGCCGGGTAGGCGCCGCACCACTCGTCGATGTGCCAGTCGTTGTAGGCCTGCACCAGCGCTATCGAGAAGTCGTGATCCTCGGTAGCGAACAGCCGAGCGGCGAAGCCCGGAAAGGAGGGGAAACAGATCGAGGCCAGGATGCCGCCGGCGTTCATGTCCTTGACGCGTTCGTCGACGTTGTAGCAACCCGGCCGGATCTCATCGAGGCCCTGTGGCTCGAGGCCGTACTCCTCCTTGGGCCGTCCGGCGACCGCGTTGAGTGCGACGTTGGGGATGACGGTGTCGCGGAACTTCCACATGTCCGACCCGTCGGAGTTGTGCACCAGCCGCGGCGCGTCGTCCTGGTACTTCTTCGGCAAGTGGTTCTTGAACATGTCCGGCGGCTCGACGGTGTGGTCGTCGACGCTGATCAGGATCATGTCTTCTTTGTTCATAGCCTTGCCCTTCCATCGGGTCCGTCTATCCGATTCCGCTCCCGCGCAGCCTCGGCGAATCGCTGTCCCGTGCCAAGATCACTAAAATGAAAACTATCTTCTCGCCAAGCGAGAATCAACATCCAGCGGACGCCGCCGCCGGTGTTCATCGCCTGAGCAGAGGCGGAACGAGCCCGTGCAGTGCCCGCCCGGGAGCGAGGCTGCGCTGAGGTGAACGCCCGCGTTGCGACGGACTCCGTCCTCACCGCCGACGTTCTTGCTGGAAGGAGGCCTTTTGGTTCGCGGGTGTCCGCGCGAAGCCGCGACCGGGCCTGCCCCCGCCCGTCGGCATTGACCGGCCGCGCGATTCGTGCAACTCTATTGGTTATAAATGAGAATATGATTCTCCTTGGCCGAGAGGTGGCCGGGAGGATGGCGAGAGGAGCGCACGGATGCGGTTGCCGCCGCTGCCGGCTGATCAGTGGGACGAGGCTACCCACAGGGCTCTCTCGGCAATGCGTGACCCGGAGGCCAACAACGCGCTCGGCACCCTCGCCCACCACCCGGCGCTGGCCAAGGCGTTTCTCCGGTTCAACGTTCACCTCTTGACCACGTCCACGCTGCCGGCGCGCATCCGTGAACTGGCCATCCTGCGGGTCGCGCATCGTCGCGAATGCGCCTACGAGTGGTCTCACCACGTCGGCATGGCGAAGGGCGAGGGAATCACCGACGACGAGATCGCCGCGGTACTGGGCGATGCCGGCGAGGACGCCGGCCACATGGACGAGTTTGATCGCGCGGTGATCGCCGCCGTCGACGAACTCGACGACAAATCGCGGTTGTCCGACGAGACCTGGGCCGCGCTCGGCGAGCGCCTCGACGACCAGCAGCGGATGGATTTCGTCTTCACGGTCGGCTGCTATGCCCTGCTGGCCATGGCCTTCAACACTTTTGGCATACAGCTCGAGAACGCCGATCAGGACCACTAAGAGAGGTAGAAAGGTGCCCCACTTCCCAAAGCCAGCCGCAGGCAGCTGGACAGAAAACTACCCCGAACTCGGCACGGCGCCTGTCGATTACACCGACTCGATCGATCCGGCCTTCTTCGAGGCCGAGCGCGACGCCGTCTTCAGGAGGACCTGGCTCAACGTCGGCCGCGTCGAACGACTGCCCCGTGCCGGCAGCTACTTCACCCGAGAACTGCCGTCGGCGGGCAAGGGCACGTCGGTGATCATCGTCAAGACCAAGGACGGGTCAGTCAAGGCGTATCACAACGTCTGCCGCCACCGCGGAAACAAGTTGGTGTGGAACGACTTTCCGAACGAGGAGACCTCCGGGACCTGCCGGCAGTTCACCTGCAAGTACCACGCCTGGCGCTACAGCCTCGACGGCGACCTGACCTTCGTCCAACAAGAAGACGAATTCTTCAACCTGGACAAGGGCAACTTCGGCCTGGCACCGGTCCGATGCGAGGTGTGGGAAGGCTTCATTTTCATCAACTTCGACAACAACGCGGCGCCGCTCGTTGACTACCTCGGGCCGCTGGCCAAGGGCGTCGAGGGCTATCCCTTCGGCGAGATGACGGAGACCTACTCCTACCGCGCCGAGGTCGGCAGCAACTGGAAGCTGTTCATCGACGCGTTCGTCGAGTTCTATCACGCGCCGATCCTGCACCAGGGGCAGTACACCAAGGAGGAAGCCGCCAAGATCCAGAAGTTCGGATACGAGGCGCTGCACTACGAGTTGGCCGGCCCGCACAGCCTGCAGTCGACCTGGGGCGGACAGGCGCCGCCCCCGGACATGTCCATGGTGAAGCCCATGGACCAGGTGCTGCGCAGCGGTTTGTTCGGTCCGTGGGACAAGCCGGAGATCATCGAGAAACTGGAACTGCCGCCGGGTGTCAACGTGAAGAGGGTGCCGCAGTGGGGCATCGACTCGTTCCTCTTCTACCCGAATTTCATGCTGCTGATCTGGGAGCCGGGCTGGTTTTTGACCTACCACTACTGGCCCACCGCCGTTGACAAGCACACCTTCGAGTGCACGCTGTACTTCGTCCCGCCGCGCAATGCGCGGGAACGCCTGGCCCAGGAGTTGGCCGCTGTGACGTTCAAGGAGTACGCGCTGCAGGACGCCAACACGCTGGAAGCTACCCAGACCATGATCGGCACGCGGGCCGTCACGGAGTTCCTGCTGTGCGACCAGGAGGTTTTGATCCGTCATCTGCACAAGACGACCGGCGACTACGTGAAGGAGTATCAGAACAATGGCCACGTCGCTGCCTGCTGAATTCGCCGACCTCCAGCCCTTCGCGGACTGGGACCTGGCCACCGAACCCGAGCGCTACGCCAAGCGGCTGGGCTCGACGATGGCCGAGATGCAGGCGTTCTACGACGCGGCCTTTCCGCGCCTCAACGACGTGATCGCCTACTGTGACAAATACCCACTCGACGATCTGCCCGAGGACGCGAAGAGTCTCATGCACATCATGCAGTCGCTGGTCATGGTGTCGTTTCCGATCGAGGCGTGGAAACAGCCGAGGGTGCCTGACAGCGGCGCGGCCTGGGTGGAGTGCGTCCGGGAACCGGTGATCTAGCCGGTGTTGACGCTGAAGGCCGCCGGACTGCTCGACGTCGACGCCGGCGAGATCTTGTCCCCCGGCATCGTCCAGATCGAGGACGGCCGGATCGTCGACGTCGGGGGCCCGCCCGAGGGTGAGATCGTCGATCTCGGCAACCAGATCCTGCTGCCGGGGCTGATGGACATGGAGATCAACCTGTTGATGGGCGGCCGGGGCGAAAAGCCCGGCCTGTCCCAGGTTCAGGATGACCCGCCGACACGGGTGTTGCGGGCGGTCGGCAATGCGCGGCGCACGCTGCGCGCCGGATTCACCACCGTGCGTAACCTCGGCCTGTTCGTCAAGACCGGCGGCTACCTGTTGGACGTCGCGCTGGCCAAGGCCATCGATGCCGGCTGGATCGACGGTCCGCGCGTGGTGCCGGCCGGGCATGCCATCACGCCCACCGGCGGCCACCTGGACCCGACGATGTTCGCGGCGTTCGCACCACATGCGCTGGAGCTGACCGTCGAAGAGGGCATCGCCAACGGTATCGACGAGATCCGTAAGGCGGTGCGCTACCAGATCAAACACGGCGCCGAGCTGATCAAGGTCTGCTGCTCGGGCGGGGTGATGTCGCTGACCGGTCCGCCTGGCGCGCAACACTATTCGGATGAGGAGCTGCGCGCGATCGTCGACGAGGCGCACCGGCGCGGGCTGCGTGTCGCCGCGCACACGCACGGCGCCGAGGCGGTCAAGCACGCCATCGAGGCCGGCATCGACTGCATCGAGCACGGCTTCTTGATCGACGACGACGCGATCGCATCCCTGGTCGAGCACGGCACCTTCCTGGTGAGCACCCGTCGCCTGGCCGATGGCAACGCCATGGACGTCTCGCACGCTCCGCCGGAGTTGCAGGCCAAGGCGGCCGAGATGTTCCCGAAGGCGCGGACCTCCATACTGGCGGCGTATGAAGCCGGCGTGAAGATCGCGGTGGGCACCGACGCCCCAGCCATCCCGCACGGGCGCAACGCCGACGAGCTTGTCACCCTGGTCAATTGGGGGCTGCCGCCGCTGGCCGTGTTGCGGGCGGCCACGGTGACCGCGGCCGAGCTGATCAACTCGACCGACCGGGGCCGGCTCGCCGCGGGCCAGCTCGCCGACATCATCGCGGTGCCGGGAAATCCGCTGGAAGACATCACCGTTACCCAGAACGTGAGCTTTGTCATGAAAGGCGGCAAGGTCTATGTCGACAAGTCAACCAAGCAGAACTGACGACCTGGTCGAGATTCAGCAGCTGCTGGCCCGCTACGCGGTCACGATCACCCAGGAAGACATCGACGGGCTCGTCGGCGTCTTCACCCCGGACGGCACCTACAGCGCGTTCGGCTCGACCTACAAGCTGGACAGGTTTCCCGAGTTGGTGGCCGCGGCCCCAAAGGGCTTGTTCCTCACCGGAACCGCCCTGATCGAAAACCTCGACGGCGACTCGGCAAGCGGCACCCAGCCGTTGTGCTTCATCGATCACGCCACCCACGACATGCGGATCGGCTACTACCGCGACACCTACGCCCGCACCCCGGACGGGTGGCGGCTCAAAACCCGTGCCATGACGTTCATTCGCCGCAGCGGCGTGCACGACTCCGGGCGCCCGCACGCCGTCGGCCGTCCCACGCCGTGAACGTCGAGGAGTTCCGGGCGGGTTTGCGCTCGTGGCTCGACGACAATGACCTGACCCCCGGGCCCGATCACTCGCTGCAGGGCCACATGCGGCAGTTCGCCCGGGTCAGCCGCGCGCTCTACGACGCCGATTGGATGCGCTACGGCTGGCCCACCGAGGTCGGCGGATTGGGCGGTCCCGCGGTGCTGCGCGCGATCGTGGGCGAGGAGGTGGTTGGTCGCCGCCTCGCCGAACCCGGCCCCTATTCGATGCTCGAGGTGCTCGCGCCCACGATGATCGACTACGCCCCGGCGGAGCTTGCCGCCGAAATGGTGCCGCGGCTGCTGAGCGGCGAAGAGCAATGGTGTCAAGGCTTTTCCGAGCCAGGTTCGGGCAGTGACCTGGCCTCGCTGACCACGCGGGCGACCCGGCAGGGCGACAACTGGATCGTCAACGGGCAGAAGGTGTGGACCAGCTTCGCGCAGTTCTCGTCACGCTGCGTCCTGCTCACCCGCACCGCGGCCGGCCACGACGGGATCACCGCCTTCTTCGTCGACCTCGACACCCCAGGCATCACCATCCGGCCGCTGCGGACGATGCACGGCGTCGACGAATTCTGCGAGGTCTACTACGACGACGTGGTGATCCCGGCAAGCCGGATGCTCGGCCGGCCGGGAGACGGCTGGCGCCTCGCCATGGACCTGCTGCCGTATGAGCGGTCCACCTGCTTCTGGCAGCGAATCGCCTACCTGTACTCCCGCTTCGACGAACTCATCGCGCAGGCGTCCGACCTCGGCGAGGCGAACGAATCCGCGCTTGGCGCGGCCTATCTCGCGCTGCACACGCTGCGCTGCCGATCCCGCGACACCCAGCACCGACTGCGCGACGGGGCACGACTGGGTCCGGACACGTCCATCGACAAGGTGCTGCTCGCCGGCGCAGAGCAACGGCTCTATGACACCGTCCGCGACCTGCTGCCCGGAACGCTCGAACTCGACGACACGCCGTGGCGCCCGGAATACCTGTATTCACGGGCTGCGACCATCTACGGCGGGACCGCCGAGATCCAGCGCAATATCATCGCCCGCCGGTTGCTCGACCTCGGGAAGGAGTGAACCGTGGACACCACGACGGATCCCGAGTCGCTGCGCCTGCTCGAAGGTTCGCTGCGGACAACGATGACGGCGGCGTCCGGGGCCAAGCTCGATGCGGCGCTGACCGACCTCGGCTGGCGCGACATGCTGGACGAGATGCCGGATGTCGCAGTCCCTTTGGTGTTCCGGTTGCTCGGCGAGACGGGCGCGCACGCCCCGGTGCTCAACGACGTGGTGTCACACGAGGCCGGCGCCGCGCCGGGAGACACCCTGCCGCTACCGTTCGCCGGCGGCTCGTGGGTGATCTGGGAGCGCGGCGAGGGCACCGGTTCGGCGATCGACGAGTCCCTGCCGATACGCCGTGTGCCGCAAGGGGATTCATTGGCGCCCGCCGCGCTGGATGCGGGGCGGCGGGCGTTGGGCTGGTGGTTGGTAGGCGCCAGCCGGGCCATGCTGACACTGGGCCGCCAGCATGCCCTGGACCGCGTTCAGTTCGGCCGGCACATCAGCTCCTTCCAAGCCATCCGGCACCGGCTGGCCGAGACACTCGTCGCTATCGAGGGCGCCGAAGCGACGCTGCACGTCGCCGCGCAGTCGGACGACGGCCTGGCATCCCTGCTGGCCAAGGCGGCCGCGGGCCAGGCCGCGCTGACCACCGCCCGCCATTGCCAGCAGGTGCTCGGCGGGATCGGCTTCACCGCCGAGCACCCGCTGCACCACCACGTCAAACGGTCGCTGCTCCTGGACGGGCTGCTGGGCAACGCGCGCGAGCTGACTCGCGAGGCCGGAAAATCCCTGGTGGACAAGGGCTTTGCGCCGCGGCTTGCAGAGCTGTAGCGGACCCAGGCCCTCTCTCCCGACAATCCGGTGCAGCGACACCTCGCTGTCGCTAGACTTCGTCTGGTTACCAAGAGGATGGGACGCGATGAGTCAGCCCGAGCCACCCCGGAACGAGCTGGGCGTCGCTTCGTTGCTGGTGGGCCTGGTCGCGCTCATCACGTGCTGGATGCTGATCGGGGTCCCCTTCGGCATAGCTGCGGTGATAACGGGCGATGCCGCGCGCAGGAGAGTGCAGCGGGGAGAAGCGAACAATCCCCGAACCGCGTTGGCGGGCATGGCGTTAGGGGCAGTCTCGATCGCGGCCGGGCTGGTCGCGATCGGGTACTATGCCTGGCTGGACGCCCGCTAGTTCCGCGGCAAACCGAGCACGCGCTCGGCGATGATGTTCCGCTGGATTTCCGAGGTACCGCCGGCGATCGTCGCGGCGAAGGTGCGCGCGTACCGGTCGAACCAGCTGCGGTAATGGCTGTCGAGGTTCAGGGCGGCAAACGGGGCGGTCACCGCGCGGTACACGAGCCCGTCCGCGTGCGCGGCGTTGAGCGCGTCCTCGGACGCCCGTTGCAGGGCTTCGGAACCCAGCAGCTTGAGTACCGACTGGGCGGGCACATCCTCTTCGCCTCGCGCGGCCCGCGACAACGCCGCCGATCCCAGTAGCCGCAACGCGTAGGCATCCATCACCAGGGTCGCGTAGCGATCCCGCTGCAGCGGACCCGACGGAGTGAAATCGATGCTCAATTCGTGCAACAGGTCGACGTATCCCATCCACAGCATGACGCGTTCGTGCCCCAGGGAACCGGTGGCCACCCGCCATCCCCCGTTGAGTTCGCCCACCAGGTTCTCGGCCGGCACCCGCGCGTCGGTGAAGAACACCTCATTGAAGTCGACTTCATCGCTGTCACACATCGACGCGAACGGACGACGCACCACACCCGGCGTATCGGTCGGGATCAGCAACACGCTAATACCCTTGTGCTTGGGCGCCTTTGGATCGGTGCGCACGAAGGCCAGCAGCACGTCGGCGTCGTGGGCGCCCGATGTCCACACCTTCTGCCCGTTGACGACGAAGTGGTCACCGTCAAGCACGGCGCGCGTTTTCAGCGACGCGAGGTCCGAGCCCGCACCGGGTTCACTCATCCCCAGCGCCGCGGTGATCTCGGCCCGCAGAATCGGCACGGCCCAGTCGCGCTTTTGTTCGGGCGTGCCGAAGGTCAACAACGAGGCCGCAATGATGCCCACACCTTGCGGATTGAAGCTTTGATAGATGCGCCGCCGCCCCAGCTCCTCCAGATACACGTATTGCTGCAGCAGTGTGGCGTTGCGCCCGCCGAACTCGGGCGGATTGCCAGGCAGCAGCCACCCGCTGTCGAACAGCAGCCGTTGCCAGCGCCGGGCCCATTCCGGCACGTGCGAGCTGGAGCGGGGCCGCTCGAACGCCTCCGCCTCGGAGGGCAAATGCGAGTCAAGGAAGGCAATGAATTCGGAGCGGAACGCCTCCACGTCGGCGTCAAAGGTCAGCTGCACGCGACTCCCCGCAACGGTCGTGAGCACTTCCCCGCGTCGGTAGATCACGATTTCCGCCGACGGCGCGGTTCGCTCTTATGATTACGCTTCCATACACACGTCTAAGAGAATAGTATTCTCGTGGCGAGAAAGTTACAATCTCCGACACATGATCCGTGAGGGGGTCGAGCGCAGCGATGTCACGGCGTTCTCCGGTAGAGTCCAATCATGTTCTCCCCTCGCGGCAATCAGCTGAGCCGGCCGTGACCAGTCCGAGCGAGGAGCCGGCCTGGAAGCAGCGCGCCGTCGAGAGGTCCATCAAGACGGCGAAACTGCGGGCCGCGCAGCGCGTTCAGCGCTTCCTCGACGCGGCGCAGGCCATCATCATCGAGAAGGGCTCCACGGACTTCACCGTGCAGGAGGTCGTCGACCGGTCCCGTCAGTCGTTGCGCAGCTTCTACCTGCAATTCGACGGCAAGCACGAGCTGCTGCTGGCGCTGTTCGAGGACGCCCTGAGCCGGTCCGCCGACCAGATTCGCGCCGCCACGGAAAGCCAGACCGATCCCCTGGAGCGACTGAAGGTCGCGGTCCAGCTCCTGTATGAGGCTTCGCGTCCGGATCCGACGGCCAAGCGACCGCTGTTCACCGACTTCGCGCCCCGGTTGCTGGTCACGCATCCCGCCGAGGTCAAGGTGGCGCACGCGCCGCTGCTGGCTTTGCTGACCGAACTGATGGAAGCGGCCTACGACGCGGGCAAGCTGCGCAAGGGCGTGAATGCGAAGCGCATGGCCGCGATGACCATGCAGACGGTCATGTTCATCGCGCAATCCAGCGGCGGCTCCGACGACGCGACCATCCATCCCATCACCAGCGAAGAGGTATGGGATTTCTGCTCGCGCGGCTTCGTCGGCTAGCTGCGCCGCCCCAACCCCTTCCCGAGGGGTGCAAATACCGCACGCCATTTGCTGACGAGAATCGGATTCTCTAAAATCTAGAATCACGAATAGCCAAAACGGATTCGCCGTTGACACCCATGACGGGGTGGTGACAGAGTGCAAAAGGCGGCGAGACCCGGGGGCGCGGCCCCTTCGCTGAGTCGTGCGATCACTAGTCAGGAGTTGAGGTAGCCATGACCGGACGTGTTGAGGGCAAGGTCGCTTTCGTCACCGGGGCCGCGCGCGGTCAGGGTCGTAGCCACGCGGTGCGGTTGGCGCAAGAGGGCGCCGACATCATCGCCATCGACATCTGCAAGCCCATCCGCGAGGGCGTCACGGACACCGCGATCCCGGCCTCGACGCCCGAGGATCTTGCCGAGACGGCCGACCTGGTCAAGGGCCACAACCGCAGGATCGTCACCGCCGAGGTCGACGTGCGCGACTTCGACGCGCTCAAAGCCGCGGTGGACAGCGGTGTCGAGCAGCTCGGTCGGCTGGACATCATCGTGGCCAACGCCGGAATCGGCAACGGCGGCGACACTCTGGACAAGACCAGCGAAGAAGACTGGACCGAGATGATCGACATCAACCTGGCCGGGGTGTGGAAAACGGTGAAAGCCGGTGTGCCGCATCTCCTGTCGGGCGGCAGGGGCGGCTCCATCATCCTGACCAGCTCCGTCGGCGGGCTGAAGGCCTACCCCCACACCGGTCACTACGTCGCCGCCAAGCACGGTGTCGTCGGGTTGATGCGCGCGTTCGGAGTCGAATTGGGGCAGCACATGATTCGGGTCAACTCGGTGCACCCGACCCACGTCAAGACGCCGATGCTGCACAACGAGGGCACCTTCAAGATGTTCCGCCCGGATCTGGAGAATCCGGGTCCCGACGACATGGCACCGATCTGCCAGATGTTCCACACCCTGCCGATCCCGTGGGTGGAGCCGATCGACATCAGCAATGCCGTGCTGTTCTTCGCCTCCGACGAATCCCGCTACATCACCGGCGTGACCCTGCCCATCGATGCGGGTAGCTGTTTGAAATAGAGTTCCGTCCCATGGACGGATTTGAAGGTCGCGGAACGGTCGTCACCGGCGGTGCGAGTGGTATCGGTCTGGCCACGGCCACCGAATTCGCCCGGCGCGGGGCCCGGGTGGTGCTGTCCGACGTCGATCAGCCCGGCCTGGAACAGGCGGTAAACCACCTGCGCGCCCAGGGATTCGACGCGCACGGCGTGGTGTGCGACGTCCGGCATCTCCACGAGATGGTTCACCTCGCGAAGAAATCCTTCCGCCTGCTCGGCCGCGTCGACGTCGTCTTCAGCAACGCCGGCATCGTGGTCGCGGGCCCGATCGCGCAGATGACCCACGACGACTGGCGCTGGGTCATCGATATCGACCTGTGGGGCAACATCCACGCCGTCGAGGCGTTCCTGCCGAGGCTGCTCGAACAGGGCACGGGCGGACACCTCGCGTTCACCGCGTCCTTCGCCGGCCTGGTTCCCAACGCCGGCCTCGGGACGTACGGTGTCGCCAAATACGGTGTGGTCGGCCTGGCCGAGACGCTCGCCCGCGAGGTCAAGGACGCCGGCATCGGCGTGTCGGTGCTGTGCCCGATGGTCGTTGAGACCAAGCTGGTCTCCAACTCGGAACGGATCCGCGGTGCGGACTACGGGCTGACGTCTTCGCCGAAGGGGGCGGACGGGACGCTGCCGACTCAGGACGAGGGCGTCGGCGTGGAAGATGTCGCCCGGTTGACGGCGGATGCGATCCTGGCCAATCGCCTGTACGTGCTGCCGCACGAGGCCGCCCGCGCGTCGATCCGCCGCAGGTTCGAGCGCATCGACCGCGCCTTCTCAGACCAGGCCGCCGAGGGGTGGACCCACTAGCCGGACGGGCCGAGCCGGTAGTCGCCCGTTTTCGGGTCGTGATACCAGCCGCTCGCGGCATGGGTGCCGCCGTCGACGTGCAGAGTCTGCCCGGTCAGGTAGGCCGACATGCCGGAAGCCAGAAACACTGCGACGCTGGCGATTTCGTCGACATGCCCGGGGCGGCCCAGCGGCACGACGTGGCCGATTCCGGTCAGCGCCGCCTGGCCACCGAGCTGTGCCAGTCCTTCGGTGAGCGTGATGTCGGGCGCGATCGCGTTGACCCGGATGCCGTGGGGCGCCAGCTCCAGCGCTGCCGTCTGGGTGTAGTTGATGACGCCGGCCTTGGCCGCCGCGTAGGCCGCATAGCCGGGCGCGGCGCGCACGCCCTCGATCGAGGTCACCGAGATGACGCTGCCGCCGCCACCCGCCGATACCATCTGCCTCGCGACGCGCTGGGTGCAGAGCAGCACGTGGCGCAGGTTGGCCCGGTAGAGCGCATCCCAACCGTTCTCGGTGGTTTCCAGCAGCGGTGACGAGAACACCCCGCCGGCGTTGTTGACCAGGATCGTCGGCGTGCCGAGTTCGGCGTTCGTGCGCCGCAGCGCGTCGTCGACCTGGCCGCTGTCACGCACATCGGCCACGATGCCCACGGCGCCAATGGATTCCGCGGCCCGGGCACAAGTCTGCGGGTCACGCTCCCAGATGGCGACCGATGCACCGAAGGCGGCAAGCCCTGCCGCGATGCCCCGGCCGATCCCCGCTCCCCCACCGGTGACCACCGCCACGCGGCCGGTGAGCAAGATGTCCGAGGGATCGATCGCCATCTTCGTCACATCGCCGGCGCGCGGCCGATAACGCCGCCGGCCTCCAGGTCGGCGATCTCCGAGTCGCTCAACCCCAACTCGGCCAGCAGTTCATGGTTGTGCTGCCCCAGCAGCGGCGCGTGCTGGGTGTGGAACTTCGACGGCCCGGCGGACGACCTCATCGGCACGGTGCTGAGCCTAGCCGGGCCGTTCACCGGGTGGTCGACTTCCTCGAAGAAGCCGCGGAATGCCAGCTGGTCCAGTTCCGTCTGGCGGTGCGGTTGCATGACCTTGGCCACCGGAACGCCGGCGTCCCAGAGAGTGGCGACGATCTGCTCGCCGCTGCGGCGCTCACACCACGCGGCCAACTGTTGGTCGATGGCGTCCTGGTGGTCCTTCCGGCCGCTTGCGGTGGCCAGCCTGGGATCCGTTGCCCACCCGGGCGATCCGATCGCGGTGCACAGGCCCTTCCACTGCTCGTCGGTGCCCACCGCTATCGCGACCCAGCTGTCAGGCAGGCCGAACTCGTCGATGTCGGCGCTTCGGTAGAGGTTTTGGGGCGCCGCCTTCGGCCCCCGGTTACCCTCGCGTTCCAACAGCGCCCCGTACGCGGAGTATTCGACGACCTGCTCGGCGGCGATGCTGAGCGCGGCGTCGACCATCGCCGCTTCGACGAAGACGCCTTGGCCGGTGCGGCGCCGGTGCTCGAGCGCCAGCAGCAGCGCATTCACGGCGTGCATGCCCGCGTTGGGATCGCCGATCGAGTAGGGGTCGTAGGGCGTGCGGTCGGCGTATCCGGTCAGCCAGGTCAGGCCGGACGCCGCTTCGATGACATAGGCGAATGCCGGATTGTCGCGCCATGGCCCGTCCAAGCCGAACCCCGGCATCCGCACCATCACCACGTCGGGCCTGATGGCTTGCAGCGCGGCGAAATTCAGTCCCATCTGGTCGAGCACGCGGGGCGTGAAGTTTTCCACTACCGCGTCGCACGTTGCGACGAGCCGGCACAGTAGCTCCCGGCCGCGGGTGCTCTGCAGGTCCAGCGTCAGGTCCTTCTTGTTGGTGTTCAGCGCGGCGAAGATCGGCGACTTCTCCCACCACTGGTTCTCGGTGACGGGTACGCCGGCGATCAGCCGGGTCCCGTCGGGACGGCGGGTGGACTCGACGTGAATGACCTCGGCGCCCAGCATCGCCAAGAAGTGCGTGCAACAGGGGCCGGCCCAGAACGTCGTCATGTCCAGCACGCGAATCCCACTCAGCGGCAGCCGATCCGGGGACCCGCTGCGCACGGGGCGGGGCACGAGGTGTGCGGTCCGGTATTCCGCCGTGTGTTCGCCCAGGCGCGGCGCCGGTTGGGGCGGGAGCAGCCGCGCGGGCGTCATCCGATAGGGATGGCTCGGCTGCTCGAACCGGTCGCGCGGGTTGCGTACGAACGAACCGCGTTCGCGGAATTGATCGAGCGAGGCGATGTTGGCGCCGTTGGCGACCGGTGCGTTGGGAATCCGGAAGGCCGAGGCGAGTTCCCGTATCTCGTCCACCGTGTGGCTTTCGAACCACGCGTAGATCTCGTCGGCATTCAGGTTGGCCCGCTGGGTGATCGTCAGGTCCAAGTCTTCGTCGATCCATTCCGGACGACCGATCATCGCGCACAGGTCGAACCACTGCTGCGCTGTCCCGCAGCCGACGTCGACCAGCCCGTCCTTGGCGCGCGCCACGCCCGGCACGGTGAGTCGCCTCGCGTCCCGCCATGGCCGGCCGAGCATCTCGAAATAGGTGACGGGATAATAGGTCAGAGACAAGATCTGGGTTTCCAGCATCGACAGGTCCAGGAGTTCGCCCGGGCCACCGCCGATTCGGCCGTATCGCGACGCCAGCATCGCCGCGCTCGCATAGACCCCGGCCAAATACTCGCCGACCTGACCGCCCACGAACACCGGTGCGCGGTCCGGCTCGCCACGTCCGAGGCCGACGATGCCGCCGGACCATGCCTGCAGCGTGAATTCGGTTGCCGCCCGGTCGTGCCAGGGCCCCTCGAGCCCGAAAGGCGTGATCGACATGACGGTGAGGTGCCGATGGCGGCGGTGGATCGCCGCGGGGGCGAAGTCCACGCGCTCCGCAAGGTTCGAGCCGCCGGACCACACCACCGCATCCGCGGCCGCCAGGAGCCTGTCGACCAGCTCAACATCGTCGGTGACGCCGGGATCCGCGACGACGCTGCGTTTCGCGCCGGCCAGAAAGCTGAACAACGCCCCGTCGCCGCCGGGCGGTATGGCGGCGCCGGAGGCGGACCAGGAACGCAGTGGATCGCCCTGTGGCGGCTCGACTTTGACGACTTCCGCCCCGCCGTCGGCAAGCAACCTGGTGCAGTAGGCGCCCGCTATTCCGGTGGACAGATCGACCACGGTATAGCCGGCCAGCGGTGGTTCGACGGTGGGATCCGCCACTACCGCTTCCGCTTTCGATCGGGCTGCTTCTTGGCGCCCCCGTTCTTGCGGCCCTTCTTGCTCAGGCGCCATTCCGGGGGGAACTTGGCGTCGTTGTCTTTCACCGCCCCGCCCAGCCCGCGGTCGATGGCGTCTCGCAGCGTGAAGTCGTCGTCGCCGTCGGGTCGGACGAGGCCGCCCATCGACTCGAGGAGGCCGCTGAGCATGCTGCCCATGTACTCCCCCTGGAACTGTTTCATGATCTCGAAGAAGACCTTCTGCATGAACACCGTGTCGGTGGGGCGATTGCGCGCGCAGGCCAGCGCGTACCGCTGGACCTCCGCTTCGAGTTCCGACCGCGGGACCACACTGTTGAGAAAGTTGCAGTCGTACATCTCGGCGGCGGTGAAAGCCCTTCCGGTGAAGACCATTTCCTGGAACTTGCGGATACCCATCGTCTGCGCCCACCACCACATCCGCGGTCCCCAGCCGTAATACCGGAACGACGGATGCCCGAAGAGCGCGTCGTCGCTGGAGATCACCAAATCCGCGTCGGCCGCCTGATAGAAATGCCAGCCGTAGCAGTAGCCCTTGGCCTCGAGGATGCTGATCTTCTTGAAATCCTGCAGGCCGCGTATGCCCGAGTTCGAGTTGGCGTACCACTGGCCGAGGGTGGCGCCACGCCGAAACGAACCCTCGGGCGCAAACCTGACTTCGTCGTCGGCGATCCGGTACTCGGCCAGCCGGTCACTCGGGTCCGCCGAATTCTGGGCCGCCATCTCCTCGACGAGATCCGCACCGGAGCCCAGGTCATCGCCGGCCCCGCGAACCACCAGCACCTTGACCTCGTCATCAACGGAGGCTCGGTGCAACAGGTCGGCGTAGCGCAGCCGGCCGGCGATCGTCGGCGCATTGAGCTGATCCGGCCGATCGAACGTGATGGTGGCGATGCGGGTCTCGGCGTCCTTGTGGTACCTGATGATCTCCTCGGCCGGGGGACCGGGCTTGCCCGACATGGCTATTCGCGCCACGACGGGCTGGAAGTCAGCACCTCGGGGCCTTCGGCGGCGATCAGCACCGCCTCGCGGCCGAAGACCGCGCCGACTCCCTGTTCCCAGACGTAGCCCGTCACGGCCAGCACCATGCCCGCCTCCAACCGTTCCCCGGCCGCGGTCGCGGGGAGGTGTTTGGAGATCACGGGCGGGTCGAAGCCCATGCCGAGCCCGCGGGCCACCGGCATCGCCGGCGCCGCCTCCCCCGCGGCCTGGTAGGCGCCCAGCAATTCGCTTGCCGGCGCTCCGGATTGGCATGCGGCCAGCAGCCTGTCCCACAAGCTTTCCCAGCGTCGATACAATCCCGCCGCGCCGCGGGCAGTGCCCGCCGGCCAGGTGCGGCCTACCTCACCGATGTACCCACGGGCCAGCACACCGGCCGAGAACGCCACCAGGTCACCGTCGTTGACGCGGCCGGCACCGCTCGCCCGCCGCCACGGGTGATCGGGGGAGGTCACCCATGCGACATCCTGGTTCGACGGGGTGCTCACCCCGCCCGCGGCCACGGCCTCCAGCAGGACACCGGTCAGCGCCTGTTCGGTGACCCCGGGCCGCAGTTCGGACACGGCCGCGGCCAGACCCGACTCGGCGACGGCGATCGCCTCCCGCAACGAGACGACTTCTTCGGCCGTCTTGATGCGCCGCGCGGCGCGCATCGCCAGTTCGCCGTCGACGAGTTCCGCATTGGGGAACGCCGTCGGCAGCAGCTGCGCGAATACGGGTGATATCGCGTCGGTTCCGACGCGCCGGGCGGTGGCGGCACCGTCGATGCGCTGCAACGCGGACATCGTGTTCATCGGGTTCCACGAGATGCCGTACAGGTTCTCGTGTGGAATGTCGTCGGGGACGCCCTCGTCCCAGGTGCTGAGCAGGTGGATCGCACCGGTCGCGCGCACCAGCACACACGTCGGTCCGAACGGCCGGGTTCCGGCGACCCACAACTGCGCTGCGCCGGTGACGTAGCGGACGTTGGCTTGGCGCCCGAGCACCAGGACGTCGAGGTCGTGGGCCGCCATCTGGTCCAGCACACGCCGGCGACGACCGGAGCGCAGCGCGCGGTCGTCAGGGCAAACTTTAACTGACATGGGAGCCATAGGGGTCGTATGGATAGTCGGTCAATCGGATCCAGCCTTCCTCGGTGATCACCAAGACCTCTTCGCTGCGGTAGCCACCGGTGCCGTCCTCCCACACCACGGGCTCCAAGACCAGCACCATGCCGGACCGCAGGACGAAGTTCTCGTCGAACTCCTGGCCGAGATCGGTTCCAATCATCGGCATTTCGGCTGCGTTCACGCCGATGCCATGGCCCAGGTAGAAGTGCGGCAGCCACGGCTTGCTTCCGCCGTTGGCCTCGGTGGCCGCCCGCCCCAGGTCCGCCGCGGTGGCGCCGGCCTTGGCGACGCCCAGGACGGCGGACATGATCTGGAACCATCGGTCGAACTGCGCCTGCTGGCGCGGGGTCGGGTCCTTTCCGACGATCCACGTGCGCCCGAAGTCCGAGCAGTAACCGTGGTAGGTGATGCTGACGTCGGTCCACAGCACGTCACCCTCGGCCAATTCACGTTCGGTGCTCAGCAGCGGCAACGCCAAGTCGCCGTGCGTGGTCCATACGCCCTCGGCCTTGCTGGGCGGCATTACCTGCCAGATCGGTTCGAGCATGCTGGCCGTGGCGCCCAACTCGAAGGCCCGCCGCAGAAAGCTCGCCGACAGGTCGATCTGCCGGATCCCCGGGGCCAACCGCTTCTGAACCTCGACCATCGCCTCGTCGGTGATCCGGATGGCGGTGCGCATGCACGACAATTCGTCCGGCGTCTTCACCACCTTGGCGGCGCTGACGATGGCCCCGGCGTCGACGGGCGCACCAAAGGGGAACAACGACTTGGCGGCGCGCGACATGGCGCCGGTGCACTCGTCGACCGCGATCACCGCTTGGGGCGGAATCAAGTCGGCCATCAGTCGCGCGAAATCCTGGACGCCTTCGTCGAATTCGAGGTACACCGGCCCGTGCACGTGGTCGGTGGGTAGGTCCGACTCGGACGAGGCGCCCTCGCGGAACGGCAGGAACAAGTGCGGCCACTCATCCCCGGCGAGCACCACGGCGACCGGCCGCTCCACATAGGACAATCCCGCATCACCCAGCGGCCAACTGGTGCCGGTGGCATAGACCACCGCGCTGTTGCCCAGCAGAATCAGTGCGTCGACACCGCGGTCGGCCATCGCCGAGCGCAGCCGCTTCCCGGTCTCCCGTCGCATGCGGCCGAGGTCGGGCGTCTCGGGGATCACCAGACTGCTGGTGCCCGCGCCCGCTTGCGCGAATGTCGTCATCAGGCCACCCCTACAGACCCAGGAACTTCGTGACGTTGCCGCTCACGATTTTCGCGGCGTCCGCGGGGCCGACGGCGTCGACGACGGCGGCCAGCGACTTCTCCGAATAGCCGTAGGTGCTTTCGTTGTGCGGGTAATCGCTGGACCACATCACCCTGTCCACACCGATCTTGTCGATCAACTGCAGCCCCAGCGGGTCGACCATGAACGATGCGCTCATGTGGTTGTCCCAGTAGTACCGCACGTCGTGCTGCAACGGGCGGTTGAACATGTGCTGGTAGGAGGCGACCAGGTGTTCGGCGTCCTGCAGCGCCCAGGGAACCCAGGAGATGCCGCCCTCGAACCAACCGATCCGCAGTCCCGGGTGATCATCGAGGATGCCACCGAAGATGTACTTGGAGAACGTCTCCCGGAAACCGTCGATGTTGATCATCATCCCGACGACCACGCTGTTGAATTCGGTCGGGCTCTTTGGCGGCGTTTCTCCGATGTGGTGCGTGACCGGAAGACCGGCGGCCTCGATCTCGTCCCAAACCGGCCTCATCGAAGTGCTGGAGTAGTCGATCGGGTTGCCGTCGTCGCCCTTGCCCGGATTCAACGGCATCAGAAAGGTCTTGATTCCCAGGGACTTCAGCTCTTCCAGGGTCTTGCGCGTGCCCTGCGGGTCCCACCAATTGATCAGGCCGGCGCCGTAGAAGTGGCCGCCCGAGCGCTCCTGCAGGTCGGCGATGTATTCGTTGTAGATGCGGAAGGCCAGCTCGCGCAGGCTCTTGTCCGGGTAGTGGAACAACGCCAAAACCGCGTTGGGGAAGGCCAATTCCTTGTCGACGCCGTCGTCATGCAGTTCCTGGATGCGGGCCTCGATGTTGGTGCTCGCCGCCCCGGGCAGGTCGTCGTACTGCATCAGCACCGCGCTGAAGTCGCCGGGCAGGAACGACTGTCCTTTGCGGCCGACCTGGTAGGCGCCGTCCTCGTACCAGATCCGCGGTGCCTTGTCCTTGAGGTCGTCCGGAAAGCGTTGGTAGAAAATGTCATCCGCTAGGGAGATGTGGTTGTCCGCGGAGAACACCACGGTTCCCGCCGGCAGACCGACATCCGCACCCGCGGCGTGACCGCGGCGATGCTTCGGGGCACCGAAGCCGCCGGGCGGGTAGAGCGAAACGGAACTTGTTTGAGTCGTCATCGTTGACCCTCCATTCGGATCGGCATTGTGAGCGTAGCGACCCGGGGGCTACCAGGTCACCGGAAGTTCGTAGACGCCGTATGCGAGTCGGTCGTCTTTGAGGGGAACGTTCTCGACCGGGATCGCCAGTTCGAGCGTGGGGACACGGCGGAACAGGGTGCGGTAGACGATTTGCAGCTCGGCGCGGGCGAGCTGCTGACCGACACACTGGTGCCGGCCGTAGCCGAAGGCGACATTGCGGTCGGCCCCCGAGCGGTGCAAGTACAGCCGGTCGGGCTCGGGGAAGGCGTGCGGATCCCAGTTGGCCGGAGCCAGGTCGATGATGATGCCTTCTCCGGCGCGGATGGTCTCCCCGGCGATCTGGATGTCTTCCAGCGCGACGCGGCGCTGCCCGTTCTGAATGATGCTGAGGTAGCGCAGCAGTTCCTCGACCGCACTGGCAACGACCTTGGGATCTTCGGCGTCGCGAATGACGGCCAACTGGTCCGCGTTCATCAGCAGGGCGAGCACCCCCAGGCCGATCATGTTCGAGGTGGTCTCGTGTCCGGCGATCAGCAGCCCGGTACCCAGCTGGGCCGCCTCTTTCACGCTGAGCTCACCGGCCTTCACCCGCTCGGCAAGGTCGGAAACCGCGTCCTCGGCGGGGTTTTCCATCTTGGCCTCGACCAGCTGGGCCAGGTAGCTGTTCAGGTTCATGGCGCCCTTGACGGTGTCCTCACCCGTCGCGTATCGCGCGAGCCCGACGTTGGCGTGGTGTTGGAACATGTCGGCGTCTTCGTACGGGACCCCGAGCAGCTGGCTGATCACCAGTGACGGAACCGGCAACGCCACAGCGGCGATGACATCGGCGGGCCGCGGTCCGGCCAGCATCGCGTCGATGTGGTCGTCGGTGATCTGCTGGATCGTCGGGCGCAGGCCTTCAACGCGCTTGAACGTGAAGGGCTTTGACAACATGCGCCGGAATCGGGTGTGTTCTTCCCCGTCGGCGGTGAAGACCGACCGCGGACGCTTGTGCACCGTGGACAGCATGCCCGCGTTCCAGTGCGGAAACCCCGGCCGGCGGTCGTCCACGCTGACCCGCGAATCCGAGAAGAGCTCCCGAACCTGCTCGTAGCCGGTGATGAGCCACGGTGTGCTGCCGTCCCAGATCCGGACTCGGGACAGCGGCCGCTCTTCGGCCAGCGCCATGACGCCCGGCGGTGGGGCGAAGGGGCAGCCCGCCTGCCTCGGCATCGGATAGTCCGGGACGTCGGAGGTCGACTCGGCCGCAGAAGTGTTCGTCAGCGTTTCTGACATGTCATTCCTCGATGTGGATGGCCAGCGCGGGGCACGCCGCGGCCGCTCGCCGCGCGCCCTCGGCCTGTTCGGCGGATGGATTCGGGTTGAGCAGAACAACGACGCCGTCCTCGTCGCGCTGGTCGAAGACCTCGGGTGCATTCAACACGCAGTTGCCCGACGACGCGCAAACATCTTGGTCGACAGTCACTTTCATCTGTGGACCTTTCATTCGTACGGCGTGACAGGCGCCAGCCACATGCCCACGATCGCGTCGATGAGGCCCGACGCGGCGGCCCGCCAGGAACGTTGGGGTGGCGAGGCGCCCGCGGCAAGCGCACGTTCCCGGTCGGCGCAAGTGTGCATCAACAGGTTGCGGGCCATGATGTTTCGTTCAAAGTGCACTTCGGTCGGCAGGTCGGGCAGGCAGCGATTGATGCCCTCGACGACCTGCACCAGCGACGGTGAGCTGAGGGCGCCCTTGACGACGATGTTGTAGTACGCCGGATCGGTCATCGCCTGCGCCGCGAAACGCGCGTACCAGGTGGGGTTCCCGAGCTCCTCCAGATGATCGGTGAGGGGGCGCACCAGGCAGGCCACCCAGTCCCTCATCCCGGGGGATTCGCCCGACTCGAGCAGCTCGGCCACCATCTGCTCACGCAGCTGCTCGACCGGCCCGCGGTGCTTGTGTTCGATCGCCCGCACCAGGTCGGCCTTGGTCCCGAAGTGATAGCCCACCGCGGCGTTATTGCCTTGACCGGCGGCCTCGCTCACCTGCCGGTTCGACACCGCGAACATGCCGTGCTCGGCGTATAACCGCTCGGCCGCGGCCAGGATCGCTTCCTGGGTGGAACTGGCCCGCTCAGTGCGAACGGTCCGGCCGATGGTGGTCACCCGGCTAGTCAACCGCGCCCCATCGATTAAGTCAAGCGATTGATTTAATTCGGCTCGCCCGCCCCGGTGCGTTGTTGCTTCGGTGCCACATGGCCGACAGCGGGTGACAAAAGTCTCTCGCCCGACTGGCCCCCGCTGGGTGAGGATGGCCTCTTGCCGCAACGTGGCGGTGCCGAAACGGTGAGTCATCGGTTTGGGGGTACTCGTGCTGTCAGCCAACCGGGTGTCCGCGATCGAGGAATCCGCGTGGTTTCAGTCGAAGTGGGCACCGTACCTGTTGGCCGACGCAGACTGGCGGATCCGTGCGGTCAATGCGGCATGCGAGCGCGCGTCAGGGTACCCGCGGGAAGAACTGCTCGGCCACCAGCTGTTCGAGGTCTTCCCGGACAACCCCGCCGACCCGGAAGCAGACGGCGTGGCCAATGCCTCCGCGTCGCTGGAGTTCGTTTTTCGCCGCGGGGTCCGGCATTGGTTGGGGGTGCAGCGCTACGACATTCCCGACCGGAGGAATCCGGGCGAGTTCGTCTACAAGGTATGGACGCCGATGAATTCCCCGATCAAAGAGGGCAAGAAGACGGTCGCCGTGCTGCAGCATGCCCAGGACGTCACCCGCGTCGTGCCGCCAACGCCGGCGGATCACGCGTATCCCAAGCTCTTCGAGTTGAGGAGCGCGGCCGAGGTGCTGGGCCGCCAGTTCCCCGGCCTGCCCACCGAAGCGGTGCTCGGCGTGCTGGCGCATTCCCACAGCGTCATCGTGGAAAGGGCCGGGGTGCAAGACCTCAAGCGCGCCGAGATGCTGGCCAGGCTGCGGCTGGAAACCCACGCCGGGCATCCTGCGGAAGGGCCCTGACGCCGGCCCCCGCGTGACTCATTGCCGGGGGCGGATCGGCTTACCGGCCGAGGTCCCCCCGTCTACCGGCAGCACGGTTCCGGTGACATAGCGGGACCGATCGGTGGCGAAGTACAACGCCGCCTCGGCGACGTCCTCGGGCGTGCCCTCTCGCTTCAGCGGCCGATCCTCGCGCATCGTTTCGCGCACCCGCGCCTCGAACCGTTCCAGCTCAGCCGGTTCCATGGCGACCGCCGAGGACGCCAGGATCGGCGTGGGGATGTTTCCCGGCGCGATGGCGTTGACCCGAATCTCATAGCGCGCCAGCTCAATTGCGGCGGACTTGGTGAACTGGATGACGGCGGCTTTCGATGCACGGTAGATCATCACCCCACCGCCGGCCTGGATCCCGCCGATCGACGTCAGGTTGATGATCGATCCGCCACCGCTTTCGGCCATGTGGCGGGCGGCATCTCGGGTGCCCGCCATCACTCCCAGGACGTTGACCCCCATCACCCGGTGGAAATCGGCCAGGTCGTCATCGAGCAGCCGGCGCAGGGGACTCGAAATTCCGGCGTTGTTCACCATGACGTGCAGACCGCCGAATTTCTCGACGGTGGTGGCCACCAGTTCCCCGACCTGTTGAGGATCGGAGACGTCCGTCCGCCGGAAGTGAGCGTCGGCGCCGAGCGTGGCGGCCAACTCCTCTCCCCTGTCCGTTTCGATGTCGGCGATGACGACCCGAGACCCCTCGGCCACGAACCGTTCCACTATTCCGCGACCGATGCCGGACGCACCGCCGGTGACGACGGCAACCTTGCCGGCCAATTCGTTGAACACCCGACGAGTTAATCGGGGACGTGAGCGTTAAGTCAAGCAGTTGATTTAGTAGACGCGCGCTTGGTGCGGTCGGACAATTGGCTTTGGCCCGACCAGGCCGATCAGTGCGCGCACATGACTAACGCGACCAATGTGACTTCGCCAGGATCGCGGCTGGCTAATGTCTGCCCCATGAGTGAGGGATCTCGGCCATGACGAGGTTTCGGCGTCGATGAATCCCGATATCTTCTGCACATCCGACCAATGGAGCACGATCGCGTCGGCGGCCTCCACGTCGCAGCTCGCCGGCGTGCTCGGTGGGTTCCTCATCACCGCAATCGCTTTGCTGTTCGACCGCAGCAGCCGAGAAGGCGTGCACACCCTGGCGTTGTTCTCGTCAGCGGTGCTGATCCTGATGCTCGACAGCTTTCTGTTCAGCCTCATCAGTGGAACTCACCCGCCCGAAGAGGGCAACCGCCAGTACATCTGCGCGGTCGCTTGGACCCAGGGCAACCTGGCGACCGGCATGCTCGCGGCAGGCACCACTGCATTGTTCGGCGGCCTGGGATGGATGCTCGCCAGTCACGCGGTGAACAAGGTACCCAGGGACGACCCCGCGGATATCCGCGCTTACTGCTTCCTCGCCGACCTCGGCGGGTGGCTGACATTCGGTGCCGCGATGGCGACAACATTGATCATGAGTGAAACGAACATCGACTACCTGCATTTCGTGCTCGGCCACCGACCCGCGCTCTGGATGACCGGGGCGATCGTGACGTTCTGCGCGCTTGCCATCCTGCTCGATTTCGCGGTCGTCTACATCCGTACGAAAGCGTTGAACCGCTCCCTGGCCAACACCGCCGAGCCGACGCAGTTGGCATTGCGGTCGATCAAGGTCGCGACGGTGGGAACGCTGCTCCTCGCAGTTACCGCGTCATGGATGGCCGTCAGCCTGGCGCGCCTTCCGGCCGGCTGGCTGACGATCCCCAACCGCACGTTCGTCTTGTTCGTCGTCGTGCTGTCGCTTGTGGTGCCGACGAGCATCGCGACGGCGGCCTGCTATTCGGTCGCCAGCACTGACGAAGGTCCAGCGCGCCGCTTGGCGTAGCGGGTCGCAAGAACCTCTTACCCGTCCTCAGGGGTTCCCACCGGCCCGGGCACGGACCATGCTGAGAACGTCAATCCATGGGAAAACTCGAAAGGCCCGAACATGAAGGTTTTGGTGGTTGGTGGCAGCGGACTTATCGGCTCGCAGGTTGTCGCCCAGCTCGCCGAGCTGGGACACGAGGCCATCTCTGCCTCGCCGCGCTCAGGAGTCAACACCGTCACAGGTGACGGTGTCGCCGAGGCCGTCGCCGGTGTGCACACGGTTGTGGACGTCTCCAACTCCCCGTCCTGGGCGGACGACGATGTCCTGAACTTCTTCACCACCTCCAGTCGCAACCTTCTCGAGGCCGAGCGCTTCGCGGGCGTCCGGCACCACGTCGCCCTCTCGATCGTGGGAGCCGACCGGACGACCGAAAGTGGCTACATGCGGGCCAAGGTCGCCCAGGAGAAGGTGATCGAGGAATCGGGATATCCGTATTCGATCGTGCGGGCGACTCAATTCTTCGAATTCGTTGACGGGATTGCCGATTCGATGGCCGACGGTGCCACGGTCCGCGCCCCGCACGGCGCGTTCCAGCCCATTGCCGCCGCGGATGTCGCCACGGCCGTGACGCGCGCGGCGACCGGCGACCCGGTCAACGGCGTGATCAATATCGCCGGCCCCGAAAAGCAAGGTATGGACGACTTCATCCGTGCCCGGTTCGCTGCGACCGGCGACGGTCGCCAGGTGATCACCGACGATGACGTCCGCTACTACGGTGCCCTGCTCAACGATCGCAGCATCGTTCCCGTCGACGGTGAGGACCCGACGATCTACCCGACCCGCTTTGCGGACTGGATGGCCTCGCAGACGCCGACCGGGGCGGCCTAGTAGACGCTCGACGGACTGAAGCTGAACGGGGGGTCGATACCGATGCCACGAGTCGCGCTGATCACCGGAGGCAGCCGGGGCATCGGTGCAGCGACTGCGCGGGTTCTTGCTGATCTCGGCTTCCGGGTGGTGGTCAATCACCGCGCGAGCGCCGAACAGGCGGAGGAGGTGGTGGCGGGTATCACCGCGGCCGGCGGCGACGCCATGGCGATTCGGGCCGACGTCACCGTGCCCGTTGACATCTGGGCGATGGCGGACGAGATCGCGCAACGCTGGGGCGGGGTGGACGTGCTGGTGCACAACGCGTTGATACCCTTCGCCGTCACCTCGTTTGCCGATCTGACGTGGGATCAGTTGGGCGGCAAGGTGAACGCGGAGCTTCTCGCGGCATACTCGCTGACGAAGGCCGTCGTCCCGGGCATGATGGCGCGCGGCTATGGGCGGTTGATATTTCTCAGCACCGGCCTGTCCCGCCGTCCGCGAGACGGGATGATCGCTCTGGGAACGGCGAAGGCGGCGCTGGACCAGTTCGTCCGGTACGTCGCACTGGAGCTGGCGCCGCACGGGATCACCGCCAACCTGGTCGCGCCGGCCACCGTGAGCGGAACGACGGTGACCGGACAACTCACGCCGGAGCAGATGCGTGAGCTCGGAACGGCCGCGCCGATGGGGCGGCTGGTGACGCCGAGCGAAGTCGCGCACATGATCGCGTTCCTGGCCGGCGAGCACTCCGGTTTCACCACCGGGCACTATCTGCCCGTCAACGGCGGGCTCTCGATGGATTAAATCACGCGCCGCAGCGTAACTCAGGACCTTTGAAGGGATCATGCAGACCATCGATGTGGCCTATGTCGGGCGCGGCATCCACGAGGAGCTGATCGCCTACATCGCCGATCAGGAAGGGTACTTCTCCGACGAAGGTGTCCACGTCGCCGTGCGTGACGGAATCGGCTGGGACACGGAGCGCCTGCGCTCCTGCGCGACGATCGGTCTGGGCCGGGCCCTGTTATCGCGGTTGACCAGCGGAATCGAATGGACGGTGCTGAGCGTCAACACCCACCGTCCGTTGTTCTGGTTTCTCGGTGGGGCGGACGTGACATCCATGGCCGATCTTCGCGGACGTCGGCTGGCGGTCCACGCGGGGCACACCGCCCCGGGATGTTTCGCACGAATCGTGCTGCGCCAGAACGGCATTGATCCAGACCGTGACGTCGAGTGTGTGGCCAGGTCGCCGGGGGATTACCAGATGGACCTGCGGAAGCTACGTGATCGATCGATCGATGCCGCGTATGTCGGCAGCACCCTGGCGCCCGATGAGGTCGCCGCGGAGGAGGGATTCCACGTGCTGGCCTGGGTGGGCGATCATTTCCAGATTCCGACCGTCGGCGTCGCCGTGGATCCGAGCCGCCTTCCGGCCGACAGCCCGGCGGTGCAAGCGGTGGCACGGGCCAACCGGCGCGCGCTGCGGGCGATCGCGGATCGACCCGAGTTGGCCATCGAACACATGGCGCCGTTCCTGACCAGGCTGACGCGTGACGAGCTGCAACGACACTACGAGCGCTACATCGGTCCGTACTTCACCGCCGACGGCCGGGTCGACATCGACGTGGCGCAGCGCGGGGTCGACGCGGTCGCGGCCGAACTCGGCGTCGCGTCGACACCGGCGGAGCCGATCTACCGGGCCGCCATTCCATGACGGTGGCGGTTGCCCGCTTGATTGTGTCCCCACAGCGCCTGAGCGCGGTATAAGACAAGAGGACGGGTCCGGCGGAAGCGAGGAGCGATCAATGCCTGTGCAACCCACACGCGGCGCCCCCTTCGAGGAAACGCGGCTCACCAGGCGCGGATTCATGGTCGCCGGCATCGCCGGCGGGTTCGCGCTGGCGTCTTGCAGCCAATCCAGGCCCGCGCCATCGAGCGAGGCCCGGATGGCCGCCGCCATCGAGGCGGCCGAAGCCGCCAGGCCGCACAGTGGCCGCACCGTCACGGCCAGTCTGGCCGCCCAGCAGGTCCAGGTCGACCTCGGCGGACCCGTCGTCCGCACGCTGGCCTACGGCAACACCATCCCGGCGTCGCCGATCCGGGCGCGCATCGGCGACGAGCTAGTGGTGCAGGTGTCGAACCGGCTCGATCACCCGACGTCGGTGCATTGGCACGGCATCGCGCTGCGCAACGACATGGACGGTGCCGCGCCCGCCACCCCGAACATCCCCGCCGGTCAGGACTTCACCTACCGCTTCTCCGTCCCGAATGCGGGCACCTACTGGGCCCATCCGCACACCGGGCTGGACGCCGACATGGGCCTGTACCTCCCGGTCATCGTCGACGACCCGACGGAGGGCAACTATGATTCGGAATGGATTGTGGTCCTTGATGATTGGACCGACAGCGTCGGGAAGACGCCGCAGCAGCTCTACACCGAGCTGACCAGCCCGAACAAGCCCGCCCCGCCCAGTGCCGCCGAGACCACGACGACGCCGCCCACCACTGCGACGACCTCGCCCACGAGCGAAAACCCGACGACAACGTCGACGAGCGAGACCACGGCAACGTCGACCAGCGAGACCAGCTCGGCGAGCCCGACGGCAGCGCCGTCAGGCGGAAGCGTCGGCAGAAGCGACCTGCTCGGCGGCGACGCCGGGGACATCGCTTACCCCTTCTATCTCGTCAACGGCCGAATCCCCGCCGCTCCCATGACCTTCAGCGCGAAGCCGGGCCAGCGCATCCGGATCCGTTTCATCAACACCGGCTCCGACACCACGTTTCGCGTCGCGCTGGCCGGTCATTCGATGACGGTCACCCATACCGACGGCTACCCCGTGGTACCGACCCAAGTCGACGCCCTGCTCATCGGCATGGCCGAGCGCTACGACGTCATCGTGACCGCCGCCGACGGCGTTTTCCCGCTGGTCGCGCTCGCCGAGGGGAAGAATGCCCTGGCGCGGGCGCTGCTGTTCACCGGGGCGGGCAGCCCGCCCGACCCAGGGTTTCAACCGGCCGAACTCAATCGACGGGTAGGCACGGTGGAAATGTTCACGGCCACAACGCCGGCGAACCTGGGCCGGCCGCAGCCCGGCCTGAACCTCCCCGTCGTGCTGGGCGGCAACATGGCCCAATACAACTGGACCATCAACGGAAGGCCTTACAGCGAAACCGAACCGTTGCACATCCGACAGGGCGAACGGCCCACCATCACTTTCGACAATCCCACGATGATGTACCACCCGATTCACCTGCACGGCCACACGTTTCAACTGATCAAGGCCGACGGCAGCCCCGGCGCGCGCAAGGACACCCTCATGGTGTTGCCCAAGCAGAAGCTGCTCGCCGTGCTGGTCGCCGACAATCCGGGGGTGTGGATGTTGCACTGCCACAACACCTATCACCAAGAGGCCGGGATGCAGACCCGCCTGGAGTACTTGTTTTAGACCTTCGCGGCGAGGAAGTCGAGCAACAGCCGATTCACCGTCGCCGACTGCTCGATCTGCGGGCAGTGACCGGCCTTGTCGACCACGACCGACCGGGCGCCGTCGATCTGCGTGGCCATCTGCGCGGCCCAGCCGGCCGGCAGGAGCTTGTCGTCTCCCCCCTCGGCGACGAGCGTCGGTACCGTGATGCGCGCGTAGGGTCGCGCACTCGAGGGCGTGGCGGAGGGTGTGGCGCCGGGGCGACGGAACCGGGCCGCGGCGACGGCCTCCCATGCGCCGGGCGCGGTGCTCGACTCATAGCGGCGCCGCACGTAGTCGTCATCGTCGGGATAGCGCGGGTCGTGGAACAGGGCCTCGACGATGCGCCGCATGCCCGGCAGCGTTGCGTCGTATTGCTGTAGCGCCTCGAAGTGCCGATTCTGTTGAATCTCGCCGCCGCCGCAGATGATGGCCAGACTGCGGGCGGGCAGCAGCGGCGTGTCCGAGGTGGCGTCGGTGAGCAGGTTGATGGCGCCCATCGAGTTGCCCACGAAGTGCGCCGAGTCGATGCCGAGCAGCTCGCAGAACCGGGCCACGTGCCGGATCCGCATCCCGCGCCCGTCGACGAAATCGATGACCTTCGCCGACCGCCCGAAGCCCAGCTGGTCCGGGGCCAGCACTCGGTACCGCGCGGCGAGCGCGTCGATGTTGTGTTCCCAACCGAGTTCGGCGCTGGCACCGAACTCGCCGCCGTGCAGCAGCACCACCGGGTCGCCGTCGCCCGCTTCCAGATACCCGGTGGTCAGGCCGTCCACCAGCATGGTCTTGCGCGCAAAGCCCATCACTTGATCGCGATCGGGTTGACCGGGGACCCGACGGCGCCGACCACCCGCAAGGGCGGCGCGACGAGCTGAAACTCGTACACGCCGTCGGCGGCGCAGTCCTCGGCCAGCCCGGTGAGATCCCAGTATTCGCCGAAGATCATCCCCATGTCGCGCAGGCACAGCAGATGCAGCGGAAAGGTGATGCCGTCGACGCCGGACACGAGGTCCTCGACCTGAAGGTTGTCGGCGGCCACGGCCGCGACCTCGTGATCGTGCAGCCACTGGGCGCAACGCCAGTCCAGCCCGGAATAGCCTTCGGTCTTGTTCCCGGTCTTCAGAAACATTGTCCACCAGCCGGTTCGGATCAGCACGATGTCGCCTCGCCCAATGGTCACACCCTGGGCGCGAACCACGTCGTCGAGTTCTTCCGGCGAGATCGGATTCCCGGCTTCGAGGAAGACCTCCGCGCCTCGATGGCGAACCAAGTCCAACAGCACACCGCGGGACGTGATCCCCTTGACGTCAACCTTGTCGATGCCGCAGTGGTAGGCGCCCATACTGGTCACCGAGTCCGCCGCGAAGCCGTTATAGAGGTGATCGTCGTAGTAGACGTGGGACAGCGCGTCCCATTGGCTTGCCGCCTGCAGCGGCATGATGATGATGTCGTCGTTGAAACGAAATGGGTTGTCGGCCGTCATGTAGCTACTCAGCTGCTGAGCCAACGGGTTACGCGGCCAGCTGGGCCCGTACTTGGCCAGCGTGTTCACATCGCCGCCGTCGACGGTCATGATGTGGACCGGGTTGTGCCGAAACTCGAAGGCGCCCTGCGGGCCGGCGGCGCCGAAGTCGACGCCGAGCGGAAACACCTTGCCGTGCCTGACCAAACTCGCGGCCTGTGCGACCTTGTCCGCAGTGATGAAATTCAGTGTGCCAAGCTCGTCGTCGTCGCCCCACCGTCCCCAATTCGAGACGTCACGCGCGACCCGCCGGAAGTCAGTCAAGTCGGTCATGGCATTCCTTCCTCGAATTCACGGGCGATCGTCGCGGCCACGTTTCCGCCGTCGACCCAGATGACCTGTCCCGTGATGTAGCTAGCTGCGCGACTATTCAAGAAGAGCAAGACCGCGGCCTGCTCGGCGGGGTCGGAAACACGACCCAAGGGCTTGGGGATGTCGTCGAGGTAGCCCTGCCCGTACGCCGTGCGCAGCTGCTCCAGAATCGGGGTCTCGGTGACCCCGGGACCCGAGCAGTTGATGCGGATGCCCTTGGCGCCCAGCGGCGTGGCACTTCGCATGGTATAGAAGATGATCGCTTCTTTGGAGAGCTGGTAACCGTTACCCAAGGCTTCGGGATTGCGGCGGCACCAGTCGATGCCCGCCCGCATCGTCGCGGTCTTCAGCAGGGGGGCCACCGCCGCGGCGTGTTCGCGATAGGCGGCTGCCGCGAGCGAGGAGACGCTCACGATCGACGATCCTTCGGCCATCTTGCCGACCAGCGCCTCGGTGATGTGCCGCAATCCGAGGAAGTTGATGGTGACGACGAGCGGTGGGTCGCCGATCCCGGACGAGACACCGGCGACGTTGAAAAGCGCGTCGACCGGTCCGCCGATCGACGCCACGGTGTCGTCGATCGAATCGGGATCGGCCAGGTCCACCTCACGAAACTGGTTGATCCCGAAGTCGGGTCGGCGCTTGTCCAGCCCCACGACGTTCGCACCGAGTTCGGTGAGCTGGCGCACCACGTGTTCGCCGATGCCCGACGCGCAGCCGGTCACCACAGCCCGCCGGCCGTCGTAGCGCCACAGCCCGTCGATCTCTCCCAAGGCTCGCCCCTGGCTCGGAGGTCGCCGGTCTTACTTCCGCTGTTCCTTCGCGCGCTGAGCCGCCTGGACGCGACCCTCGTTGATCTCGGCCATGGCTTCGGGGATCTCGCTCGCGGTGAACTTGTCTCGGCCGGTGGGCAGGCCGCCGAACGCGTAGGTCTCGTCGAACAGCGGTGCGGTCGACTTGGGCCGGCGCGCCTCGACCTTCTCGATGACCGGTGCGAGCCGCTTGGCTTTGTCGGCGACCGCCTTCTCGTCACGTTCGATGAACTCGGGCAGCACCTCGGAGCCCATCAACTCGATGGACTCCATGGTGCCCTCGTGGCTGCGGGGATTGAGCAGCAGGATGATCTCGTCGACGCCGCTTTCCTCGTAGCCGCGCAGGAATTCGCGGACGGTGGCCGGAGATCCGATAGCGCCGCGTCCGGGACCGTAGGCCAGGGTCGGGTCCTTCTCGACCTCTTCGAGGTACCGCTTCCACACTCCAGTCCGGCCGGGTGTGTGCATCCCGGTCAGGTAGTAGTGCATGATTCCGAACGAAAAGAACCCGCCACCCTGCCCCAACCGCTGCAGCGCCTCGTCGTCGGTCTTGGCGACCATCATCGACAGGTCCCCACCGATGGCCAGGATGTTCGGGTTGATCCGCGGCGTGATGGGGACGCCGTTCTCCTCGAACTCTTTGTAGTAGCCGTTGACCCGTTCGGTGAGCGGCCCGGGGCCCGTGTAGGCGAAACTCAATGCGCCGATGCATTTTTGGGCGGCCATCTGCACGCTGGCCGGCCGCGTGCAGGCGACCCAAACCGGTGGATGCGGCTTTTGCATCGGCTTGGGGATGACGTTGCGGGGCGGCATCTGGATTTGGTCACCTTTGAAGCCCGTGAACGGCTCCTCGATCATGCAGCGGATCGCCACTTCGAGTGACTCCTCCCACTGTGCGCGCTTGTCGGCGGGATCGACATCGAATCCACCGAGCTCACCGACGGAGGAACCTTCACCGGTGCCGAATTCGACGCGCCCGTTGGAGAGCAGGTCGATGGTGGCGACGCGTTCGGCTACCCGCGCCGGGTGGTTGACCGCGGGCAGCAGGTGCATGATCCCGAAGCCCAGCCGGATGTTCTTCGTCCGCTGGCTGGCCGCGGCCAAGAAGATCTCGGGTGCCGTCGAGTGGCAGTACTCCTCGAGGAAGTGGTGCTCGGTCAGCCAGACGGTGGAGAACCCCGCCTTGTCGGCGGCCTCGACCTCGTCGAGGCACTCCTGCAACATGACGCGTTCGTCGTCGGGCGCCCAGGGCCGCGGCAGGGCGAATTCGTAGAATAGGGAAATTTTCATTGTTACCTCCTATGAGAATTAAGGGTTCGTTTGGCTGCGTGTGCGGCAATGTGATTCGCGGCGACAAAGCCGAATGTCATCGCGGGGCCGATGGTCGCCCCGGCGCCGGCGTAGCTGCGTCCCATCACCGGCGCGGCGGTGTTACCCACCGCGTACAGCCCCGGCACTACGGTGCCGTCGTCCCGTAACACCCGCGCGTATTCGTCGGTGCGCAGGCCGCCCGACGTCCCGAGGTCGCCAAGGACGATCCGGAATGCGTAGTACGGCGGATCGGCTAGCGGGTACAGGTTCGGGTTGGGCAGTGTCGGATCGCCGTAGTAGTTGTCGTAGACGCTGTCGCCGCGGTTGAAATCGTCGTCGTGGCCCTTGCGGGCGAGTTCATTGAAGCGCCGGGCGGTTTCGGATAGTTTGTCCGCCGGCACGCCGATCCTGGTCGCCATCTCCTCCCACGTCATCGCGGCCTTGACCACGCCCGATTCGAGCCACGCCGAAGGCACCTTGCGACCGGTGGGCACCGGCGCGCCCGGGATTTTGGGTATCGGCAGATGACCGCCGATGACGTAGCGATTCCACGACCTGTGGTCGGTGATCAGCCAGCAGGGGATGTGGGTGACCCCGGATTTCTGGCCGTCGATCATGGCGTGGCCGAAGTCCATGTAGGGGGCCGCCTCGTTGATGAAACGCTTGCCATCGCCGTTGACGATGAACTGCGCCGGCATCATGCGTTCGTTGAGCATGAATTGCATGCGGCCGTCCGGCCATTGGATGGCGGGAAACCACCACGCCTCGTCGAGCAGGTCGGTTGCGGCGCCGAGCTTTTGGGCCGCACGAATCCCGTCGCCCATGGCGGCGGGGTTGCCAAAGCTCCAGTCCTGCTCCACCACGGGCAACAGTTCCTTGCGCCAGGCCAGGTCGTGGTCGAAGCCGCCCGAAGCCAGGATGACCCCGAGACGCGCGCCGATCCGCTGCGTCTTGCCGTCCCTTTCCACCGACGCGCCGGCCACCGATCCGTCGGCGTCGGTGAGCAACTCGGTCATCGGCGAGTCCAGCCACAGCGGTACGCCGCGCTCCCTCATGGTCAATCTGAGGCGAGCGGCCAACGACTGCCCGATCGCCGCCATCCGCTCGCCGAAAACCCTGGCCCGGACCATCCGCGCGATCAGCTTGAGCAACACGCCCTTGCCGGCCCACGATTGCCGGATCCGGTAGAAGGTCCGAAGTTCTTTGGGCCCCAGCCAGATTCCCTTCGGCGCTAGCGCCAGCGGCTGCAACAGCTTCTGCTCGTCGGGCCCGAGCTTCCGCAGGTCGATGGGTGGCACGTTGATCGTGCTGCCGAGTTCCGACCCGCCGGGCAGTTCCGGGTAGTAGTCGGCGTACCCGGGTTTCCAGACGAACTCACACCAGCCGGAGAGCCGTTCGAGAAACCCGAGCATTTTGGGCGCGGACTCGACGTACTGCCGGATCCGCGCCTCGCTGACCAGTCCGTCGGTGATCTGCCGCAGGTATTCGACGACGCCTTCGGGCTCCGGGGCATAGCCCTCCCTGCGCTGCGCGGGCGCCCCCGGCACCCAGATGCCACCCCCGGACAGGGCGGTGGAACCGCCGAAGAACGAAGACTTCTCCACGACCAACGCGTCCAGCCCGGCGGCCTGGGCGGTCAGCGCGGCCGTCATGCCTCCACCGCCCGACCCGACGACGAGCACGTCGACGACGTGGTCGAAATCGGCCGTCATTTCGGCACTGCCGTTCTGATGGCGAAGCCGGCGATCAGTTCGGGAGCCGGTTTGTAGTAGCGCCCGACGGTTTCGTAGGGCCCCGCGCTGGCCAGCGCCCCGAATGCGGCGACCCACGTTCTGATCTCCTGGGCGGAGCTTCCGCCCTCGTGGGCCACGAACGAGTTGGACCACTGGTCGAGCTCCTCCAGCCAGCCGCCGTCGATGATCTCGAGGAACCGCTGATCCCACACCGGGTTCAGTGGTTGCAGGGCGCTGTCGCCGGCGGCGAAGCTCTTGGCCGCATCGATCACGGCCGCCTGCCGTGCCTGCCGCTGTTCGGGCGTCATCGGCTGGCCGTGCACGATGCGCTCCAGCACGGGCGGCGGCGCGGTCGCCAATGTGGGCACCGGCGGGCTGTGCGAAAGGCCCCCCGATCCCAGCACCAGGACCCGCTTGTCCAGTGTGGACAAATAGCTGCCGACGGCGGTGCCGAGCGCCCGGCAGCGCTGTAATGGCCCCAGTGGCGCGCCGATTGCGTTGATGAAGATGGGTATCACCGGGCGTGAAGTTGCTTCGCCGAACAGCTTCTCGAGCGGCTGGACGGTGCCGTGATCAACGTCCATGCAGGCCGAGACCGCGACGTCGACCCCCGCGTCGAGCACCGCTTTCGCGCACTCGGTCGCCAGCTTCTCCGGAACGTCGAGCGGGCCGGCATGGGTGCCGTAATCCCCGACCCCGTTGGCGTTCGTGCCGATACAGAAGGGCGGCATCATCTTGTAGAAGAACCCGTTGTAGTGGTCCGGGGAGAAGACGACGACGAGTTCGGGGTCATAGTCGGCGACGAATTGCCGCGCCTCGGCGATCGCCCCTTCGATGTCGTCAAGCAGGTCCTGCGACGGCCCCGGAAGATTCAGGAGCGGGCTGTGCGACATACAGCACAGAGCCAGTGCCACTTTGCGATTCACCCCCTCGCGGCGTGAGCGTGAGTGCGTCGAGCAGCGCGGCGCTCAGGTCGGGAGCGCGCTGGGCGATGCAGGCGCCGGCAATGCACCGGTCGGGCCGCAGGAACAACACCGATTCCTGGTGGGTGTCGAACCAGGATTTGACGGCACCGCCGGTGTCACCGACGACCACCACGTCGGGATCGTCGTGTCCGTTCCAGTGCAGCTGAGTCGCCGGACGCAGCGCAATGAACCGCGCGCCCAGCGCTTTCCAGTTCGCGAAGGCGACGTCGCCGAGAATCTTGCGGGGGTTGTTGTTCCAGCACAGCACGGCGAACCAGTCGCCGAGTACGTCGTCCAGCAAGACGTTCTGCCGGTCGCGGGTGTCGACCCGAGGCTGGATGAACAGCGTGCCCACCGGCGAATCCGCCCGGGCGGGAGCGGCGTGTACCACCGCCCCCTGCTCGTAGCGCGGCATCGGCTTGAACCGCATCTCCAGGACATATCGCTTGAGCGACGGCACAATTGACGCCGACCGCACGAGGAGGTCGCGCGCGCCGGCCACCCGGCGGTTGGTCGGCGAAATCACCCGACCCACCATGGTGGAAAGGTCGATCATCGCCCGCGCGTGCTTGCGGCGCTCCACGTCATAGGTGTCCAGCAGCCTGTCGTCGGCGCGGCCGCTCACCACGGCCGCGAGCTTCCACCCCAGGTTGGCCGCGTCCCGGATCCCGCTGTTGTAGCCCTGGCCCTGCCAGACCGGCATCAGATGGGCGGCGTCTCCGGCCAGCAGCAGCCGACCCTTGCGGAACGCGCCGGCGATCCGCGAGTGATGCGTGTAGACCCGCCGGCGAATCACGTCGACGCGGTCCGGGTGAGGGACCATGCGGGCCAGCATCTGCGTCAGGAATGCCGGATCCTCCGCCTGCTCGTCGGTCTCGTCGGCGTGGATCATGAACTCGAACCGGCGGATTCCGTGCGCGATCGAGATCGAGGCATACGGACGTTCGGGGTCGGCGCCGACCTCGCTGTTGGGGTGGCCTAGGGGGTCGTTGGCAATGTCGACCACCAGCCAGCGCGTCGACGACGTGGTCCCGTCGAATGACACGTCCATCATGCGTCGGGTCATGCTGCGGCCGCCGTCGCAGCCCACCACGTAACGCGCTCGCAGGCAAGGTGTTTGGTGGTCACACTCACCGCCGAGTTCCACCGTCACCCCGTCGGCGTCTTCCTGACAGGCCGTCATGGGTCGGCCCCACCACACCTCGACGTGCTCGAATCGATCCAGGCCGCCCAGCAGCTCGGCGTCGACGAGCGGTTGGACGAAGCCATTGCGTTTCGGCCAGCCGAAACGTGCGTCGGGCGGGGCCATTTCGGCGAGCACGCGCCGCTTGGCGTCGACGAAACGCAGGATCTGGTTGGGCACCGTGTGCGGCAGCACCCGGTCGACCAGCCCGATCGACTGGAACGTCCGCAATGCCTCGTCGTCGAGCCCCACCCCGCGTGGATAGTCGATCAGTGTGTCGCGTTCTTCGACCACCACGGTGCGGATGCCCCGCAGGCCAAGGATATTGGCCAACGTCAAGCCGACCGGCCCCGCACCGACCACGACGACGTCGGTCTCGATTCCTACCGGCTCGCGCCCCGCGTCGACCATCACCGCCCCAGCAGGAAGTCGAGATGCAGACGATTGAAGGTCTTGGCGTCCTCGTACTGCGGCCAGTGACCGCAGCCGGGCATCAGCTCGAAGCGCGCATTGGGGATCATCGACGCGATGCGGCGGCCTTCGGACACGTCCGCGGTGGGGTCGTCGCTGGTCCACAGCACCAGCGTCGGCGCGGTGATCGCGCCGTATTCGTCGGGGCCGATGATGTTGCGCGCCCGAATCTCGGGGTCCTGCAGTGCCATGATGTCGCGCATGGCGTCGACGAATCCCGGTTGGCGATAGATACGTTGGCGGCTGGCCACCAAATCGTCGTAGTCCTTGGACTTGTCTGCCATCAGCCACTTGATCCGCGCTTGCACCGTCTCCCAGGTCGGGTCTTCGGCGGCCGCCATGGACAAGGTGATGATCCGCTTCATCACGACCGGGTCGGCCTGCGAGCCGCCGGCGGTATTAAGGACGAGCCGGTCGACAACGTCGGGGTGGTCGATGGCGGCGCGGGCGGCCACCCAGCCGCCCAGCGATTCACCGCTGAGACAGGCACGGTCGACCCCGACGGTGCGCAGGACCGCCATCAGGTGCTCGACGTAGTGGCGGACCTCCAGCGGGTGGCCCGGCTTGCCGGTGTAGCCGTGGCCCAGCATGTCGATCGACCAGGTCCAGAAGTGCTCGGCATGCGCGCCCAGGTTGCGAACGTACGCCTCGGCGTGACCACCCGATCCGTGCAGCAGCACCAGCACCGGCTTGCCCGGGTCGCCGGCCCGCAGATAGCGAGTACGCACTCCCCCGGCGTCAAGGTAGCCCTGCTCAAACGCGACGCCCTGCAGATCGCTCCAGATGCTCTCGAACTCCGCCACGATTCCTCTCTGGCCGAAGGATTGGGAAATATCGTTCTCGTTTTTGATGTACCTGGTGTGCTAATATCGCACACTGATGTGCGTTATATATAGAGCTTCGCTCTCGGATGTGGGTCTGTCAAGGCCGTGACGGGTTCGGGAACCGGTTCGCAGACCCTGGCCAGGGGCCTGACGGCGCTGCAGATGGTCGCGGACTCCCCCGGTGGGCTCACCGCGCAACAGCTCGCCGACCAAGTCGGGGTGCATCGCACCATCGCGTATCGATTGCTGACGACGCTCGCGGAATTCCGGCTGGTGGCCAAGGGAGAGGATGGGCGCTACCGGCCCGCGGCCGGCCTCGCCGTCCTCGGCGCATCGTTCGACCGAAACGTGCGCCAAGTCAGCCTCCCGACGCTGCGCGCCCTGGCCGACGAGCTAGGCACCACCGTTTCATTGCTCATCGCCGAGGGCGACCAGCAGGTGGCCATCGCGGTGATCGTGCCGAGCCATGTGGCCTACCAACTGTCCTTCCACGAAGGCAGTCGTTACCCGCTGGACCGCGGCGCCGCCGGCATCGCCTTGCTCGCCAGCATGCCGCCGCGCCCGGGGGAACGAGACCTGGTGACCCGGGCGCGCGAGCGCGGCTGGGTGACCACGTACGGGGAGATCGAGCCGAACACCTATGGCCTGGCCGTGGCGGTCCACCGCCCGGCCCCATCCCCGCCGACCTGCATCAACCTCATTTCGCACCGGGAAGACGTGGTGATGCGCGGGAAAGACGCGGTCGTCAAAGCCGCCAAACAGTTGTCCGACCTGCTGAGCTGAAGGGATAGCAATCCATGTCGTGGGACATGCAAGTCGACGTAGTCGTGCTCGGCAGCGGAGGCGCCGGGCTTACCGCCGCGCTCGCCGCGGCCGCGTCCGGGGCCTCGGTGGAGGTTTTCGAGAAGGCGCCGACCGTCGGCGGGACCACCGCGGTGTCGGGCGGCGTCGTGTGGATCCCCGCCCACAACCGTTCGCCCGACGGGGAATTGACGCCCGCCGACGCGTTGCGATACCTGCGCGCGCAGTCCCTGGGGTCGATGGACGACGAGTTGGTCGAAACATTCGTGCACACCGGTCCGGCGATGCTCGACTTCGTCGAGGCACACAGTGGCTTGCGCTTCGAGATCGCCACCGGCTTCCCCGATTACCGACCGGAGCTGCCGGGGGGACAGCCCGGCGGAGGCCGGTCGCTGAGCGCGGGGCCGTTCGACCTGAACCAGATTGGCGAGTGGGGCAATCGGATCACCTCGTTTCCCGCCGATTGGTCCAACGTCGGTATCGATGCCGAAACGAGGGCTCGCCTGCACGTGACGGTCGACGAAGGCAGCGACCTGTGCGTCGCCGGCACCGCGCTGATCGCCGGGCTGCTCAAGGGACTGCTGGATGCCGGGGTGACGCCGCACACCAATGCGCGCGCCGAGCAACTGATCGCCGAGGACGGAGAGATCACGGGCGTCCGGGTTGCCCTGCCCGATCGGACCATCAGGGTTCGCGCCCGGCACGGCGTCATCCTGGGCACCGGGGGATTCGAATGGGATCCGGCTCTGGCACAAGCCTTTCTGCGCGGCCCGATGCACGGCGCCGTCTCCCCGCCGAACAACACCGGAGACGGGCTGCGGATGGCGATGACCCATGGCGCGGACCTGGCCAACATGGGTGAGGCCTGGTGGGTACCGATCGTCCAAATCCCCGGGGACACCATCGACGGCAAGCCGCGCAGCCGCAGCGTGCGGCTGGAACGAACGCGGCCGCGGAGCATAATCGTCAACGCCGCCGGGCATCGCTTCGTCAACGAGGCGTGCGACTACAACTCGATGGCCGGCGCTTTCCACTACCTCGATCCCCGCGGCGGGTACGTCAACGACCGGGGATGGATGGTGTTCGACTCAATTCACCTGCAGCGGTATGGATTTCTGGGCGTCGAACCCGGGCAGCCGGTTCCGGACTGGTTCTGTGAGTCGGCCAACCTCGCCGAGTTGGCCGAGAAGACCGGCATCGACGCGGACGGCTTGATCCGCACCATCGAGGCCTGGAACCGGCACGTGGCCACCGGCACCGATCCCGACTTCGGCCGCGGCTCCAGCGCCTACGACGGTTATTGGGGCGACGACAGCGCGACCACACTCGCGGGCAAGACCCTCGGCCCGATCGACACCGCCCCTTACTACGCGGTGCCGGTGTGCATCGGCGCGATGGGCACCAAGGGCGGCCCGCGCACCGACCGCGACGGGCGTGTGCTGCACGTCAACGGTGAGCCGATACCCGGCCTGTTCGCCGCGGGCAACGCGATGGCCGGAGTCACCGGGCGGGCGTACGGCGGTGCTGGCGGAACCATTGGTCCGGCAATGGTTTTCGGCTACCGCGCCGGTCATGCCGCAGCCACCGGGAAGTCCGTCGACCTGAGGTAACCGGCTGTGGGCACGCCCCGAGTATGGCCCCTACGCACCGCATTTGCCCAAATTTCGTCCGTAAGCCCCACACTCGGCGGCTTATCTCGCGATCGGCACCTCGACACAGATGTGGGTGCCCACCGGGGAGTCGAGGAAGAAGAACCTTCCCCCGGCGGCCTCCACCCGGGCCCGGTGCGACGCCAATCCGATGTGCCCCTCACCCAGGCGGCGCGCCACCGTCTCGTCGTTGAATCCCACGCCGTCGTCGACGACGTGCAAGACGCACCTTCCATCCGTGATGCCGAGCCTGATCGAGGCGCTACGGGCCCGCGAATGTTGCACGACGTTGGACAACAACTCGCGCACCACACCGAACACGACGGGATCGACGGCGGTGCGGATCGGGTAGTCGATGTCGGTGGAGATTTCGATGCCGGACCGCTGGGCGGTGAAGGTGACCAGCTGCTGGACCGCGGCCGCCAGGCCGACCTGTTCGAGAACGGCCGGATGCAGCTCGAAAGTCGCCTGCCGCAACCGCTCCGATGCCATCTGGAGACCGGCCAGCGCGCGGCTTACTCGGTCGTCGCCGGGCAGCGCCCCATCCAACTCGACGAGTTCTTGGCGCACGGCCAAGATGTCTTGCAGCGGCCCGTCGTGAATGGATTCCGAGATCCGCCGCTGTTCGACGTCGGACGCCGTCATCGTCTGAGCGAGCAGTTCTTCGCGCAGTGTGCTGAGTCCGGCCACCGAACGGGCATGCCGCTCCTCGACGCGAACGGCCACAAATGCCGTGACACACAAGAATCCGTAGAGCAGGAACCGGAACGTGGCCTCGGTGAGGCCGATCGTCCCGACCATATCGGGGTCCTCGAGCACCGCGATCGCGAAACCCACCATCGAGAAGATCAGCACCGCCGCCGCTCGGCGCGACGAGACGTCGAGCCCTATCAGGATCGGCAGCGCCGTCATGATGAGCAGCGGATGGAGCCCGTTGGTCGACAATATTTGGAAGACCGTCAGCACGAAGACATCGATGACGGTGAACGCAAACGGCTCCAGGCGGCCGACGTCGGCCAACAGTCCCCGCGCGAGCCACCGTCGGCTGTGTGAGAAAGCCAGCACCAGAGCAGAAAACGCCACCAAGGCGTACGCAACGATCAGCACAGTTTGCTGAGTCCACTCGGACCGGCGGGTGCCGCTGAGCATCGCGGCGACCATCAAGCCCACCACACCGATCCGCAGGACCGAAGCAAGCCGGTACGAACGCAGCTGGTGAAGCCTGCGCACCCGACCCAGTTCCACGTCACTGGCGACCGCCACGCGAACACAGTACTCATCCGCCACGCTTGCCTCCGGGTAAAACCTGCCGACGCGCATCAGAGTTTCCCCAGATCGGGGTCGCTTTGCGGGCTACACTCATCGCCATGGCCGGCCCAGCAGCGCCTGGAAAGGTACGGGTGGTTGTTGGCGACGATCACCCGCTCTTCCGTGAGGGCGTGGTCCGTGCGCTTTCGTCGAGCGGTTCGGTTGATGTCGTCGGCGAGGCCGACGACGGCGCGGCGGCCCTGAAACTGATCAAGGAGCACCTGCCCGACGTCGCTCTGCTCGATTTCCGGATGCCCGGCATGGATGGTGGGCAGGTGGCTGCCGCGGTGCGGAGCCAGGAGTTGCCGACCCGGGTGCTGCTGATTTCCGCGCACGACGAGCCCGCCATCGTGTATCAGGCACTGCAGCAGGGCGCCGCCGGGTTCGTGCTGAAGGACTCGACGCGCAGCGAGATCGTCAAGGCCGTGCTCGACTGCGCGCAGGGCCGCGACGTGGTGGCGCCCGCGCTTGTCGGGGGCCTTACCGCAGAGATCCGTCACCGGGCCCAACCGACGGGCCCCGTGCTCAGCGCGCGAGAGCGTGAGGTGCTCAACCGGATCGCGCGTGGTCAAAGCATTCCGGTGATCGCGACTGAGCTGTTCGTGGCCCCCTCGACGGTCAAGACGCACGTGCAACGCCTCTACGAGAAGCTCGGCGTCAGCGACCGCGCGGCGGCCGTTGCCGAGGCGATGCGACAAGGCCTGCTCAGCTAGCTGCCGACCAGTGGTCCGGTTCGCTGGCCGACGCCGGATCCTCCGCCCGCAGCAGCGCGTTCGCGAATCTTCCGGCCTCGCCAACCAGGTGGCGAGCCCGTCGTTCCACCTCGTAGAGGTGACCGGCGCTGACGCCGTCGCGGGTCAGCTGCCGTCGCGCGTAGACCAGTGGGTCCACTCCCGCGGGGTGGTTGGTCCGGTAGGTAACCGCCTCCACCAGGGTGGGGCCACCACCGGCGCCGGCTCGTTGCACGGCTTCGGCGACCGAATTACCCACCGCCGCAACGTCCTTGCCATCGACCGACAGCACGGGCAAGCCGTGCCGCTCGCGCGGGCCCCGGCGCACGCCGGACCCGTCGCGGATGTTTTCGACGACGAACACCACTGGGAGCCGCCACGACAGCGCGATCTGCGCGGCCGATTTGAACTCGGCGGAGTTCACGGCGTCCTCCCCAATGATGCACAGCGTCGCCCTGCCTTCGCCGGCGACCTGCTGCCCATAGGCATCCCCGAGCGCGAACAAGATCGATTGCCGCACCGGGTTGGAGGTGGCGAAGATCTCCTTCCACTCCGTCGCGAACGGGCTCTCTTTCGCGACTCCGGCCGTAGCCCGGCCCGGAGAGGTCATCTCGGCGATGGCCGGGCCCAGCGGAAGGGCAAGGGCGACCTGCTGGGCGTGTTGGAAGTGGCGGATCGCGGTGCTCATGATGTCGCCCGACCGAAGCGCTGCGACGGTGCCGACGGCCACGGCCTCTTGCCCGAATGCGGCTTCCATGGGTCCGTTGAGCAGACCGTCTATGCGCCGCTCTTCGAGCGCCATGTCAAGCAGTCGCAATACCCACATCTGGCGGTACAGCTCCAGCTGTGCACCGACCTTCGCGGCCGACTGTGCAGGTGTGCGGGCCATGTGTCGGTCTCCTAACTCTGTGCCGGGTCGTACACAGATCAACGTAGGGAGGCCGGCCCGATCCGGCCTCCGCCGATCGGTCCGCAAAGTAGATGAATCCCCATTCCCCCAATCGGGGGACAGCGGGCGCGGCTTAGTCCTGCTCGCGAGGGGTCGGTGACAGCAACCGCTCGGCCGCCGAGTAGGGATCCTGGGTGCCGTCGACGACCGCCTCGGCGAGTTTGTCCAGGTCCGGCCGGCTGCGCAGCCGGGTTTGCGCCAGCGACAGGATCTGGGCGCGGGCGCGGGCCAGTCGGCGGGCGCGGCTGTCGGCGCGGTGGTGATCCTCGATGGCGGCCATCAACTCCGCGATGCCCTCGCCGCGGGCGGCGATGAGGCTGACGATCGGCGCATCGGTCTCGGCGCGCAGGTCCCGCACGGTCTGTTCGGCACCGTCGCGGTCGGCCTTGTTGACGACCACGATGTCGGCGACTTCGAGCACCCCGGCCTTGGCGGCCTGAATCGCGTCACCCGCACCGGGATTGAGAATGACGACGGTGGGGTCGGCGACGGCGGCAATCTCGATCTCCGATTGGCCCACCCCCACGGTCTCCAGCAGGACCACGTGGTAACCGATCGCCCCCAGCAGCCGGATCGCCGCGGGGACGGCGGCGGCCAATCCCCCGAGGTGACCGCGGGTTGCCACCGACCTGATCAACACGTCGGAATCGTTGATATGCGCGGCCATTCGTATGCGATCGCCCAGCAGCGCGCCACCGCTGAACGGCGACGACGGGTCCACCGCCAGCACCGCCACCCGGAAATCCCGCTCGCGGTAGGCGCCGACGAGCGCGGCGATCGTGGTGGACTTGCCCGCACCCGGCGGCCCGGTGATGCCGATGACGCTCACCGGCGAGGGCTCGATACTGGCCAGCACCTCGTCGCGGCGCTCACCCTCGACCAGAGAAAGCAGCCGACCCGCCGCGCGCGGAGATCCGTTGCGCGCACCCGCAATCAAGTCGGCGATCTCCATTTAGGGGGCTGGGACCTCGATGACCGTGGCGGACCCCATGCCGCCGCCCGCGCACATGGCCGCGACCCCGATTCCGCCACCGCGTCGACGCAATTCGTGGACCAGCGTGACAAGCATCCGGGCGCCCGTCGCCGCCACCGGGTGGCCCAGCGAGCATCCGCTGCCGCTCACGTTGACCGTGTCCGGGTCGAGATCGAGCAGCTTGACGGTGGCCACGCACATCGCGGCGAAGGCCTCGTTGATTTCGAACAGGTTTACATTGGAGACCGAGATACCGGCGCGGGCAAGGGCTTTCGGGATCGCTTCCACCGGAGCCAACCCGGTGATCGCCGGGTCCAACCCGACGGACGCCCAGGACCGCACGGTGGCCAGTGCCGGCAGGCCGAGCCCGTCGCTCGCGATGGTCAGCACGGCCGCACCGTCGTTCGCGCCGCACGCGTTGCCGGCGGTGATGGAAAAGCCCTCGATCTCGGGATGCAGCGGCTTGAGTGCGGCCAGCTTCTCCATCGTGGTGTCGCGGCGCGGGTGTTCGTCGACCGCGAACAGTCCGTGCGGCGTCTCGATCGGGACGATCTCTTCTTTGAAGCGACCCTCGTCGATGGCGGCGATGGCGTTGCGGTGCGACCGCAGCGCCCACGCGTCCATCTCCTCGCGACTCACGCCGGCTTTCACCGCGGCATTCCAGCCGACCGTGATTGACATGTCCATGTTCGGTGCCTCGGGGCTGTCCGGGTGGGTCGGCGGAAACCAGTCGACCCAGTCGCCGTCCACCTGCATCCGGGACCGCGGGGACGTCGAGGCGGAGTTCACGCCACCGGCGATGACGAGCTGATCCATGCCGGCACGCACGCTTGCCGCCGCGGTCTGCACCGCCGCCTGTCCGGCCGCGCAGTGGCGGTTGTTGGCCAGGCCGGGCACCTGGGTCAGGCCGGCGGTGATGGCCGCGTGGCGCGCGATCACGCCGCCGCCATAAAGCCCCTCCCCCAGGATCACGTCGTCGACGAGGGCGGGATCGAGGTCCTTGGCCGCTTCGGAGACGACGTGGTGGGCGAGGTCGAAGGCGCTGGTGTCGCGCAGTGTGCCTTTTCGGGCGGTGCCAATGGGGGTGCGCAGGGCGGACACGATGACGGCTTCAGGCACGGGTTTTCTCCAGTTCGGCGAGCGCGTCGCGAGTGCTCGAGAGCCCCCGCAGCTTATGAGAACACTATTCTCTCATTCTGAGAGTCAGCGTTGCAAGACAGGTCGATGCGCGAGCAGACGCAAAATCGCATATACCGGAATCGCAGGGTGCGACTTTCTGTCTGCTCGCCAATCCCAGGAGGCGTCGTCGGCAATGGAGGGAATGGTCACGGTCCCGGGTGGCAACGTGTGGTTCAAGCGGGTCGGCGGCGGGCCGGGCGTTCCCCTCCTGGTGGTGCACGGCGGGCCCGGTTTACCCCATACCTACTTGCGCTCCCTGGAACGGTTGGCCGACGAACGCGAAGTCATCTACTGGGATCAACTCGGCTGCGGTAACTCCGAGCGCCCGCCGAACCGCGACCTGTGGACGATGCAACGGTCGGTGGCCGAAATGGATGCCGTCGTAAAAGCTCTAAGCCTCAACCGTTTCCACATCTTCGGTAACTCGTGGGGCGGGATGTTGGCGCAACAGTACGCGCTTGACGTGACCTCGCCTGCCGTCAGCCTCACCATCTCGAACAGCATCGCCTCCATACCGCAGTTCTCGAAGATGGTGGCCCGGCTCAAGGCCGAGCTCGACCCGGCAACGCAATCTGCCATCGACCGCCACGAAGCCGCCGGGACGACGTACACGGCCGAATACCAGGACGCGATCCGCACCTGGAACGAAACGTACCTGTGCCGCGTACGGCCCTGGCCCCCCGAGCTTTTGCAGGCCTTCGCCGACATGGGAACCGACATCTTCGAGACGCTGTTCGGGCCGAGTGACTTCCACATCGTCGGGACGATCCGCGACTGGGATGTGTTCGACCGATTGCCGGAAATCAGCCTGCCCACCCTCGTTCTCGCGGGCAGGTTCGACGAATGCGTGCCCGAACACATGTGGGACATGCACCAGCGCATCGCCGGCTCGCGCTACGAGCTGTTCGAGTCCAGCGCTCACATGCCCTTCATCGAGGAGCCGCGCAAGTTCGACTCAGTGATGCGTGACTTCCTGCGGTCACACGACTGACGGCGCCATGGCGAAGAATCGGGTGAAAAGTCGCCGTGGCGCGGACCTCAGTTCTTGCCCGCCGCCAGCTTGGAGACGATCGACCGGAAGTCGTCGGTCGTGAACGACTGGTGCTCGGCCGAGAGGGCGTAGTCCAAGCTGGCCAGGACCGCCCGCTCCAAATGAATGTTGAGCACCCGCTTGGTGCTTTCCACCGCCTGCTGCGGCAGCTCCAGAATCTTTTTGGCGCAGGCGATTGCGTCCGCGACCGGGTCGGCGGACACGTGGTTGGCCAGGCCGAGCTCCACGGCGCGCTGCGCGCTGATGCGGGTGCCCGTCAACGCGAACTCCTTGGCCAGCAGCAGGCTGATGTGCAACGGCCAGGTCAGCGGCCCGCCGTCGGCGGCCACCAACCCCACCTGCACGTGCGGGTCGGCGAGGTAGGCGTCTTCGGCGATGTAGACGATGTCGCTCAGCGCCACCAGGCTGCAGCCGAGCCCGACGGCGGGGCCATTGACCGCGGCCACCACGGGAATTCGGCAGCGCGCCATGCCCAGCACGATCTCGCGCCCGTCGCGGATGGTCTTGGCGCGCAGGTCCGCATCGGACGACAGCTCCTTGAGGTACGAGAAATCGCCGCCGGCCGAAAACGCCCTGCCGGCCCCGGTGATGACCGCCGCGCGGGCGGTGGGGTCATCGGTCAGTCGCTGCCACAGGCGCGCGAGGCCGACGTGCAGGTCGTCGTTGACCGAGTTGAGCGAATCGGGGCGGTTCAGGGTGATGATCCGCAGCGGACCGTCGGCTCGGACGTCGATTTCGGCAGGCATGTCGTACACGTCAGACTCCCAATCCCAAGATGCGTGAAGCGATGATGTTCTTCTGTATCTGTGATGTCCCGCCCATCACACTCTGCGCGCGGCTGTACAGATAGGCGCTGAGCAGGTCCGGATCGCGGGTCCCGGTGACCGCCAGTGCGGCGTGCCCGACGGATTGCTCGACCCAGGTCATCAGCAACTTGTCGAGCGACCCCTCGGGCCCGTGCGACACCCCGTCCAGCTGTTCGGACAGCCGGCGACGGACGTGATGGGTCAGCATCTCCGACTGGACCGCCGCCCACGCGAGCTCTTCGGGAACCGGGCCGCCAAGGTCGCTGTTGCGCGCGTACAGACTTCGCACCAGCTTGCCGTACCGGGCGGCGTAGCCGAGCGTGGAGGGTTCGCGCTCGTGCCCGACGACGGTCATCGCCACCGCCCAGCCGTCGCCCGGGGCGCCGACCATCCGGTCGGCAGGTATCTTCGCGTCGTCGAAGAACACCTGACCGAATTCGTTGGTCACCCCGTTGATCATCCGCAGCGGCCGTTGTTGCACGCCAGGCTGTTTCATTTCCAGCACGAACGCCGACAGGCCGCGGTGGCGTTTAGCCTCCGGATCGGTGCGCGCCAGCAACAGGCACCAGTCCGCCACATCGGAGTAGCTGGTCCAGATCTTGTGCCCGTTTACCACGTAGGTATCACCCTCGAGGCGGGCGGTGGTGGTCAGCGAGGCCAGGTCTGAACCGGCACCCGGCTCGCTGAAGCCCTGGCACCATCGCTCGGTGCCGTTGATGATGCCGGGCAGGAACCGTTGCCGCACTTCGTCGTTGGCGTGCCGGCCGATCCCGTAGATCAGGTAGCCCACGCTGGGACGCGGCGGCGCACCGGCCCGGGCGAGTTCCTCGTCGACGATGACGTCATACACGGGCGGCAGCTCCTGGCCGCCGTACTCGCGGGGGAACGACAGCCCGAAGAAGCCCTCTCGGTACAGGGCCTGATGCCATTCGGCCTGGCGGGCCCAGTACTCGTCGCCGGAGCCGGAGAATTCTTTTGCGTGCACCGAAAGCCAGGACCGGAGCCGTTCCCGGAAGGCGGCTTCGTCCGGTGAGTCACGAAAGTCCAAGATCGATCTCCTTCAATGCGACGGGCCACAGCTCGGTCGATATCAGGGCGCGTCGCAGGTAGACGTGCACCACGCAGTCCCAGGTGTTACCGATGCCACCGTGCACCTGAATGGCTGTCTCACAGACGGTTCGGGCGGCTCGCGCGCAGTAGACCTTCGCCACCTGCGCGGCGCGGATGGCCTCGGCGGGCGGCAGTTCGTCGACCGCCCACGCGGCATGCCGCGACACGCTGATCGAACCTTCGATCAGCGCAAGGCTTTCGGCGAGCAGGTGTGCGATGGCTTGGTAGGACCCGATCGCCTTGCCGTATTGCTCACGGATCTTGGCGTAGTCACACGCGACCGCGTGCGCGCCCCGGGCGATGCCCACCAGGTCCGCCGTCGTGGTGACCAGCGCGAGCGCCCGCCATTGCGCGGCGATGTCAGGGGACACGTCGCCCAGTGCCGCCGATGTTCCCGCGATCGTCGCTTCGGCGCGGGTCAAATCCGGGCCATCGGTCACGTCTCGCACATCGGCCGCGTGGACGGTGCCGCCGGAAAGGCTCAGGGCCCGCCGGGCGCCCCGCGCGTCGATGGCGCGGCCGTCGACCGCGACCGTCACGCCCGCGCTGTCGGCGCCGACGTGGCGGGTCAGGTCGTCGGCAAGTACTGGACCGAGAAACGGTGTGTCGACCAGCCGGCGCCCGAATTCCTCGGCCACGATGGCCACTTCGACGCCCGACGCCCCGTCGGAGCGCAGCGACCGCCAGCCCGTGCCCGCGATTTGCTTGTCCAGACGCGCAATCCGGCTCTGGTCATCGAGGTCTTGGACCGCTGAGGGTCCAAGGTCGTCGGCCAGCTTGGCGGCGGCGTCGCGCAATTGCTGTTGTTCACTTGTCAGACGTACATCCATAGCGCTCCTTCAGCACTCGGCGCAGTACCTTGCCCGAGGGCAGGCGAGGAATGTCGGGCACGAACACGACCCGGCTCAGGTGTTTGTAGGAAGCCAGCCGCTCATCCACCCGGGCGGTGAGCTCTGCGGCGTCGACGGGTGCGCACGTCGCCACCGCGGCGACCACCGCTTCCCCGTTGATTCCGTCGGGTACGCCGAACACGGCGCAGTCTTTGACGGCCGGATGGCCGTGCAGCACGGTCTCGATTTCGGCGGGCGCGACCTGAAAACCGCGAACTTTGATCATCTCTTTGAGGCGATCGGTGATCCGCAGCCAGCCGTCGGCGTCCATCCAGCCGACATCTCCGGTCCGGTACCAGCCGTCGCGGATCACCTCGGCGGTCGCCTCGGCCGGCAGGTAACCGGCCATCAGCGACGAGGATCGGGCCTGGATCTCACCGACCTCCCCCGGAGAGAGCGGTTCGCCCGTCTGAAGCGAGACCACCCGCACGTCCACGCCCGGCACTGGACGCCCCACAGCGTCCAGGCGGGCGCCCTCGATCGGATTGCAGGCGATCACGGGCAGTTCGGTGGTCCCGTACGCCGGAACCCAACCGATGCCGGTGCGCCGGGTGACCGTCTCCGCAACCTCAGCGCTCACCGGGGTCGCCCCCCACATGATGTAGCGCAGCGAGGACAGGTCATAGGACTCGAGCGTGGGATGCGAGGCAATGGCCAGCGCGATCGGTGCGACGGCCATTTCGACTGTGATGCGGTCGTTTTCGATGTGGTGCAGCATCCGGTCGATGTCGAACCGGGGATGCAGCCGCACGCGGGCGCCGGTGCGCAGCGCCGTGAGGATGTTGAGCAGCCCGAGGATGTGCGACGGCGGGGTGGCGATTTGGATCCGGTCGCGCCCGGTCAGCTGCAGCGCCTCGCGCCAGTGCCGCACGGCCTCGTCCAGCGCCGCGTGGGTGTGCCGGACGGCCTTCGGCAGGCCGGTGGTGCCGGAACTGAACACCAGCACTGCGTCGGACTGCGGCGGGGGCGTCGCGGTGATCGGCTCCCCGGCTGCGACCGGCTCGTCGAGGTGCAGCATCGGCATCATGCCGGCCAGCACCGGATGGTCCCCGACGGCGTGCGCGGGTTCGGCCACGGCCAGCGCGTGGTCGACCTCGTCGCGCTTCCACGCGGGGCTGATGAGTATCGCCGTTGCCGCAAGCCGCCAGATGCCCAGCAAAGCCGCGACGAATTCCGGCCGGTTGGACGCCATCACCGCGACGCGTTGACCTGCCGTGACACCGTTCTTGGCCAGGGCCGCAGCCCAGCCGTCGGCCAGCGCGTCGAGCTGAGGCAGGCGAAATTGCCGGTCCTCGAACACGACCGCAGCCGGCTCGGTCACGTCCCGTCCTTCCCTGACAGGCCGGGCCGACCTGACATCCGCACAGACTTGAGAAGATCCTATCGCTCTGTGAGAATAGTATTCTCTATACTGAAGAATGCAAGTACGGGAGGGGGCGGTCGATGGTGACAGTCGCCCGAAGCATCGAGGAGACCCCACGGGTGACAACTCCGTCAAACGGCTCGGGGGCGGGCACGGTAACCATCCACATGGACCGCAAGAAGGTCTCGGTGCCGCTGGTCCCCGGCGAGACGCTATTGCAGAGCGCGCGGCGGGCCGGCCTGGAACCGCCGTTCAGTTGCGAGGCCGGCAACTGCGGCACGTGCATGGCCAAGCTCGAAGAAGGCCGTGTGACCATGCGGGTCAATGACGCTCTGGACGAAGACGAGGTCGCCGAGGGCTACATTTTGACGTGCCAGGGCGTGCCGGACACGGATTCGGTCACGGTGCGCTACGAGTAGGAGCCCGACAGGAAGGTGACGGCGATGGCCAAGGGCATCATGTACGTCGAAAGTCGGCCCAGTTCGCCCGATCGCGAGCAGGAATACAACACCTGGTACGACGAAGTACATATCCCCGAACTTCTGGCGCTCGACGGAATCGTCGCGGCACGCCGGCTGCGTCCGATTGACGGGAGCGGCCCCTATGTCGCCATCTACGAGCTGGAGGGCGACAACCTTCAGGCCATCTTGGACAACATGATCGCCAACGCCGGCCAACTGCACATGTCCGATGCGTTGCTGTTAGATCCTGCGCCCATCCCCCGGTTGCTCGAGACAACCAGCGAGCGGAGCCGCTGAATCTCATGAACGTCGACGACCTGATCCTGGTGAGCATTGACGACCACGTGGTCGAGCCACCGGACATGTTCCTGCGCCACGTACCAGCCAAATACAAGGCCGAGGCCCCGATCGTCGTCACCGACGACAAGGGCGTCGACCAGTGGATGTACCAGGGCCGCCCGCAGGGCGTGAGCGGACTCAACGCCGTGGTGTCGTGGCCGGCCCACGAATGGGGCCGCGACCCAGCGGGTTTCGCCGAGATGCGCCCGGGCGTCTACGACGTCCACGAACGCGTCCGGGACATGAACCGCAACGGGATCCTGGCGTCGATGTGCTTCCCGACCTTCACCGGCTTCTCCGCGCGTCACCTCAACATGCACCGCGAGGAGGCGACGCTGGTGATGGTGTCGGCCTACAACGACTGGCACATCGACGAGTGGGCCGGCTCCTATCCGGACCGGTTCATCCCCATCGCGATCCTGCCCACCTGGAACGTAGACGCCATGTGCGCGGAGATCCGCCGGGTGGCGGCCAAGGGCTGCCGGGCGGTGACCATGCCGGAACTGCCGCATTTGGAAGGGCTTCCGAGCTACCACGACGACGACTACTGGGCTCCGGTCTTCCGCACGCTCTCGGAGCAGAACGTGGTGATGTGCCTGCACATCGGGACGGGATTCGGGGCGATCAGCATGGCGCCCGACGCGCCGATCGACAACTTGATCATCCTGGCCACGCAGGTCTCGGCGATGTGCGCACAGGATCTGCTGTGGGGCCCCGCCATGCGCAAATACCCCGACCTGAAGTTCGCCTTCTCCGAGGGCGGCATCGGCTGGATCCCGTTCTACCTGGACCGCAGCGACCGCCACTACACCAACCAGAAGTGGCTACGGCGCGACTTCGGGGACAAGCTGCCCAGCGAGGTCTTCCGCGAACACTCGCTGGCCTGCTACGTCACCGACAAGACGTCGCTGAAGCTGCGCCACGAGATCGGCATCGACATCATCGCCTGGGAATGCGACTACCCGCACTCGGATTGCTTCTGGCCGGACGCGCCCGAGCAGGTGCTGGCCGAGCTGAACGCCGCCGGCGCCGACGACTCCGACATCAACAAGATCACCTGGGGCAACGCGTGCCGGTTCTTCAGCTGGGATCCGTTCGCGCGAACGCCCCGCGATCGGGCGACGGTGAAAGCGCTGCGCGCCAAGGCGAATGACGTCGACGTGTCGATCCGGTCGCGTGCCGAGTGGGCACGGCTCTATCAGGAGAAACAACTCGCCAAGCTGACGTAGCCACGTCAGCGCGAACGTCGACTTGTTGGGCGAAATCGGGCGATTTCGGCGCGAGAACTCGACGTTCGGCGGGTTCAGCCCTCGCTCAGCTCCGGCGGCGGGCGGTATTCGGGCTCGTAGCCCGAGACGTGGATCGGGCTTCCAACGAGACGGAAATCGCCCGCCGTGACAATGACTTCGGGCGTCGCTTCGAGTGCTTCGGGCAGCGTCCTGACGGCCGCGGCGGGCACGCCGAGTGGGCGCAGCCGGCGTTCCCACCCCGCGGCGCTATCGGTTGCCAGCATCGCCGTGACGACCGTCAGCACCTCGTCGCGGCGGGCGACTCGCTCGGCCATCGTCTCGAAACCCCCGATGCCCGCCTCGGCGGCAAACGACTTCCAGAAGCCGTCGTGCGTAATGAACAGCGCCAGATACCCGTCGGCCGTCGGAAAGAGCTGAGCGGGAACGTAATACGAATGCGCCCCGTGTGGGTGCCGCTGCGGCTCGACGCCGTCATTCAGGTAGGCCGACGCGTGGTAGTTAAGCTGCGACAGCATCACATCGCGCAGCGAGACGTCTACCTGTCCTCCGGTTCCGGAGATGATCTTGGCCAACAGCCCCAGCGCCGCGGTCATCCCGGTGGAGTTGTCGGCCGACGAGTAACCGGGCAGCGTCGGCGGGCCGTCCGGGTCGCCGGTCAGGGCGGCGGTGCCGACGCCCGCCTGCACCACGTAGTCGAAAGCCGGATCGTCGCCGCCGTACAGGCCGAATCCGGTGATCGCGACGCACACGATCCGCTCGTTGTGCCGCCGCAACCGCTCGTAGGTCAATCCCAGCCGACGGATCGCCGAGGGCTTCAGGTTCACCAGCAGCGCATGCGATTCCGCGACCAGCTCGCCCAGACGTTGCTGTCCGGTCTTTGAGTTGAGGTCCAGACAGATGCTCGACTTGTTGCGGTTCAGGCTGGCGAAGTAGGAGGGACCGACGCCGCGCGAGATCTCACCGCCGCGCGGCTCGATCTTGGTGACGTCGGCGCCGAGGTCGGCGAGCAGCATGGTCGCATAGGGACCCGCCAGCATGGTGCCGACCTCGAGGATGCGTATGCCCGCCAGCGGGCCACTGTTGGTCGTGGTCAACGCAATTCCGTCGCCAGCGAGGCGATCACCTCGCGCGTGCGCCGCTTGGAGGCGACCAGCTCGTCGCGGTTGTCGCCAATGGGCAAGAGCCGCACCGACAAGTCGGTCACGCCGGCGTCGGCGAAGCGGCGCATCCGGGCCAGGATGGCCTCCTCGTCGCCGGCCGCGCACAGATCGCCGACATCGCGGGCATCACCGCGTTCGAGCAGACGCTGGTAGTTGGGCGACACCTCGGCCTCGCCCAGGATGCGGTTCGCCCGCTCCTTGGCCGCGTCGACTTGTGCGGGCGCACAGAGGCATACCGGAATCCCAGCGACGATCCGCGGTGCGGGGCGCCCGGCATCCGCGGCGGCCTTGGTGATCTTCGGTGCGATGTGGTCGCCGATCGCGCGTTCGTCGGCCATCCACAACACGGTGCCGTCGGCGAGTTCACCGGCGAGCTGCAGCATCACCGGCCCCAGCGCGGCGACCAGCACCGGCATCGGGGTATCGGCCCCGATCGCCAGCGGATTGTGCACCGTGAACGAATCATTCTCGACGTCGACCGGTCCCGGCCCGGCAATGGCGGCGTTGAGCACCTGCAGGTAGTCGCGGGTGTAGGCCGCCGGCTTCTCGTATGGCAGGCCGAGCATGTCGCGGATGATCCAGTGGTGCGACGGCCCGACACCCAGCGCCAATCTTCCACCGGCCACGGCATGCGCCGAGAGCGCTTGGCGGGCAAGGGCGATCGGGTGCTGTGCCTGCAGCGGCACCACCGCGGTGCCCAGCTCGATACGTGAGCTGTGCGCGGCCATCAGCGACACCATGGTCAGGCAGTCGAAGTCGTCGGGAACCTGCGGCATCCATGCGGTGTCCAGACCCGCGGACTCGGCCCATTCGATATCCGACGCCAGCTTGTGCACCTTGCGGGCCATATCGCCACGCTCGGCCCCGATCATCACTCCGACGCGCATTGTTCCTCCACAGGCTCGGGGGTGCCGGTCAGCGCGCGGATCTCACGCACGAGCACGTCGAGCGGCGTGCCGGTGGGGAAAACCGCCGCGGCGCCGGCGGATAGCAGCTTGGGTACGTCGGCGTGCGGAATGGTTCCGCCGACCACGACGGCGATGTCGGCGGCGTCCGCGGCCCGCAACGCCTCGATGGTGCGGGCGGTGAGCGCCAGGTGAGCACCGGACAGAATGCTCAGCCCCACGACCGCCACGTCTTCCTGGACGGCGATCGAGGCGATGTCCTCGATGCGCTGCCGGATGCCGGTGTAAATCACCTCGAAACCGGCATCGCGCAGCGTGCGGGCGACGATTTTGGCACCGCGGTCGTGCCCGTCCAGGCCGGGCTTGGCGACCAGAATCCGGGCGGCCATCAAAACACCACCGGTTGCTGGAATTCGCCCCACACCGCCTTGAGCGCGGCGACCATTTCGCCGACCGTGCAGTACACGTTGGCGCAGTCGATCAGCTTGTGCATCAGATTGTCGTCCCCTTCGGCGGCACGTGATAGCGCCGCCAGGCTGGATTTGACTGCCGCCGAGTCCCTTTCGGCCTTGACCTTGGAGAGTCGCTTGAGCTGGAGGTCGCGTCCTTCGGCGTCGAGCTCGTAGGTGACAACATCGTGTTCCGGCTCCTCGGTCACGAACCGGTTTACCCCGACGACCGGGCGAGCGCCGGACTCGATGTCCTGGTGGATCTTGAACGCCTCGTCGGCGATCAGACCCTGCAGGTAACCATCCTCGATGGCGTGGACCATTCCGCCGTGCCGCTCGAGGTCGGACATGATCTCGATGATGCGCGCCTCGGTGGCATCGGTCAGCGCCTCCACGAAGTAGGAGCCGCCCAGCGGGTCGGCGACGCTGGCGACGCCGGTTTCGTGCGCGAGGATCTGCTGGGTGCGCAGCGCCAGCGTCGTGGTTTCCTCGGTGGGCAGGGCGAACGGCTCGTCCCAGGCCGCGGTGAACATCGACTGGACACCGCCGAGCACCGCGGCCATCGCCTCGTAGGCCACCCGGACGATGTTGTTGTGGGCCTGTGGCGCGTACAGCGATGCGCCGCCACACACGCAGCCGAAGCGGAACATCGCCGCCTTGGCCGTCTTCGCTCCGTAACGCTCCTGCACGATCGTCGCCCAACGTCGGCGTCCCGCACGGTATTTGGCGATCTCCTCGAAGAAATCCCCGTGGGTGTAGAAGAAGAACGAGATCTGTGGCGCGAATTGGTCGATCGTCATCCGGCCGCGTTCCACCACGGTGTCGCAGTATGTCACCCCGTCGGCAAGGGTGAACGCCATCTCCTGCACCGCGTTGGCCCCGGCGTCCCGGAAGTGCGCGCCAGCCACCGAGATCGCGTTGAACCTCGGGACCTCGGCCGCGCAGAACTCGATGGTGTCGGCGATCAGCCGCAGGGATGGCTCCGGCGGCCAGATCCAGGTCCCGCGGGAGGCGTACTCCTTGAGGATGTCGTTCTGGATGGTTCCGGTGAGCTTCGCCCGCGGTATGCCCTTTTTCTCGGCGGCGGCGACGTAGAACGCCAGCAGGATCGCCGCCGTTCCGTTGATCGTCATGCTCGTACTGAGCTTGTCCAGCGGGATGCCGTCGAACAGGATCTCGAAATCGGCCAGCGTGTCGACCGCGACGCCGACCCGGCCGACCTCCTCGCCGAACTCGGGGTCATCGGAGTCGTACCCACACTGGGTGGGCAGGTCGAGCGCCACCGACAACCCGGTCCCGCCCTGTTCCAAAAGGTAGCGGTAACGGCGATTGGATTCCTCGGCGGTGCCGAATCCCGAGTATTGGCGGAAGGTCCAGAGCTTGCCGCGGTAGCCGGACGCGAAGTTACCCCGGGTGAAGGGAAACTCCCCCGGTTGCGGAGGCGCCGCGCTGACATCCGCCGGCCCATAGACCGGCTGCAGCGGGATACCTGACGGAGTGTGGGCCGTATTATCCATCGGTGAATAACGTACTTGCAAAAAAAGAGAATGCCAATACCACGCGTTTGACCAGGTCAAAGGAGACCAATGGCTAACAACTCGCTCGCAGATCGCACCGTCGTCATCTCCGGCGGCAGCCGGGGAATCGGGCTCGCGATCGGGATCGGCGCGGCCAGGCGGGGCGCCAATGTGGTGCTACTGGCCAAGACCGACACCCCGCACCCCAGACTGCCCGGGACGGTGCACACCGCCGCCGCCGAGGTGGAGGCCGCCGGCGGCAAGGCGCTGGCGGTCGTCGGCGACGTGCGCCGCGAAGAAGACGTGCAGCGGGTGGTCGATGCGGCGGTGCAGCGGTTCGGCGGCATCGACGTCTGCGTCAACAACGCCAGTGCCATCGCGGTCGAACCGACCGCCGTGCTGTCGGCCAAGAAGTACGACCTGATGCAGGAGATCAATCTGCGCGGCACCTTCCTGCTCACCAAGGCATGCGTGCCGCATCTGCAGAAATCGGCCAACCCGCACGTGCTCACGATTTCGCCCCCGGTGAACATGAACCCGCGCTGGTTGGGCGCCCACCCGGCCTACACACTGTCCAAGTACGGGATGACGCTGCTGTCGCTAGGCTGGGCGGCGGAATTCGCCTTCCAACCGGGAAGATCCGGGATAGCCGTGAATTGCCTTTGGCCACAGACTTATATCGCTACCGCCGCGGTGGCGAACATGGCTGACGGAGACAAGTTGGCCAAGTCGTCGCGCAGCCCGGAGATCATGGCCGACGCGGCCGCCGACATCATCTCTCGACCGAGCCGAGAGGTGACCGGCAACTGTTACATCGACGCCGACGTTCTGCATTCCGCCGGGGTCGCGGACTTGTCCCGCTACGGCGGCGGCGACCAACCCATCCCCGATCTGTTCCTGGACTGAAGGTCTATGCGCGGCAGAGAATTTCGCCGTGCGGGATCGACAGCCAGCCGTCCGGCGCCGCCGCCCACGTACGCCAAGCCGCGGAGACCTCTTCCAGCTGCGCTGTCGTCGCCAGACCTAGCCGCAGTAGGTCTTGGGCGATGCGCGAGTGCAGGATCCGGTCGGCCCACATGCCACCCCACCACTGCCGCGTCGCGGGCGTCGCGTAGCACCACACGGTGCCCGTCGGCGTGACGTCGGCGAAACCGGCCTGCTGGGCCCAGGACAGCAATCGGCGCCCCGCATCGGGCTCGCCGCGGTTGGCACGAGCGGCCCGCTCGTAGAGCTCGCGCCACAGCTGAAGCGCCGGCAACTGTGGGTACCAGATGAACCCCGCATAGTCGGCATCCCGGGCCGCCACCACTCCGCCGGGCGCGCACACCCGTTTCATCTCGCGCAGGGCTCCCATCGGATCGGCGACGTGTTGCAGCACCTGGTGCGCGTGCACCACGTCGAATGTGCCGTCCGGGATATCGAGCCGGTGCACGTCGGCGGTCGCGAACGAAACGTTCGACACGCCACGCTGCCCGGCCTCGGTGCGGGCCACGTCGAGGACGTCGGCCGATTGATCGACGGCCATTACCGGCCCCGGTGCGACGCGGGCGGCGAGGTCGGCGGTGATGGTCCCGGGTCCGCAGCCGACATCCAGCACCGACAAACCGGGCTTCAGGTGGGGCAGCAGGTAGGCCGCCGAGTCCTCCGCGGTGCGGCGCTGGTGGCCGCGGAGCACCGACTCGTGGTGTCCGTGCGTGTAGATGGCCCCGCGTTCACCGTTCATGGCCGAAGCCTATGGGGTTAACTCAAAATATGAAACTGATGTCTCACTATATGAGACTAGTCTAGCGGGACGTTGAGGATGGGGCGGTGCACCAAGGCGCCGGGGCCGTCGAAGTGCCACCACTCCCCGGAGTACGGGTCGAGCCCGCCGTATTTCATGGCATTGCGCAGGGCGGCACGGTTCGCCTGGGCCTCGGCGCTGACGCCATGGGTGGCGAAAGCGTTTGCGCGCGCGGAGAAGTCGTCGAAGTCGGTGCCCATGTCGGCCAGGCACAGCCCGTCCGCGTGTAGCCCCGACGCGCACGGCTGCTGTGCCGTCGTGAACGTCACGTCCACCGAGCGCCCCGACTCGTGGCTGTTCGAATACTGACCGGGCCGGGCGACCCACGCCGGGTCGGGCACGACGTTGAACATCTTGACCTGGACGTCGTGGGGCCGATAGCAGTCCCAGAACACCAGGAGGTGCCCCTGCGGGCGCAGCGCCGTCGCGGCCGCCGCCAGCCCAGGAGCTATCGATTGATGCACCAGGCATCGGGCGTCGGAGGGATACAGCTGCGTGTGTGTGAAGTTGTTGGCCGTCGCGTAGCGCAGGTCGATGATGGCGTCGGAGACCACGCTGCGGACGTCGACGAATCCGGCCGCGCGCGCCGCATCGCTCACCGGCGGGACGCCGGGCCCGGCCCGGGCGGTCCCGACGCCGGCGGACGCGGCCAGCCCCGCGGCGACCGTGAGCGCAACGACCGGGCGCAAAAGACGCATCCGGCCATTGTCGCGGTTGGGCCTCTCGAGTTGCGCCATCCGCTACGAGATGTCGCCCTCGACGTAGCGCTGCAGGTTCGGCGCCATCGCCGCCAGCACCTGGTCCTCGGACATGGACGCGATCGGCTCGATCTTCCAGACGTAGCGCAACAACGCGAGGCCGATCAGCTGGGTGGCGATCAGCCCGCTACGCCGCAGCCTTTCCTCCTCGTCGGCCCCCAGGGTCGAACCGCCGATCAGACCGCGCTCCACGATCAGCCGCAGCTTCTCCCGGGTCTTGTCTTCGTGGGCGGCGGTCAGCACCACCGCGCGCAGGATCGGACCGATTTCCGCGTCGGTCCAGGTGTCCAGCACGGTGCGGATCAACTGCCGGCCCAGGTCGGCCCTAGGCGTCGCCCACGTCGCGGCCACCGCGTCGAGCCACCTCTGCGGAGGCGTCGTGGCGGCATCGAGCAGGCCCTCCTTGGAGCCGAAGTAGTGATAGATGAGGGCCGGGTCGACGTCCGCGGTCCGGGCCACGGCCCGGATCGCCGTGCCGGCCCAGCCATGTTCGGCGAATTCGTCGCGCGCGGCGGCCAGGATGCGCGCCGCCAGCACGCCGCGCTCGTCGCGCGGACCCGGGGTGATCGATCTCTTCGGCACTGTTTCACCATACCCAAAGTTTCATCTTGCGTTGAGACTAGTTTCAACGTAGCGTGAAACTATGACGACGCTCAATGGCCCGCAGACCACCGGGCGGCAGTACCAGAACCTCAGCGAGCCGCATTACGCATCGCGCACCGACATCAACATCGCGATCACGGTGCGCGACGGCACAACGCTTTTGGCCGACGTTCACCGTCCCGATGCCGACGGCCGCTTCCCCGCGCTGCTGGCCGCCTCGCCCTATCCGCGGCAGATGCAGGACCTCGGCGCCCCGGCGGGCTTCATCGAGGCCGGCAGAACGGACTTCTGGGTGCCCCGCGGCTACGCGCACGTGATCGCGAATCTGCGCGGCACCTGCGGCTCCGAGGGCACCTTCAGCTTCTTCGACGCGCAGGAACGCCGGGACGTGCACGACCTCGTCGAGTGGGTCGCAGCGCAGCCGTGGTGCGACGGCAACGTCGGCATGATCGGCATCAGCTACTTCGCCATGACCCAACTCGAGGCGGCCGTCGAGCGGCCGCCGCACCTCAAAGCGATCTTTCCCCTAGCCGTGACCACCGACCTCTACGAGGGCGCCAACCACCACGGGTTGTTGAGTTCGGCGTTCGTCACGCCGTTTCTGGCCATGATGGGCCTGACCTCCGACCGCAGCGACAAGTTATGGCGCAGCAAACCGATCGGGTTGGCGCGGCGCGTGCTGAACAGCCCACGCGTACACAAGAAGTTCGAGACCAAGAACGGCGAGGCGGCGGTCACCATGCTGCGCCAACTGCTGCGGCTGCCACACAATCCCCACCCGTGGGACGAACTGTGGCAGGAGGCGGTGGTCAAACACCCGACGCGTGACGAATGGTGGGAAGAGCGAAACCTGTTGCCACTGCTCAAGGAAATCGACATCCCGGTCTACCTGGGGTGCGACTGGCAGAACGTCCCGTTGCACCTGCCTTCGACGTTCGCCACCTGGAAGGGGCTGTCGGACAACGCCTGTGTGCAAATGGGCATGCTCGGCGAGTTCGGGCTGACCTGGCCGTGGGAGAGCATGCACACCGAGGCACTGGCCTGGTACGACCACTGGCTGAAGGGGCGCGACACCGGCATCACCGAGGGACCCCCGATCCGCTACTTTTTGCCCGGCGCCGACGAGTGGCGAACCGCTGACTCCTGGCCGCCGGCACATGCCCCGCATCGCGAACTGGCCCTGCGCGCCGACGGCGGCTTGGCTACCGACGAAGGCGAGCCCGGCGGTCGCGACTTCATGGTGCTGGGCTCGGGGTTGGGGCGCGTCAAGCCCAGCGAGATCGATCCTCCGTCTCTGCTGGCCTGGACCAGCGAGCCGCTGCGCCAGGACGTCGACATGGTCGGCGATATCGAGTTGCGGCTGGTTGCGTCGGCGACCGCGATCGACACCGCGTGGATGGCGACGTTGCAGGATGTGGCGCCCGACGGGCAAACGACCGACGTGACCGCGGGCTGGCTGCGCGCCAGCTTGCGCGAGGTCGACGAAGCCGCGAGTCGGCCCGGCGCGCCGGCGCTGCCCTGCCGTCACCCGCAGGCGGTGCCGCTGGGCGAGGAAGTCGAGTATCGAATCCCGTTGGTTCCCAACGCCCGCCGGTTCAAGGCCGGCCACCGTATTCGCCTGACGCTCACCAGCGATGACCAGGACCCGTCGACCCCGGCGATCATGAACTTCCGGCATGCCAGCGTCGGCACGTCCAGCTGGAACACGGTGCGCTCGTCGTCGCGGCTGTTGATTCCGGCGGCGGGATAGGACGTTGATCCGCGGGCAGTAATCATCTATCGTCCCCCGGTAGCCGATCGGCTAGCCTAGGCCGGCGGCCCGAAGGGAGCGCAAGCGATGGCCGGCCTCGGCGTGGGGGTCATGCACAACACGATCAATTCGCGGTTCGGCCCGAAGCCGTTGATCCGCGCCGAGTTCCACGACGACGGGTTGCGCCACGTCGTGGGCAATGCCGGTGCGATTCAACCGAGTCTGCTCAAGAGCGCGGCCGCGACCGCACCCTACGTCAAGGTCGTGCGAGGCCTGCGGAAGCTATGAGCGAGGAGTTGCCATGCCGATGATCGACCTGACGTTCGTGCGTGGCTCGGTGGACGGGCAGGCGTTGTGCCGGTTGACCGACGAGTTGGTCACCGCGCTACTGCGGGCCGAGCGCGCCCCGGACACCCCTTTTCTGCGCGATAACACCTGGGTGTACCTACATGCGGTGGATCCCGCCGACCTCTCGGTGGGTGGCCGGGGGCCGGATGCGCCTCGATTCAGGGTCGACGTAACGGTATTCGCCGGAGCGCTGGACAAAGACCGGAAAGAACGGCTCGCCGCCGACGTGCACGCCGCAGTATGCGCGGCGGCGGGAATCGAACCGCAGGGCGCGCGGGCGTTCCACGTGTGGGCGTTGATTCACGAGATCCCCGAGGGCAATTGGGCCGGCGGCGGCCAGGTCATCTACTACCAACAGGTGAAAGGCCTTGTGGCCGAAAACTGACGGTCGTCAGTCCACCGGGGTGAATTCGATGTGCAGCTCGGTCAGCCCACGCAACAGGAAGGTGGGCTCGTAACTGTAGTGGCGGTCGCCGGGCGGGCCGTGCTTGGCCTCACTGATCACCATGTCTCGTGTCCGGTCGAGAAGGCGGTTGACGGTGATCTGCCCTTCCACGCGCGCTAGCGGCGCGCCCGCGCAGGTGTGAATGCCGCGACCGAAGGCGAGGTGCTCGCGAACGTTTTTTCGGTCGACCCGGAACTCGTTGGGGTTCTCGAACTTTCGCGGATCGCGGTTGGCCGCCCCCAGGCACAGCATGATCACCGTGCCCGCCTGGATATGCACCCCGCCCAACGTGGTGGTCTTGCGCGCCAGGCGGAAGTCCACCTTGGTGGGGCTCTGCATGCGCAGTGCCTCTTCGATGAACGGGCCGATGAGGTCGCGGTCGGCGCGCAGGCGCTCCTGTAGTTCGGGTTGGTCGCCGAGGACCTGGACCGCCGAGCTCAGCAGCTTCGTCACGGTCTCTTGGCCGGCGGCGAACAAGAACGTCGCCGGGCGGACCACCTCCAACAGGGGCGGGATCGAACCGTCGGGGTAGGTGGCGGTGGCCAGACCGGTGAGCACGTCCTCGCGAGGTCGCTGTCGCCGCTCGGCAATGTAGCCGCTGAACAGGTCGTCGAGGTACTGCAGCGGGTTGCTGCCCACGGGCTCGTGATCGAGGGCGCCCACCCTGGCGCCGGGCGCGTTGCCGGCCCCGAGGTTGCGCCGGATCTCGGGGCGATCCTCCTCCGGAACCCCGAGGAGATCGGCGATCGCCAAGGTGGCGAACGGCTTCCCGTAGTCACCGAGGAACTCGCAACGACCGTTTGCGATGAATTCGTCGAACTGCCGGTCCGCCAAATGCCAGATGTAGTCCTTGTTTTCTTGCAGCCGGCGCGGCGTCAGCAGCCGGCCCAGCAGAGAACGGGCCTTGTCGTGTTCGGGCGGGTCCATGACGACCATGTGCTCGAAGATCGGGAATTCGTGGCGATGCGCTTCGATCTGCTCGCTGATGTCGTCGCCCTCGGGGGTAAAGGGGAGCGGCGGGAACGGCCCCCCGATGGCATTGACCGCGGAGAACGAATCGGCATCTTTGAAAGCGGCCTGGACTTCCTGATAGCCGGTGACCGCCACGACCCCGTAGTGCGGCTCGCGGAACACCGGCCCCTGGTCGCGCAGGTAATCCCAGTATGAATAGGGATCCTGCGCGGTCCCGGCGTCGGTGAAGTAGTCGACATCGGCGAGATCGGTCATCGGTCCAAATCCTCTCCAGCCCGCGCAGGCCGTGTCGACCTCTAAACATACTGATCGATCGACCAAATTGCTAGGATGCGGTATGCCTATCACGCGTCGCGCGGACCGGTCAAGCAGCCCGGACGCGTCGGGCCCCACGCCGGATCGGCGGAACAAGAGGAATGGCGAAGCCGGCGCGCGCAGCAAGCTGATCGAGGCCACCGCCCGCATCATGCGCGAGGAGGGCTACGCCGCGGCCACCTCCCGGCGGGTCGCCGCCGAGGCGGGCGTCCGGCAACCCCTGGTTTATTACTACTTTCCGACGATGGACGACCTGTTCGTGGAGGTGCTGCGCGCCGGCGCGGAGGTCGCGTTGACGCGCATGCGCGCCCTGCTGAACGAGGACGATCCCCTAGTGGCGCTGTGGCTGCTGAACAGCGATCCCGCGTCGACGGTACTCAATGCCGAATTCATGGCTTTGGCGAACCACCGCAAGGCAATTGGAACCGAACTCAAGGCGTACGCCGAACGCGTACGCGACATCGAGACCGCTGCGGTCACCATGGTGCTCCGCGCGAACGGGGTCGACCTCGAGGAGTATCCCCCGGTTGCGATCTCGATGCTGATCGCGCAGACCGCGCGCAGCCTCTGTAACGAAAGTGCCGTCGGCGTCACCCAGGGGCACGACGAGTTGCGCGCATTCGTCCAACGCCAGCTGAGCCTGTTGAAGGCGCCGACGGCGACGCCGCCACGAGACGGCCGGCGAGGGTAAGCACGCCCGCCGGTTCGGCGGCTCCGCACCCCGGTCTACCGGCCGCTTTTCCGGACGCGTGTTGACAGCGCCATAGATCGGTGCCAGTCTTCCTGATCGATCGACCAAACAATTGGCGACGCCAGGCGCGCCGGGCCAGTGTTCCAACCCCGGCCTCTTTTCGGATAGTGAGGTGCAGTCGTGGGTGGACGAGTCGAGGGCAAGGTCGCGTTTATCACCGGTGCTGCTCGCGGGCAGGGGCGCAGTCACGCGGTGCGCCTGGCGCAGGAAGGCGCCGACATCATCGCGGTCGACATCTGCAAACCGATCAGCAGCAGCACCGAGATTCCACCCTCGACACCGGACGACCTGGCTGAGACCGCCGACCTCATCAAGGGCCTCGACCGCCGCGTCGTGACCGCCGAAGTCGATGTGCGTGACTACGACGCCCTCAAGGCCGCGGTCGACAGCGGTGTCGAGCAACTGGGGCGGTTGGACATCATCTGCGCCAACGCCGGCATCGGCAACGGCGGCCAGACCCTCGACAAGACCAGCGAAGACGACTGGCGCGACATGATCGACGTCAACCTCTCCGGAGTCTGGAAGACCGTCAAAGCCGGTGTCCCACACCTGATTTCGCAGGGACAAGGCGGATCGATCATCCTGACGAGTTCGGTCGGCGGGCTCAAGGCCTACCCGCACACCGGCCACTACATCGCCGCCAAGCACGGAGTCGTCGGCCTGATGCGCTCCTTCGCCGTCGAACTGGGTCAGTATTCCATTCGGGTCAACTCCGTTCACCCCACCAACGTGAACACCCCGCTGTTCATGAACGAGGGAACGATGAAACTCTTTCGGCCCGACCTGAAGAACCCTGGGCCCGAGGACCTCAAGGTCGCTGCCGAGTTCATGCACGTGCTGCCGGTCGGGTGGGTCGAGCCGGTGGACATCAGCAACGCGGTGTTGTTCCTGGCCTCGGACGAATCCCGTTACATCACCGGCCTTCCCGTCACCGTTGACGCCGGGAGCATGCTCAAGTAGGTCGGAGCCGGCCTCGTCGAGGACCCGTTCCTTCCGCTCGGCGATGACCTGGTTGAGGTAGACGCCGGCCCAGGCCGGGCCCGGTCGCGAGCCCAAGTCGGGCGCGCGAGGTCAACCCTTCCGACGCAGCGCGCCACTTGCCTGCCATTTATGAGCGATGGTCGGCCACAACCAGTGGCGCGCTGAGCCGCGACAGCGCTTGGTGGGCAGACTTTCTGGAAGACCGACCAACGCAGCGGGATAACGGGTCGGCGCTGAATTTCGTAATCCATCCAGACGGCTTCCTGACATTCCGGGTGATGGCCGAAAAGCGCCATGCGCTGCGGCCGCCTTTCGGCAGCGTCGTCGTCCAGGACTTCTGCGCCATCACAGACGAAGCGCACACCGAGTTGCTTCACGCATTATTGCGTTTGGAGGTATTTCATAGCATCGAAATCGACGCCCCGGTCGATGATCCGCTTCCGCTCAAACTCCTTGACCAGCGTGCGGCGCAGACTACAGGGGTCAACGATTTCCTCTGGCTGCGAATCATGAACGTGCCCGAAGTGCTCGGCAAGCGTGTGTACTCCGCGGATGCCGATCTCACTCTGGAGGTCACCGACCCACTGGGGGTCGCGGGAGGACGATTTCGGCTCCAGACGCGTGACGGCTTAGGGACATGCACGCCGCATGACGGGAGCGCCGACGTCGAAATAGGCCTTGCCGACTTGGGGACCGTCTACATGGGTGCGCATCGAGCGTCGGAACTGATACGAGCCAACCGCGTCACCGAATCACATCCCGGTGCGCTTCGCACCCTGGAGGCGGCCTTCGCCATTGACCGCGCACCCTATTGCGGTATGTATTTCTGATGGTGGCCAGGGGCGGGATCGAACCGCCGACCTTCCGCTTTTCAGGCGGTGGTGCGGCCTACACCAATGTGTTTCAGCTGGTCAGACCGGACACGCGACCGGTATTCGGACGTGTTGGATCAATCGGTCTGGCTCGCTGGCCCCATCTTGGCCCCATGAGATAAGCGCTGCGTGGGCTTTAGAGGTCCAGTGACGCAGCGGCGTGGCGCGCCCACCCAATGCTGGGGTCGAAGTGGAGGACTTCCTCACGGGTGTCGACGACGAGTGCATCAATCTCCGGGGGAAGCCGCAGCGGGGTACGGATTGCGACGCCGGGGGTCTCCGCCAGAGTCCGAAGCATGGCAGCTGCGGGACCGTCCATACTCGGCGCAATTACTACGACGCGAATTCGCGTCTCGGTGGCCAATGACTTGCGGCGTTCGCTGAGTACCTCGAGTCGAGCCACTGCTGAAGAAATCCGACGACGTCATATTCCAAGTAGGTCGTCCGCGAGTGACCGTGGGATACGGACAAGAAGACGCCCGGCTCCATGCCCGCTGCGGCGGGGATCATGCTGCAGTGTCCCTGAAACCCCAGCAGCCGTCTCATGTGTGGCCAGACCCTGTCGTCGCCGAAAGCGTCAGTGACGCCACGCGTCTCCAGGTCTTTCAGCAGCGGGGTTAAGGAGGCGCGGTCGGAAATCTGGCTTGACTCCCGAGCTTTCTTGCTCACACACCCGCGTTAGTTCGTCATCCACGAGCACCGCCGCTGCGGCTTTGAGGGCGTTTTGCTCGACGCCGTCGCTTCCGCAGCCGGGGTGACCGCATCCCGGAATGTTGGCGTTCATCACCGGCCAAACCACTGGGCGTATACGACGGCCTGGATCTCGGGGTGATGCTCAACGCTTTGTTGACTGGCGCCAGCCACAAAGGACGTCATGCCGGCATCGCAAGCGGACACCAAGTGCTGCATGTGGACACGCCCCGGCCCAGGTTCGTCGACGCAGCTGAGCGTCCTGACGGCGAAATAGTGACCCATGTCTGAGGGGGCATTTCCCTGCAGCGAACGTTCGTTTGCGCCATCAAAAGTGACCGATTCGCGAGGGCCGCCCGGCCTCGAAGCAAGCCAGCGCATCGACAACGATCTCGTCTCCGGTCACGGGCACGTTCTGATTCACAGTTTTCGGGGTCGCGCCGTTGATCGCGGTCTCGATGATGACTGGTTCGCTCACTGCTGCTCCTGTGTTGGAGTGTGAAAGCTACTGAGGCGGTATGGAAGTGGTTGCCCGTCAAGGGCTCGCCTATTTCATTGTGGGGATGACGAATTCGGCGCCGTCCTTGATGCCGGACGGCCACCGCGACGTGACGGTCTTGACCTTGGTGTAGAACTGGATCGACGAGGGGCCGTGCTGGTTGAGGTCCCCGAACCCGGAGCGCTTCCAACCGCCGAACGTGTGGTAGGCCACCGGAACCGGGATCGGCACGTTGACGCCGACCATGCCGACCTGCACCCGGGAGACGAAGTCGCGGGCGGCGTCGCCGTCGCGGGTGAACATCGCCACGCCGTTGCCGTACTCGTGCTCCGACGGCAACCGCAGCGCCTCTTCGTAATCGTGGGCGCGCACGATGCACAGCACCGGCCCGAAGATCTCGTCGGTGTAGATCGACATGTCGGCGGTGACGTGGTCGAACAGGGTGGGGCCGATGAAGAATCCGCCCTCGAGGCTGGCGTCGTCGAATGTCAGGTCGTCGCTGCCGCGTTCCCGGCCGTCGATCACGATCTCGGCACCGGCGGCCACACCCTGGTCGATGTAATCGCGCACCCGGGCCACCGCGGCCTCGGTGACCAACGGGCCGTAGTCGGCCTTGGGGTCCAGGCTGTGCCCCACGCGCAGATTATTGATCCGCTCGATCAGCCTGGCGCGCAACCGCTCCGCGGTCCGCTCGCCGACCGGCACCGCAACGCTGATCGCCATGCACCGTTCACCGGCGCTGCCGTACCCGGCGCCGATCAGCGCGTCGACCGCCTGGTCGAGGTCCGCGTCGGGCATCACGATCATGTGGTTCTTGGCGCCGCCGAAGCACTGCGACCGCTTGCCGTTGGCCGCCGCCGTCGCGTAGATGTACTGGGCGATGTCGGAGCTGCCGACAAAGCCCACCGCCTGGATGTCGGGATGCTCCAGGATCGCGTCGACCGCTTCCTTGTCGCCGTGCACCACCTGGAAGACGCCCGGCGGCAACCCGGCCTCGAGGAACAGCTCGGCCAGGCGCACCGGAACCGACGGGTCACGCTCGCTCGGCTTGAGGACGAACGCGTTCCCGCACGCCAGGGCCGGCCCGGCCTTCCACAGCGGGATCATGGCCGGGAAGTTGAACGGCGTGATCCCGGCGACCACGCCCAAGGGCTGCCGCACCGAGTAGACGTCGATGCCCGGGCCGGCGCCCTCGGTGTACTCGCCCTTGAGGAGGTGCGGAATCCCGATGGAGAACTCGATGACCTCGATGCCGCGCTGGACGTCGCCGCGCGAGTCGGCCAGCGTCTTGCCGTGCTCGAGGGACAGCAGCTCGGCGAGCTCGTCCATGTGGTCGTTGACCAGCTCGACGAAGCGCATCAGCACGCGGGCGCGCCGCTGCGGATTCCACGCCGCCCAATCCTTTTGGGCCTCGACGGCCGAGGCCACCGCCGCGTCGACGTCGGCCTTGCCGGCCAGCGGCACTTTCGCCCGCACCTGCCCGGTGCTGGGGTTGAAGACGTCGGCGGTGCGGGCGGACCGGCCGGCCGTGCGCTGCCCATCAATGAAGTGAGGGATCTGTCTCGTTAGCGCAGTCACTATTCCGTCCTGGGGTTTGTGTTTTCGCGGTCGAACTGGCAAGACGCTTCATCGGCCGCAGGACAGGGCGGCGGATACAGACTCGCGGCATAGCGCAGCGTGTGCTCTGAGCCGCCATTGCGGTGACGTGACCGGTTGCGGCGTCACGGATCCTCACAGAGACGGCAAAGGCATCACATGCAGAAGTAGAGTATCTGATGCTCAGTAGAATAGTCATTATCTGCATAAAACGAAAGTAATGTTCTACCTATGGAAGCGCATGGTGATCCGGATTGCCGCGGCCCCGCCGCGTCAGATGGCACGACACGCACCGTTGCCTATGTCTGGCCCTGCCCGTATCCGAGCGTCACGCACCGCCTCCCGATCGACCCCGCCATTCCAGAACTAAGACGAATGACGAGCAGACGCAAGGCAGCCATTCGGATTGGAGCCAGTTATGCGGCTGCGTTGAGTTCCGCGCATATCTTGGCGGCCGGCGCAGTGTCGTTGGTGGTCGTGTCGCTCACCCGAAACACCGGCGGGGACCCTGGCGCGCTCTCCACCAGTAGGAACCTGATCGCCTTGTGCGGTCTGGCCGCAATCTCAGCGACCGTCGGTGCGCTGGCGGGTGTCTTGAACATGGTTCCGTCGTTCCGTTGGTTCGCCGACGGCGCCGAACCAACGCGCGCTCAACAGCGCGCGGCCATGCGAATAGCTCCCCGCCAAACCGTCGTCCAGTTCGGTATCTGGGTCGCCAGCGGGGCGGGATTTGTTCTGGTCAACCTCCGTGCGGGTGCCACCGTCGGGTGGGTGATTGGTACCGCCATTCTGTTCGGCGGTGCCACCACCGCGTCGATGGGTTACCTGATAACTCAACGGGTCCTGCGGCCCATCCTTGCGGCATCGATGAAGACTGCAACACCGACCGGCGAAATGCCGGGTGTACTTGCACGCCTGATAATTACATGGGTCCTCTTCAGCGCGTCGCCCACCGCCGGGATCGCGCTGATCGTCCTTTCACGCTCCAACGGCTGGTTCCTGCAGAAGTCAGCGCCGATTGAGACGCCGATTCTGGTGCTCGCGGCGGCGTCGCTCGCCTTGGGATTGCGGGCGATGATCTTGGTGGCCCGGTCGATCTCGGATCCCGTTCGCGAAGTCGTGGTTGCTATGGGCGAGGTCGAACACGGCCAGGGCGGGGTGCTCGTCGAGGTGTACGAGCCCTCCGAAATCGGGCGGCTCCAGGTGGGGTTCAACCGGATGGTGGCAGGACTTGAGGAGCGTGAACGCCTGCGGGACCTCTTCGGGCGCCACGTGGGTGCCGACGTGGCCCGCCAGGCTCTCGAACAGGATGGCTCCCTCTCGGGTGAAGTTAGAGACGTCGCCATACTCTTCATCGATCTGGTGGGGTCGACAGCCATTGCCGCCTCCCGGCCGCCAGAGGAAGTCGCGGAGATCCTGAACGACTTCTTCCGCATAGTGGTTGCTGCCGTGCATCATCGGCGCGGCCTGATCAATAAGTTCGAAGGCGACGCCGTCCTGGCGGTATTTGGGGCACCCATCGGTATCGACGAGCCGACGTCGGCGGCGCTCGCGACGGCGCGTGTGCTCGGGACCGAACTGAGGAAACTGCCACTCGTGGACTTCGGTATCGGGGTGGCCGCCGGTGCGGTGTTCGCGGGCAATATCGGCGCGGAGAACCGCTACGAATACACAGTGGTTGGAGACGCCGTCAACGAGGCCGCGCGCTTGGCCGATCACGCCAAGAAGTGGGGCTCGAGAATCTTGGCGTCGGGCAGCGCACTTGGCGGTGCCAACACCCTGGAACGGAAATACTGGGTGACGCGGGGGTTCGCGACGCTTCGGGGCCGATCGGCGATCACCGAGCTGGCAGAACCGCTGTTGAAGGGCTGAGATCCTACGGCGAGGCGTCCTGCACCTCGTGCTGTAAGCGTATTCGTCGAAGGCCGACTGCACTGACCGTCGCGTCGTCCTCGAACGTCTATTTCGGGGGCATCCTGATCCCGCCGTCCACCCGGACCACCTCAGCATTCATGTAGGAGTTGGTCACCAGCTCGACAACCATCGAGGCCAACTCTTCGGGGTCGCCCAGGCGGTGCGGGAACAGCACGGACTCGCCCAGCTTCGCCTTGAAGGCTTCTGACCCCTCCCCCTCCCCGTAGATCGGGGTGTCGATCAGGCCCGGCGCGATGGTGTTGACCCGGATCCCGACCGCGGAGAGGTCGCGCGCAACCGGCAGCGTCATGCCCACGATGCCGCCCTTAGACGACGAATACGCGGCTTGTCCGATCTGTCCGTCGAAGGCGGCGACGCTGGCCATGGACACGATCGCGCCGCGCTCACCGCTGGCCAGCGGCTCGGTGCGGCCCATCGCGGTTGCGGCCAACCGGATGCAGTCGAAGGTGCCGATCAGGTTGATTGCGATGACCTTCTTGTAGGCGTCGAGGTTGTGCGCCGAGTCGAACTGACCGTCCTTGCCGATCGTGCGCTGTGCCCAGCCGATGCCGGCGGAGTTGACCAGGACGCGCAGCGGCCCGAGGTCGCCTGCCGCATTCACGGCCGCCTCGATCTGCGCAGTATCAGTGACATCGACCCTGACGAAGGTGCCACCGATACTTTCGGCAAGCTCTGCCCCGCGGTCCGCCTGCAGGTCGGCAACGACAACCTTCGCCCCCCTCGCGGCTAACAGCCGTGCAGATGCCGCGCCGATGCCCGACGCGCCCCCGGTGACTATTGCGCTAGCTGCGTTGATATCCACGACGACAGGTTAACTAACGTGATAGCTGGCGGGGACGAGGTCGGCGACCAAAGCGCAGCCACTCAACCTGCTGCGGAACGTCTCGGTAATCCCGACCGACGCGTTCGGGGCGGCCGCGGCCGCGAGCGCCTGCGCCTTGAAGACTCGCGCCGCCGCGCTCAGCTGATGCTGCACCGAATCGGTAGTTCCGTCGAGCTCCGCCGACCGTGCCTCACCCCACAGCGTCACCTCAATCAGCTCGCGACCAAGAGCCTTTAGTACGCGCCTGCGCACTCGCAAGTCGCTGCCGAATAGATCAGTCGCGACCCCTAGAGCTTGCGGACGCGGACGATCGTCCCTCGATACGAAGGCGCGGTCGAAGCTAAGGGTCTGGGTTCCAAGGATCTGCAGCGGCCGCACATCGGCGCGGTCGGGGGTAAAAACAGTAACGTCCCACCCGGCCATCACCCGGTCGAACAACCACCCGCCGGCGTGGGTCACCACCTCAAGCACGCTCGGGGCAACGACATCGAGCCGATATCTGAGGTCCAGCCCGTCGGCGTGCAGTCGCGTGTGATTGACCTCGCTTGCTGCTTGAACACCTGTGTCAGTGCTATCGAAGGACCGAGCGGTCATAACGTTTCCATTCCGTTGATGGGGGCGATAACTTCTACCGCCGCGATGCCGATGCCTGCCGTGTCCACGGCCACGCGAAGCGCGTCCCCCGCCATGATTCTCACCGGGGAGCGGCGCAGGCGTGGAGCTGCGCGTGCCGGCGGACCAACAGACTGTCCACCCACCGCGGGGCGCGCTCCGAGTCGAGCGAGAAGTCGCGGGTCTGCTCGAGGATTGCGTTGAGCACCGCGCGGGCTTCGATGCGCGCAAGGACGGCCCCGATGCAGAAGTGGATGCCGTGCTCGAAAGCGAGATGGCGTTAGGGAACCCTCGTGTCGGCTCCCGTAGCGTCGCGTAGAAGTCGTAGGGCTCCTGGAGGACCGCCGGGTCCAGCAGCATCGAGCCGTCAACACGGTCATGCGTGCGCGTTCAACTGCGATTTCCCCCGCGCACTACGGCACCCACGCTAGTTCGACCCGTTGCCACCCGTTGAGCAGTGCCGTCGGATTACGTTGCAGTGGAGCATCGGTCAATTCGAGGCGGTCGAGGTGGGGCAGTAGCCCGCCGATCGCCGCCCGCACTTCCTGGCCGGCCAGGTGAGCACCCAGACAGAAGTGAATGCCGTGGCCGAACGAGAGATTCTTGGCGGCCGGACGGGTGATCAAAAAACGGTCGGGGTCGTCGAAGCGCCGGGGATCGCGATTGGCGGCGGCCATATGCAGCGCGACGATCGCGCCCTTCGGGATCGTCGTACCCCCAACCTCGGTATCTTCGGTCGCCTCACGAAACGCGAACTGGATCGGCGCCGTCAGCCGATTCGCCTCGTCGACCGCATTGGGCAACAATGACGGATCGTCGAGCAACAGTTTGAGCTGGTCGGGGTTGGACAGTAGTTCGACCACGGTGTTGCCAATGAGGTTCGTCGTCGTCTCATTGCCGGCGACCATAATGGTGATCGCCACCATCAATGTTTCGACATTGCTGAGCGATTCGTTGTCGATCGCCGCGACCATCGCACTGACCAGGTCATTTCTCGGCTCGACGCGCCGCGCCTCGATCAACGGCACGAAGTACGTGCTGAACTCCTTGATCGTCCTCAACATCAACTCGTTGCGTTCGGCGGGACTGTTGAAATTGTTGCCGGCAGCCGCGGCGAATGCATCGGACCAGCGTTTGGCGCGGCCGTACTCGCTTCGGTCGATACCGAGGATGTGACAGATCATCTCCACTGGCAGTGGAACGGCCAGCCGCTCGACAAGATCGAAGCGGGGCAGGTCGCCGATACCGCTCAGGCAGCGGTCGACGATCTCGGTGATCGCTGTGGCCATCTCCTTGATCCGCGGGGGCGTGAAACCTCTGCTCACGATTCTCCGCATCCGGGTGTGTTGGGGCGGGTCCGCGGCAGCGATGGTCTTGGCGGAGGCCATCTCGTTCATATCGACGGGGATCCCTGCGGTCAGGGCCATGAGTCGCTCGATGACCTCGGGTTTCATCTCAGCGTCCGCCGGCGCCGAATCTCCCTCGTAGGGGTTGGGACGCGACGAGAACACACCGGGACTCGACTGCACGGCCTTCACGTCATCAAATCGCGATATCACCCAGATGTTGGAACTGGTCCGATAAACCGGAAACCGCTCTCGCAGGACCTCGTAAACCGCTGGCAACTGCTCAGGGGGACCAGGCTTGAACGGCTCGAACTCGAACACACTTCCGTCGGCCGACAATGTCTCTCCTGTTCATTGGCGGACGCCTGCGAGCCATCTCGCAAACCGGACGTCAGCGCCCCGCTACAAGGATATGTTCGTGATAGTAGAATGTAATTCGCGTACAAAGCAAGGCTCGGTAGAGTAAAAGAGCACCTGCTATCATCCACTGTTGGCCGCATGGATGCCGATGTATCAATGAGGAGACGAGACGGTGTTCCCTGCTCATGTTGCGGAGGTGGCGATCGCCTCGCCCGACGACACGGATCGATTTCGCACCGCCATAGGTCATGCTCTGAATAGGTGGAACAGCGCGAGCGCGCAGCGCCACCAGATTGTTCTCATGCCCTCAGGCCTGCAACACCGCACCGCTGACGCTGAGCGTCTCGATCGTTCGGCAGAGCCCGCTGGGATTGTCGGCCGCTACGACGTCTTCATCGCCATCTTCGACCCAATGCGCCCCGATGTAGCTGAAGTGATGGGCGACGTAGAGCGCGCAAAGCGGGCCGGCAAGTTGGTGCTAGCCTGGCTCGTCGCCGAGTCACCTTCGCACGGCCCCAGTTCGGACGACCAGGCTTGGCTTGACGACGTGACGCAGCGACTGACGAGGGAAGGGGTCTCTCCGCGCTACATTGGTCGCGGAGATGCTCACTTCGAGAGCCGGTTGCAAAGCGCGATTACCGCCGATCTGACCGACACCAATCTCAGTGCGCTGACAGAGTGCTTCGAAAGGGCCGCGTCGGCTCGGCAGGTGGCGATCTACCGTACTCCGGTGGCATTGCTAGGACCGCAGACCTGGGCCGTGACGGTGGTGAATCACGGCACCTCTTTAGCCGTCGACCTACAGGTCTCGGTGAAGGCCGTCGACTCCGAGGGCAACGATCTATCCAACGGTGTCAGACGCTCCACCCAGGCGATCGCCGACGTCTTCGCCAAGCTGAGGAGTGGTCCGTGGCCCGACGAGCATCATCCACTGATCGACCCGGCTGGGGTGTTACCAACTCGGCGCCCGGTGTTCCTGATCAGCCGGATGGACCTTCTCGCTGCCCACAGTGCGCTTGACTTCCCGCGCTGGCTACGGCCAAACCAACACGCTTCGGCCCTGTACTTGTTGGAACCCAACGCTTCCCTCCGTGTGTGCATCCAGTTCGAGGACGAGGCGGGAGAGGTGTGGTCCAAAACCAACGACGCAGAACCCGAGAGGGTTTCGTCGGCATCGCCCGGTCGCGGTGAGCTGCGTCGTACCGCTGTCACCGGCGAGTAGAGCGACAGAATGGCGCGCGTCGTGTCACCAGATGCCTACAGGCCCAACAACATACCCTCCTACGCAGTGGTGGGCGACTGGGCAGATCTGCCCGCCGTCCCAGGCGCGACGTCCTGTTGGGTGCACAACGCCATCGTCGCCACCGACGGTAGGGAGATCATCGGTTTCCACGCCGGACAACTCGTCGCGTTCGACACCGACGGGGGTCTCCTCCGCGTGGCCGAGACAGGCCTCACCGAAGGCCACGGCATCACCCTCGTCCGCGAGGGGGACGACGAGTTCCTCTGGGTCAGCGATCCGGGATTCGTGTTCAGCTGCGGCGCCGACGACGGCGACCCCAACTGGGCTGCCATGTTCGGCAAAGGAGTCCAGTGCCAGACCCGAGCACCCCGAGTGGTGAAGATGACCCTGGACGGACAGATCCGGTCCGAGTTGCCTGTTCCCCAACATGATCCGGGCATCCCGGCCGGTCCGATGGGACCGTATTGTCCGTGTGGCTGCGCCGTGGACGAGGAGCGGTTCGGTGGAGCGGGCGACATCTGGGTGGCGGACGGATACGGGTCAGGCGTCGTGCACCGCTTCGACAAGCACGGAAACCATCGGTCGACACTGACCGGCGAGGAAGTCGACCAACGACTCGCGTGCCCACACGCAATTTTCATCGATCGCCGCAAAACGGCCCCGGAGCTCTACATCGCCGACCGAGTCAACACCCGCGTGCTCGTCTACGATCTCGAAGGCCGCTACCTGCGGACCTTCGGCGAGCAGTTCCTCAACAGCCCCAGCGATTTTGCCCAGTGGGGCGACCTGCTGGTCGTGGCCGAGCTCTACGGCCGAGTCGCCGTACTCGGTCCCGACGACAATCTGCTCGGGTACATCGGCGACGACCCCACCGCGGCCCCGGGGTGGCCGACCCGGCCGGGATGGCCCAATGCGCTTACCGGCGACGGGCGTACGGAAATTCCCCAGCTGCCCCGCAGCGATCGCTTCAATTCCCCGCACTCTGTCGCAACGGACGCCGACGGAAACCTCTACGTGTCTGAATGGTTGCTGGGCGGGCGATACACCAAGCTCACCGTCCAGCCCTGAGCGTTCGCCTCGAGCTAGATCCGTTCGACGACCAACGCCGACCCCATCCCTCCCCCAGCACACATCGCCACCACGCCGATGCGCGAATCGTGGCGCGCGAGTTCATGCACGATCGATACCACCATCCGGGCGCCGGTCGCCGCGATGGGGTGACCGAGACTGATACCGCTGCCGTTCACGTTCACGATTGACTCGTCCAGGCCGAGGTCGCGCGTGCACGCTACGGCCATCGTGGCGAATGCTTCGTTGATCTCGAAGAGGTCCACGTCGTCCAGCGTGAGACCACTGCGCTTGAGCGCCAGCGGGATTGCGCTCACGGGTGCCATTCCTGTGTGCTCGATCTCTACGCCGACAGATGCCCAACCCCGGATCCGTGCCAGCGGTGTCAGGCCTCGACTGGTTGCGCAGTCTGAGCTGCCGATGACCAGCGCGGCGGCGGCATCGTTGATGCCTGCGGAGTTTCCAGCGGTGACAACGGCATCGGGTATTTCCGGGTGCAGGACCTTCAGCCCGGCGAGCGTTTCGGTGGTGGTGTCCCGCGGATGCTCGTCGGTGCCAAACATGATTCGGCCTTGGCTGACGGGGACGGCGACGATCTCGTCGTCGAAGTACCCCTTGGCAATCGCGTTGAGCGCTCGCTGCTGTGAGCGGGCGGACCAGGCGTCGGCTTGCTCGCGGGTGACATGGTGCAGCCGGGCCGTGTTCTCGCCGATGGTGACGGACATATCGAAGGCGGGGATGCCGGGAGCATCCGGATGGCTCTGCGGCGACCATGGGGTTGGTTCCTGTGCACCAGGTGCCACCTTGGTCAACCGTGGCATGGTGCTTGCGCTTTCCGTTCCGCCGGCGACAATCACGTCTGCCATGCCGGCCATGATGGTGGCGGCCGCCAACTGCACGGCGGTGGCGCCGGAGGCGCAGTGCCGGTTGATCGCCACCCCAGGCAGGTTGGTCATCCCAAGGCGCACGGCGATGTTGCGGCCGATCACCCCGCCGCCCTGCAGGGACTCCGCAAGAAACAGGTCATCAAGGTCAGCCACGGGGATCTGTGACCGTTCGACTGCCGCTCCGACGGCGATCTCGGCGAGCTGGTACGCATCGACTGAGGCCAGAGATCCCTTGCGAGCCTTGCCGATTGGCGTTCTGGCGGCGGAAAGAATGAAGGCGTCAGGCATTGTTTTCGCTTCCGTTGAAGGTTGGTGCGGCAGATGACTGGTCATATGTCGGCCGCCTGCCCCGTGGCGAGCAGGTCGGCGAGGAGTTCGCGGCGTAGAACTTTTCCGGTGGAGGTTTGCGGTAGCGCGTCGCGGATGGCGATCAGCGTCGGCGTCTTTGAGCCACGCAGCCGAGTTCGCACCCATTGGCGTAGCTCTTCGGCGTGGACGATGCGGCCGGGTCGCAGTACCACAGCCGCGGCGATCTCGTGGCCCCAATGCTCCTCGGGCACTCCCACCACCGCGGCCTCGACGACCGCGGAGTGTTCTAGAAGGACATCCTCGATCTCGGCAGGTGCGATGTTCTCGCCGCCGCGGATGATGGTGTCGTCGGTACGCCCTTCCACGAACAGGTAGCCGTCCTCGTCGACCCACCCGCGATCGCGGGTAGCAAACCATCCGTTCTCGTCGAGCAGACTTCCCGCGCCGCGGTATTCGCCGGACACCTGCTCGCCGCGGACATGAATGTCGCCGGCAGCACCGGTAGGCAGCGGCCCACCCGGTCCGCGGATCTCGACCTGAATGCCGGGGAGGAGTCGACCGGCCGAGCCGAGTCTGGCGCGCGCGACCGAATCGCCCTGCAGCGCGGCGCGGTGGTCGTCGGGGCCGAGCACCGCAATGGTGGAGCTGGTCTCCGTCAAACCGTAGGCGTTGACGAAGTCGACGCCGGGGAACAGCCGAATCGCGCGCTCCAGCACGGGAATGGGCATCTTGGCCCCGCCGTAGGCCAGAGACTTCAAGGTGGGTACGTCCGCGCTGGTCGCCCGATCAAGGTGTTCGGTGACCTTGGCGAGCATGGTGGGAACGAGGAGGGCGTGGGTGATAGCTTCGGCGCGCACGCAGTCGAGCCATCCTGGCGCGCTAAAGGTCTCGAGATAAACCACTCTGCGGCCTGCACAGATGTTGCTGAGCAGATTGGAGACGCCCGCGATGTGGTAGGGCGGGACGCTCACGACGACGGCTTCTTGTTCACCGGCCGCACCAAAGTCGACGCTGCCGAGCAGGTAGGACGTCAGGTGGCGGTGGCGCAGCACAGCCGCTTTCGGTTCGGACGTGGTCCCGCTGGTGTACACCAAGACCGCGACCGCTTCGGGATCGTCGGACCACCGCGACGGATCGCCGGCCGGCTCGGCACACGCCGCCCGCCACTGCGCCACGGTAACGGCGTGGCCTGTCGTTGGCGGCTGCAGATCGGAGATGACCAGCGCGTTCGGATGGCGCGCGAGCAGCCTTCCCAGCGCGTCACGGCTAAGGCGGTAGTTCAGCGGAACCAGCGGGATGCCTGCCCATGCGGCGGCGAACAGCGCCACCGCGAAGTCGTCGGCGTTGACGCCCACATAGACGAGTTCCTCGGCGTCGCGCTCCGCCAGGAGGCGGGCTCCGGAATGAGCCCGGTCGAGGAGGGCGGGATAAGTCAGTCCCGCTGGTGCCGGCGCGTTCGCCCGCAGGCGCCCGACGCCTACCCGGCCGGGCGTCCCTGTGGCCGCCATTTCCAGCAGCGTCAGAACATTCACCGACCGTGTCCCTCAGTCCGACGCCGGTAACGCACTGGGTGCCGTGATCGTGAGCTGCCGTCCATCTGCACTGAGCACACCCGCTCCCGCCTTGGTGCACAACACTTCTAGCCCGGTGTCGGTGTCGACATAGCGCTTACCGAGCACGGTGTCGTTCTCGGTGGTTGACGCGGCTGCAGCGCCCGTCGTCAAGTTCCCCCTCATCGGCTCACCGCCACATGACAACTCAACCGGCGTCGCGGGAGGTCGCACGACGATGATCTCCGTATCACTTACCCTGCTGCGCAGTCGCTTTCCCGGTGTGAGGTCGGTCATCGATCACCTTTCGAGCCGCGCGCGGGCGTTCAGCCCCAGAAGTTGTACAGGGTGCGGGCGTTGAGCTCGACGATCTTGCGTGCCTCGTCGTCCGGCACGTCGACCAGGTGTTCGGCGAGCAGCTTGCGGGTGTGCGGCCAGTTCGAATCCGAATGCGGGTAGTCGCTTTCGAAGATGATGTTGTCCACGCCGATGCGGTGGCGCTGCTCGATCCCGGACCGGTCGGAGATGAAGCAGCCGTAGATGTGCTCGCGGAACAGCTCCGAGGGCAACTTGTCGGCGTTGATGTTGCACCAGTACTTGTGCCGGCCGAACGAGTAGTCGATGCGCTCCAACAGGTAGGGCATCCATCCGATGCCGCCCTCGGACAGCGCGACCTTGAGTTTGGGGAACTTGTAGAACACCTCCGACATCAGCAGGTCGACAGTGGCCATCATCGAGTTCAACCCGAACAACGCGATGCCGATGAACAGGTCGCCGTCGGGGGCGAGCCCCTGCGGCATCCCGCCGGAGCCGAAGTGCATGGACAGCGGCAATCCTGCTTCCTCGCAGACGCGCAGCAGCGGATCCCAGTGGTCGGTGTGAAACGACGGCAGCCCGACCTTGTGCGGCGCCTCGATGAAGGAGATGGACTTCGCGCCCTTGGCCGCAGTGCGCTCGACTTCGGCGACCGAGGCCTCGATATCCCAGAACGGAACCATCATCAGCGGGATCTGACGTTCGGGGGCGTAGGCGCACCATTCGTCGAGGATGAAGTCGTTGTAGGCGCTGATGCACAGCTTCGCGAAGTCCTTGTCCTTGGCCTTGTGAAATGTGCTGCCGGCGAATCCGCCGAAGTTGGGGAAACACAGCTGCGCCCACACGCCCTCGATGTTCATGTCCTTGATGCGGTCGGCGATGTCATGACACCCGGGCAACATGTCGTCGTAGCTGCGCGGGTCCATCCCGAAGTCGCGGGGATGCTTGCCCGCAACGGCGTTGAGGGCAAAGTTCCCGGACTTACTGCCCTCATAGAGCCAGGTGTCGTTGCCGTCGGGCAGCTTGACGATGCGCGGAGCCACCTCGGCGTACTTGGCGGGCACGCGATCCAGCCACACTCGGGGGTGTTCGATGACGTGGTCGTCGACGGAGATGATCTTGGCGTCGTCGGGCAGCATAGGGACTCCTCATGGCACAGGCGGGTAAACACGCTCTCACGTCAGCCGTAAGCCGACTTCCCTCAGAGTAGAACGATAAGTTCAGATTCTGCAATCTAGATGTGCATTCAGGGTGCTGCATTCGGCGCTGGCATCAGTCCGTAAATAGTCGCAATGCCTGCTTAGGGCAGGCGATCACTGCGTCGGCGACGGCCGACTCCATGTCGGACGGCGGTTCTGGAAGCAGGATGTCGACGACGTCGTCATCGACAAGATCGAACACCTCGGGGGCCGCTAGCACGCATAATCCATTGACTTCACAGAGATCGGGGTCGACTGTCACCTTCATAAGTCGAGTAGACCATCACATTCTTTTTGGGACAACCTAGGTCTCTTTTATCGCATGCTTTAAGTTACGTGTATGACACGCTGCCGCTTGTCGACGGATTCGTCGGGCGGCTGGGCCGGTGGTGATCCGCCGATGAGAGGAGCCGGATGACTGTGGACAACGTTCTGGTGATCACCGGGGGTGCGGGCGGTATGGGGCTGGCCTGCGCCCGCGCACTGGTCGATCGTGGCCGTCTGCTGCTCGTGGACGTGCGCGAGGATCTCCTCGAGCAGGCGCGCAAGGCCCTGAGCGGACATGGGGCTGACGTCGAGACGCTGCGCTGCAACGTGACCTCCCCCGCCGACGTCGCCGCGGTCGCCGATCGGGTACGCGAGCTTGGGCGTCTGCGCTGCCTCGTGCACACCGCGGGTATGTCACCGGAAATGGCCGATGCGGCGACAGTGCTCGACGTCGATCTGGCCGGATCGGTGCGCATCACTGACGCCTTGTTCTCGTTGGTTAACCCGGGCAGTTCCGCGGTCCTGATCGGATCGATCGCGGGCTACAGCGACGTTCCCGCCGCCGTCGAACCGTTGCTGGACGATCCGCTGGCCGACGGGTTCCTCGCTGCCATCGAACAGGCCCTGGGCAAGGCGCTCGACAGTGCCACGGCCTATGTCCTGGCCAAACGCGGCGTGACCCGGCTAGCGGAACGGCTGGCCACGCCGTGGGGCAAAATGGGCGGACGCACCGTCGCGATCTCGCCCGGCCTGATCGACACACCGATGGGCAGGCTGGAACTGGATCGTCAGGAGATCATCCCGGTCATGATCGAGGTGACCCCGGTAAAACGTCCGGACCGGCCGCTGCCAGGGCGGCCCGAGGACATCGCCGCCACGGTGGCCTTCCTGGAGTCCGATGCCGCGGCGTTCATCTCCGGCTGCGACATCCGCGTCGACGGTGGACTGGTGGGCGCGGGCAAGCACCTTGCGGGTGTTAGTTGATGGCGGCGATCGGAGCGACCTGGATCGACCCGGAGATCAGCGAAAGCCTGCACGGATTTCCGGATTTCGACTTCTCGCTCGACAAACTTCCGGCCATGCGCAGCGGGTCGATGTTCGAGCCACAGTCCGCACCCGACGTCGAGCGCATCGAACTCACCACAGAAGCAGGTGGTATCGCGCTGTCCGTGCTGCGACCCGTCGAATCCGCCAACGAGCCGCCCGTCCTGTACTGGATGCACGGCGGTGGGATGGTGATCGGCAACCGGCACATGGACGATGCGCGCCTGATCGAGTGGTCCCGCTCATTGGGTTGTGTCTGCATCAGCGTCGAATACCGGCTGGCACCCGAAGCTTCCTACCCCGCACCGCTGGACGACTGCGAGGCCGGGTTGCGGTTCATCGTCGAGCACGCCGATGATCTCCGCATCGACCGGCAGCGGATCGGGATCGGCGGACGCAGTGCCGGTGGGGCACTCGTTGCCGGCCTGGCCCTGCGGTGCCGCGACGGCGCGAACGTCCCCTTGGCATTCCAATACCTGGAGTATCCGATGCTCGATGACCGCGGCCTCACCACGTCGAGCCAGCTCGAAGGATTGCCAGTTTGGACCCGGGAATCCAACGCGTTCGGCTGGCGCAGTTACCTCGGTGACCGGTATCGCACCGAAGACGTGCCAGGAGATGCGGCGCCGGCGCGGGCGACCGAATTAAGTGGTCTGCCATCGACTTTCATTGGTGTCGGCACGGCCGACTGCCTGCGTGATGAGTCGATCGACTTCGCGGCGCGACTGTGCCGGGCGGCGGTACCCACCGAACTGCACGTCTACGCGGGCGCCGTGCATGGCTTCGACATGTTCGCCGACACCGCGGTGGCTCGAACCGCGGCACGCGACAGCGCGGACTGGCTGGCGCGCCAGTTCGGCCAGCGCACTATCGGCTAGGCGGTCGCCTTTTCCAGCGCCGCCGCGAGCCGCTCGTGGTGCAGGTAGGGATCACCGAATAGGACTTGGTTCGCCTTGGCCCGGCGGTGGTAGAGATGCAGGTCGTGTTCCCACGTGAAGCCGATACCGCCGTGCACCTGAAGGGCTTCGCTGGTCAGAGCGGCGATTGCCGCAGAGGTGTAAGCCTTGGCGACGCTGGCGGCTTCCTCGGCATCATCCGCATCGGCAGCCACGGCCATCGCCGCGTAATAGGTCGCGGCCTTCGAGGCTTGCAGCCACATCCGCATCGTCGCGCACTTGTGTTTAACGGCCTGGAAGCTACCGATAGGGCGCCCGAACTGCACCCGCAGCTTTGCGTACTGGACGGTCATCTCCAACACGGCTTCACCGACACCGACATTGTCGGCGCTGACGAGAACTGCGCCACAACGATTTTGGTGCGCCACCGCCGCTTCCGCCGCCTCGCCTGCGTGCAGCAGCGCCGACAACGGTACCGCTACATCGTCGAACTCGACCTCGTCGAGGCGCCGGGTGATGTCGAGGGTGCGCTGTCGCCGCATACCGATCCCCGCGGCCCGTCCGTCGACGAGGAATTGCGCCAGGCGACCCCCCAGTTGGGCGGTGACCACAATCCAGCCCGCGCCGTCGGCGTCCTGCACGGCGACCTTGATGCCGCGCAGCCGGAAGCCCCCGGCGTGTTCGGTAGCCACCGCGCCCACTTCGTCGGCGTCCCACGGCTGGCGCGACTCCGCGAAGGCCCACGCTGCGACACCCCGGCCACCGGCCAGCAGCGGCAATATCTCCGAGCACAGGTCGTGGCGTCCCGACTGTGAGATCGCCACTGCCGCAAGGGCATTACCGATGAGCGGGCCCGGCTGCACCCTCCTACCATGTTCCTCGGCGATCAGCGCGACGTCCACCAGATCCCGCCCCAAACCGTCATACTCCTCGGCGATGAGTAGCCCGGCCCATCCCAGTTCCGCGCCCAACTGCCACACGCGGTCGTCGTAGCCGTGCTCATCCTGATCGGCGAGTTCGCGCACGCGACTGATCGGCGATTCGCGTGCCAGCAACTTGCGGCTGCTTTCCAGGAGCATCCGTTGTTCATCACTCATGGTGAAATCCACGACTTACCTCCGGAGACGTCAAGAACCGCGCGGTTCCCTGGGCAATCCAAGCGAGCGCTCGGCGATCATGTTGCGCAATACCTCGTTGGCACCACCGGCGATTGTCAGTGCCCGCGAATAAAGGAAGGCGTCCTGCCACCAGCCGCCCGCGATCGCCTCGGGGTCGTCTTCGGTGAGCAGCGCATCGGTGCCCTGCAGCCCGAGCCCGAACTCGGTGAGCGCGAGATTGGTCTCGCTGTAGAGCACCTTGGCCAGCGGAGCGTCGCCGGGATCGGATTCGCCACTCAACGCGCGCGACAAGTTGTATTGGCCCAGCCGAACGCTGACCCGCGCGGCCGTGTAGAGCCGACCAATGTCTTGGCGGACGGCATCACTGTCCAGCGCTGGGGCGGATCCGCGTCGCAGCGACCGTGCCATCGCCACCGCATCGCGCACCGCACGCAACTGGATGATGCCCGCGGCGCCCACACTGGAGCGCTCCTCGACGAGGCTGGTGGTGGCGACCTTCCAGCCTTGGTCGACGCCGCCGAGCACGTTGTCCGCGGGTATCCGCACACCATCGAAGAAGACTTCGTTGAAGTCGCTGGTGCCGGTGATCTCACGCAGTGGCCGCACGTCGACGCCCGGGCTCGTCATGTCCAGGACGAACGCGGTGATGCCGGCGTGCTTGGGCGCATCGGGGTTGGTTCGCGCCAACAGGTAGCCGAGTTGCGCGTGTTGGCCGTTGGTGGTCCAGACCTTTTGACCGTCGACGACGAAGTCATCGCCGTCGCGACGCGCGCGGGTGGCCAGACTCGCCAGGTCGCTGCCGGCGCTGGGCTCGCTGAATAGCTGGCACCAGATGTCCTCGCCGGTCCGGATCCGGGGCAGGTAGCGCCTCTGCTGGTCGGGCCGCCCGCAGTGGATGAGGGCCGCGGCGGCCAGCAGGCCGGCGCCGATCGGCGTGGGCACCCGAGCCCGCGCCATTTCTTCGCCGACGACGGTCGCGCGGAGTGCGTCTTTGGTGCCGACACCGCCCCATTCGACGGGCCAGTCAGCGCCCACATATCCGGCCTCGAACAGCTGGGCGGTCCATGTCCGCAGGGCGGGAATGTCCTCGGAGTCGGGCGCACGCACCCCCGCTTTACCCATCGTGCGCACCGGCGGGCGGTGCTTCTCGAGGAAATCTCTCACCTCGGCGCGGAAACCCTCGATCTCCGGATCCTGTTCCAGCTTCATCCGTCCGTCCTCCGCATCAGTTCCCCCGTCGCAGCAGCAGCGCCCCACCGGGCGTTCCGCCCCCGGTAGTGACGACCGCAACCTGGGCGTTGGCGACCTGTCGCTCGGCCGCCTCGCCGCGCAGTTGCGCGATGGCCTCGGCCAAAAAGCCGAAGCCGTGGGTCCGTCCGGCCGACAACTGACCGCCGTGGGTATTCAGCGGCAACTTCCCGTCCAGCGCGATCGTCGTTCCGCCGTCGAGGAAATCCCCGGCCTCACCGAGACCGCAGAACCCGAGCGCCTCCAGCCACGAGACGGCGTTGAAGGTGAATCCGTCGTAGAGCTCGGCGACGTCGACATCGTCGGGCCGCAGGCTGGTTCTGGTCCACAGATGCGTCGCGGGACCAAACACCTGCGGTTCGTGCGTGAGAGTGTCCTGGTCCCAAGAGATCCGGTCGAGCACCTGGGTACCGACCGCTTCAACCAGCACCGGAGGTTTCGGGCGGTCCACCGCGGTGTCAATCGATGACACGATCACCGCGATCGCCCCATCGCACGGCACGTCGCAGTCGTAGAGGCCGAACGGCGAGCTGATCATCCGCGCCGACAGATAGTCGTCCAGGGTGAGGGGATCGCGGTAGATCGCCGCCGGATTCCGTGAAGCATTCGCGCGAGCCGTCAGGGCGATGGGGGCCAGCGTCGAAGCGCGGTCGCCACCGTAGCGCCAGAAGTAGTGCGAAGCGTTGACCCCGATCCAGTTGGCTGCCGACATGGCGCCGAACGGCGCGCGCCACTCGAACATGCCCGACGCCCGGCTGTGCCCTCCCACGGACTTCGCGCGCCTGGCCAGGGCGGTATGAGTCGATTCCCAGACTGTCCGAAAGCACAACACGTGCCGGCACAGTCCGGCGGCGACGGCGAGCATGCCGGAAACGACGCTGCCGCTGGGCCCGGGAACTTCAGCCCCACCCGCAATCCAGGTGGGCCGAATGCGCAACGCCTCCTCGACCGCGGTGACCCCGCCCTCCGACATCCCCCCGGCAAGTCCGCCCGGATAGGTGGCCAAGCCGCCGATGTCGTCCAGCGTTAGGCCGGCGTCGGCCACAGCGCGCAGGCACGCCGTCACGGTCAGTGACAGCGGATCGACCATGAGGCGACGCCCGATCGTCGAGCTGCCGACCCCGGTGAGCGCCACCTTGTCTTCGAACTTGCGGGTGGACGACATGGGCCGCACGTCGCGAGTGAGATCACGGGGCCCGGGGACCGGGCCGGCATCGGCGGCCTCGGAATCCGGCTCGAACAGTGGAATCCAGATATCGTCCTGCTGCTCGAACACCACCTTGACCCGCAGGCCGATGGCGACGTGTTCGGGCTCGCAGCCGACGATGTTCGTGGTGAGCCGGGCCGACGGGTCTTCGGCGATAGCGACGACGGCGACGACATAGGGCGGCGGGAAGCGCGGCAGCCACTGCTGATGGTTCACGGTGAAACCGGCGACTGTCGCGCGTCCCGACACCGGCGTCATTGTTACCTCAACGCTGCGGCAGTGCGGACAGACGGGAAGCGGGGGGTGGTGGTACCGGCTGCACGCCTGGCATTGGGCGATCCGAAGCCGCCCGTCGGCTCCGCTTGCCCAGAACGCTTCGCTGTCGATGCTCGCTTGGGGCAAGGGCCGCACAACCTGCTCGCCGGGGCCGGGCTCTGTCATCACACCTCCGCTCACAACCGACGACAACCGACACGAACCGTAACAGATTACGAATATATGATCAGTCATAGCAGTAGAGCGTTACTCTACTTATCTGTACTGTGATGACCTCGTAGGAGGACAATCAGTCGTGACCGCAGACAGGGGTTGGTGTGAAGGTCAAGGACAGCGCCGCGGTGGTCGTCGGGGGCGCCTCGGGCATGGGACGGGCGACCGCCGAACGGCTGGCAGAGCGGGGCGCACGAGTAGCCGTGCTGGACCTGCCGACGGCGGACGGCGCCGCCGTGGCCAAGGAACTGGGCGCTAGCGCGTCGTTTCACCCGTGCGACGTGACCGACAGCGACGGCGTGGAGGCCGCGCTGGAAGCGGCCGTGGAAGACCTGGGAGCCCTGCACATCGCGATCAACACAGCGGGGGGCGGGGTCTCGGCGCGCACGCTGTCCAAGAGCGGGCCTCACTCCCTGGACGCCTTCAGGTCCGTCATCGAGCTCAACCTGATCGCCACCTTCAATCTGAACCGATTACAGGCTTGGCACATGAGTCGCAACGAGCCCGACGACGACGAACGCGGCGTAATCGTCAACACCTCCTCGATCGCGGCGTTCGAAGGGCAGATCGGCCAGGTCGCCTACAGTGCCGCGAAGGCCGCCATCACCGGCATGGCCCTGACCATGGCCCGCGATCTCGGCAAACTCGGCATTCGGGTCACCGCAATCGCGCCGAGCCTGTTCGCGACCGGGATCACGTCGCGAATTCCCGAGGCGATGGCCGATGAGCTGACCCGCGACGCGGCCTTCCCGCATCGGATGGGCCGGCCCGATGAGTACGCCGCCCTGGCGCTCGCCATCGTCGAGAACCAGATGCTCAACGGCGCGACCATCCGCCTCGACGCCGGCCAACGGTTCGCGCCGAAGTGACAGGAGAGCATCGTGGATCTTGGGTTCGCCGATGCCACCGCGGTGATCGCGGGGGGCACCCGCGGCATCGGACTCGCGACCGCGGTGTGCCTCGCCGAACAGGGCGCGCGGGTCGGCGTCATCGGCAGGGACAAAGCCCGGCTGACGGAGACCGCCACGGCATTGGCGAACGCCGGCAGCCCGGAAGTGCTGACGTTGAACGCGGATCTGAGCTCGGCGTCGGAGGTCGACGCCGTCTTTGCGATGGTTGGCGTGCGGTGGGGCGGACTCAATGTGCTGGTCAATGCCGCCGGTCCGACCGGGGCGGGTCGCTTTCAGGACCTGAGCGACGCGCAGTGGATGGCGGCATTCGACCAGGGGGTGTTGTCCGCGGTTCGATGTGTGCGTGCGGCCTTGCCGTTGCTGCGAGCCGCTGAGTGGGCCCGAGTGGTCAACGTGACCGCGATGTCAGTGCAGCACCAGTCGGCGGGGTTGGTGAGCTACACCGCGGCCAAGAGCGCGCTACTCAGCGTGACGAAGAACCTCGCCCGCAGTCTCGCCAGCGATGCCATCTTGGTCAACGCCGTCGCCCCGGGTCCGATTCTCACCGACTGGGCACGGCCGGTGCTCGCCTCCGCCGGGATCGCGACGGATGACCCCGTGGGTGCCTTCGGACTGCTGGGGCGCGGTCACGGCATGTCGGTGGATTTGGGCCGGCTCGGGCTGCCTCACGAGGTTGCCGCCGTCATCGCGTTCTGCGCGTCACCGGACAACACGTATATGACCGGCACTCACATCAACGTCGACGGTGGCAGTGACTTCCTCTGAGCGCGTTGCCTTCTCAGCGTGTTGTCCGGGTGGCGCGCACGTCACCGCCGAGGACGGCTGCGCGGAAATCCCAGCCGGTTCTCCACGATGAGGCTGCGCAGCACCTCACTGGACCCGCCGTAAATCGTTGTCGCGACCGCACTCCGGTAGTGCGCGTCCAAGGCGCCGTCTACCGCGCTCTGCGGATCGGTCCAGTCGATCATCCCTGCGGCCCCGCTGATGTCGATCGCCGCGGCCGACGCGCGCACATAGCTTTCCGGACCGAATAAGGCCGATACCGGTCCCGGCTTGTCCCCCTCGGCATCCAGGAAGGCCACCCGCAAGTCCAGCAGGTCCGCCACCTCGGCCTCCATCGCCATCCGGGCCAGGCGCTCGCGGACCAGGACATCGGTGATCAGCTTGGCGCCGTCGGGTCCGCGGTGCGTGCGGGCGAACTCCAGTGCATCGTCAGCGACCCACCCCGTGCGCGAACCGGGGGCAACATTCTGCTCGGCCTCGAGCGCGGCCCGCATCACCGCGAAGCCCTCGTGCGCCTCACCGACGCGGTTCGCGTCGGCAACCCGCACATCGTTGTAGAACACGATGTTGGTGCGCTCGTGACCCATGGTGTGCACCGCCTGGATCTCGATACCTGGCGTATCCAGCGGTACCAGCAGCATCGTCAGGGCCCGCGGTCCCACCGATCCGGGCTGCGAGCGGGTGAGCAGGAAGCAGTAGTCGGCAAGATGGGCGAACGTCGTGAAGATCTTCTGCCCGTTGACAATCCACTCGTCGCCATCGCGCTGAGACCGGGTCGCGCACGCGAACACATCCGAGCCGCCTGCCGGCTCGGTGTAGCCCAGGCAGATCAGGATCTCACCGGCGGCGACGCCTGGCAGGATTCTGGCTTTGAGTTCCGCCGAACCGGTGGCGCGGATGGCATTGGCCGGCAGCATGGTCGTTCCGGGGCCGGCGGTCGGCACTCCCCCTTTGCGCAATGCGTTCCACAGCGCGGCCGCCTCGAACGGATCCATTCCGGCGCCGCCCTCGGCAACCGGCCACCCCGAGGCGATCCAGCCGCGCTCTCCCAGCTTGCGGGTTAGCGCGCGATCAACGCCGTCGCCGGTCCGGCGCTCGTGTTCGATGACGTCGCGGGTGACATGTTCGGCGGTGAATTCTTCCGCCTCGCGCCGAATTCGGGCCGAGTTCTCAGGTTCGCTGAAGTCCATCGCGTCACCGACCCTCGGTCGTCACGGGGCCGAACCGCCGGTCCGCAACAGTGAGCAGCTCGCGCCGCGGGTCGGCGAACGCCGCCGCCCACGCTTTGGCTCTGCGGTAGTACAGCTGGATGTCGTATTCCTCCATGAACCCGTATCCGCCGTGGACGTGCAGGCTGTGCGTCGCCGCGTGGTAGGCCGTTTCGGCGGCGAACACGAACGCCATCGCCGCCAACGCGGCGGCGTCGTCCTGCGTGGAATCCATTGCCCAGCAGGCCTTGCGGACCAGTAGCTGGGCACCATCCAGGGCGGTGACCGCGTCGGCGAACGGATGCGCGACCGCTTGGTACATGCCGATGGGCTGGCCGAACGCCTCGCGCACGATCGCGTACCGGGAGCCGATCGCTACGGCCTCGAAGGCCAACCCGACCAGCGCCGCCGCGCGCAGCACGCGTACCTCGTCGACCGCGGTGTCGAAGATCGCGCGCGCCTCGCTGCCCTCGGTGAGGACGGTGGTTGCGCCCGGGGTGTGCCACTGGGCCAGCGACAGTCCGCCGAGGTTGCGGTGTGCGGTCTTGGGCAGGCCGTCCGGGCGGCGCACGTACATCAATGAGTCTCCGTCGAGAACCAGCACAGCGTCCGCGATTGCACCGTCGACTAACCACTGGGGCGTGGCCGAGCCGGGCTGGGTGGCTAGTGACACGATGACCGATCCGCTCAGGACCGTTACCAGCAGTTCCTTCTCGCGCAGGCGACCCAACACTCGGGCCGCGGCCGCGGTCTCGGCGATGGGGATCGGGGCGAGGCGTCGGCCGGCTTCTTCGGCCACCAAGGCCAGTTCGAGGAGGCCGCCGTCTCCGCCCCCACAGTCCGAGGGCACTCCGATACCCAGCGCACCTATATCGGCGTAATGCCGCCAGAGCAGCGGGTCGAAACCGGTGGGCTCTCCGCTACGCACCCGCTGTGGCGTGGCCTGTTTCCTGAACAAGGCCGCGAACGCGTCCCGGACCGCGCGTTGCTCCCGCGTCAGCGATAGATCCACCTAATTCCTCCTGGCGATCGTGACAATGCTCGACATTCGGCAACACGCAAGCACCGTCGCAGAAGGAACGTTACCGGGTCGCGGACTGAAGCACGACGAAAAAGTAAACTTATATCCTCTTTTTCTGCACTCAATGCTAGAGTCAATCGCAACACCTAATTGTCACATTGGTTGAGTGGGGCCATTCGGCATCGCATGCTTGGCCGCGCACGAGGAGGAGTTCAATGACGTCGCGATTGGGATTTCCGGTCTTCGATGGTGATAACCACATGTACGAGACACGCGATGCGCTCACCCAGTTCCTGCCGCCGGAGTACCACGGCGCAATCCGGTACGTGGAAGTGGATGGACGCACCAAGATCGCCACCCTGGGACAGATCAGCGACTACATCCCCAACCCGACCTTCGACAAGGTCGCTGCGCCGGGAGCCCAGGAGGACTACTTCCACAACGGCAATCCCGAAGGCAAACCGCACCGCGAGATTCTGGGGAAAGCGATCGAGTCGATTCCTGCGTTCCGTGAACCAGCGCCCCGCCTGGCGCTGCTCGACGAACAGGGCATCGACAAGTCGATGATGTACCCGACGCTGGCGAGCCTGGTGGAAGAACGCTTCCGCGAGCACCCCGAGGCGACTCACACGATCATTCACGCCCTGAACCAGTGGTTGCACGAGACCTGGCAGTTCGATTACAAGGGCCGCATCTTCACCACGCCAATCATCACCCTGCCGATCGTGGAGAAGGCCATCGACGAACTGAACTGGGTGGTCGAGCGCGGTGCGCGCGCCATCCTGATCCGGCCGGCGCCGGTACCCGGGCTGCACGGCCCGCGGTCGTTCGCGTTGCCCGAATTCGACCTGTTCTGGAAGCGGGTCGTCGAGACCGGCGTGCTGGTCATCATGCACGCCTCCGACAGCGGGTATTCCCGGTACGCCAACGACTGGGAGGGTTCCGGCGAGTTCCGGCCGTTCCAGCCTTCGCCGTTCCGCTCCTACTACAGCCTGGCTCGCAACCCGGCCGAGGACGCGGTCGCGGCGCTGGCCTGCCACGGACTGCTGACGCGGTTCCCGGAGCTCCGGATCGGCATGGTGGAGAACGGAACTACCTGGTTGCCGCGGCTGCTGGAGAACCTCAGGGACACCCGCAAGAAGATGCCGCAGCTCTACAGCGAGGATCCGGTCGAGGCCATCCACCGCTGCATTTACTTCAATCCGTTCTGGGAGGAGAACGTGGCCGAACTCGCGAAGCTGGTGCCGATCGATCACCTGTTCTTCGGCTCCGACTACCCGCATCCGGAGGGACTGGCCGACCCGCTCAGCTACCCCGACCGTCACCCGGAGCTGAGCGACGCCGAGATCGCCATGGTGATGGGCGGCACCCTGTCGAACATGATGCGGATAGACGCCTGAGATGTCGACCGACCACGGTGCGGGATCGGCCACCAAACCACGCGAGGATGGCTCCCCGATGGAGTTCGACCCGTACTCCGACAGCTTCTTCGACGACCCCTACGAGACCTACCGTTGGATGCGCGACGAGGCGCCGGTGTACTACAGCGAGCGGTGGGATTTCTATGCCCTGACCCGGAATGAGGATGTCGTTGCCGCCCACCGCGATTGGGAGACATTCAGCAGCGCCTACGGGGTCACCCTGGACGCACTGTCGATGCGCCGCAGGTTCGACGAGCTCAAGATGTTGATCCTCATGGATCCCCCGGAACACGAACTGCTTCGCAAGCTGGTCCGCCAGGTCTTCACCAAGGCGGCGATCGCCAACCTGGAGCCGCTGGTGACCGACGTCGTGACGTCCTACGTCGACGCTTTGAAGGGCGAAGACGATTTCGACATCGTGGCCGACTTCGCGGCGCTGTTCCCGGTCGAAATCATCTCCTCGATGCTCGGCGTCCCCCCGGGAGAGCGCCAGCAGATCCGGCATTGGACCGACGGGTTCCTGCACCGCGAGCCGAACAACCCCTTCGCCACCGAAAGTGGCGTCGCCGACTCGATGGCGATGAACGCTTACTTCCTGCAGCTGTCCAAACAGAAACGCCGCCAGCCCGACGACCTGATCATCAGCAGGCTGGTGGACGCGACCTATGAGGACGAGTCCGGGGTGACGCATCGGCTCACCGACGAGGACATCGCCACGTTCGCGGTGCTGATCGCGGCGGCGGGCAGCGAAACGGTCACCAAGCTGGTGGGCAACGGAGTTGTGGCCTTCCACCACAATCCCGAGCAGTGGGAGCTGGTGCTCGCCGACCCCGGCGTGATCCCGGGAGCCATCGAGGAGATGCTGCGGCTCAACCCGCCCTCGCAGTATCAGGGCCGGTTCGCCACCCGTGATGTGGTACTCGACGGCGGCACCATTCCGGCCGGATCTCCGACGCTGCTGGTTACCGGGGCCGCGACCCGCGACCCGCGAGCCTACGACCAACCCGACGCGTTCGACATCAGGCGGGGCGGCTCCACCACCCTGGCTTTCGGATACGGCGCCCACAGCTGCCTGGGCTCCTGGCTAGCGCGGCTCGAGACTCGGGTGGCGTTGCACGCAATCCGCGAGCACTGGCCGCGCTTCACGGTGAACACCGACGGGTTGCGGCGGGTGACGATGTCCAACGTCGCCGGCTATTCGCACGTCCCGGTGCACGTCGGCTGATGGGCGCGGCGCAGACCGCGTCGGACGATCCGGCACCCCCCGGCCTGCCGGGCAGTGTCCCCGAGCTGCTGTCACGGCGGCGCACGAAGCCTGACGGCGAGTTCCTGGTCACCGACGAGGAGCGGCTGACTTTTGCGGAGGCCGACGCGCAGTCCAGAACACTGGCCGACGCGCTGTTGGCCTCAGGCGTGGGCAAGGGAACCCGCGTCGGCATCCTGTTCCCCAACTGCGCCCAATGGCTCATCGCGTGGTTGGCCGCGGCACGCATCGGCGCGCTCACCGTCCCGCTGTCGACATTCGCTCCGGGCGCCGAGCTCGCCAGGCTGCTGCGCCACACCGACACCCAGGTGCTCCTGATGGGCCGGTCGATCGCGAGCCACGACCTCGTTACGCGGGTAGCCGACGCGCTGCCCGGCCTGGCCGACGGTGACGCGGCGATCGCCCTTGCCGCCGTCCCCTACCTGCGCCGGGTGCACGTCTGGCCCGCCTGCGACCGGGCGTGGACGACGCCGTGGCCGGGCAGTACCGGCCCGGTCGCGCCGCTGACAGGTTCCGCCGAACAGGAGGTCCGACCGTCCGATGAGCTCGTGCTGGTCACGACATCGGGCACTACGGCACTACCGAAATCCGTCGCGCACACCCACGCCAGCCTGGTGCGCCACGCGGCCATCCTGGCTCAGCACCGCGGAGTCACGCCCGCCGACCGCATCTACTCCCCCATGCCGTTCTTCTGGGTGGGCGGACTGACCATGGTTGTGCTGCAGGCACTCTCGACCGGAGCCGCGATCCTGGCCCAAGATGTTTTCGAACCCGGTGCCACACTGGCGCTGCTCGAACGGGAGCGGGCCACCTTCATCTCGTGCTGGGCACAGGCCAGTCAGGCCATGGCCGACCACCCCGACTTCGCCAAGCGCGACCTATCCAGCGTCAGGGGCGGCACCATGCTGCAGGCGCTGCCACCCGAACGCCGACCCAGCGAACCCGAACTGACCCCCAACCTGCTCGGCATGACCGAAACCGGCGGCCCGCACACCATGGTCGAGGTGCCCGACACCCCGCTGCCCCCACAACGGCGCGGCTCCTGGGGGATCCCACTGCCCGGGCTCGTGCAACACCGAATCGTGGACACCGCGGGCGTTGAGGCGCCGCCAGGGCAAGAGGGCCAGATCCAAGTGCGCGGCCAGATCCTGATGAGCGGGATCTACAAACAGGAACGCCACGAGGTGTTCACCGCCGACGGCTGGTACGACACCGGGGACCGCGGATGGTTCGACGACGCCGGGCACTTGCACTTCACCGGTCGCGCCAGCGCCCTCATCAAAACCGCCGGGTCCAATGTTTCTCCGGCCGAGGTCGAATCGGTCCTGGACGCCATGCCGGGTGTGCTGCACAGCTTCGTGGTCGCCCTGCCCCATCCGGTACGCGGCGAGGTCGTCGGAGCAGCCGTCGTGCCGGCGCACGGCGCCCGACTGTCCACCGACGCCGTCGCCGCCCACGCCCGCGCCAACCTCTCCGGGTTCAAGGTGCCGATGGTCATCGCGATCCTCGACGAGAGCGAGTTACCAATGCTGCCGACCGGCAAGCTCGACCGCCAGGGGCTGGTCAGGCTGTTGGGTGGTGGGTCATTTTGAAAGTCCGCTTCGGGGGCGAAGACGCCCGGCAGCTACGGCGGGTTCCGCCAACCGGCCAGCAAACGACTGAAGGGCGGTTAGCCATCGATATCCGGGTATGTTTGAGCTTGCGTTCCAGCTACGTTGCTGCGGCGGTCGGCATGGCCATCTCCGCTCTGCTCGTCGCGCCGGGCTTGCTGATGGGGGCGTCGTCTGCTCACGCTGACACTGGCATCAACGGTTACGTTCAATGCCTAGGAGGCGACGCGAAGCCCCCACCGCCGGGGGTAAGTGTAGAAGATTGGTTCCCCAGCATTCTTGTGATCGCAACGGATCTCAATTCGGGCGTCTCCCCGGACGAAATAGCTCTGAGGTTGGTCGATATGGGAGTCAAGCCGAACGATGCCGTGAGGCGGGTTCAGTGTTTTGTAGCCAACCAACCGCAAGGAGAAGGGCGTTGACGCGGCGAGGAAGCCGCTATCGACGTCAAGATCGTCGACCGGACAGAAGAAACAGCGAAGAAGTAAGCGCACCGCGCGGGATCGGATCCCGGCAGCATTGCCAACGATGGACGCTGCCAGCGTGTTTGGGCGGCTGGGCGGCGTCTTCGTGAGCGCTCAGCCATAACTTTCCACCCGCACGCGCCGCACGTCCCAGACCAGGCTCATTCAAACTGACCCCTACCTTCGCCCCTGATCACTTGCTGCGGCCCGCGGCCTTCATCCGTTCCAGGTCGGCCATAACGACGGTCTGTCCGCTAGTCGCAGCGAGCGCCCGTGTGTGGCCGAGATGATGCATGTCAAAACATGAGGCGATCGCCGTCGAGAAGCCCATGGTGTCCAGGGTGTGGTTGACCGCCCGCTTAGCCATTCGCAGCGCCCAGGGGTCGGTCTGAGCGACGCGGTGAGCGAGATCCATTGTGGCGGAACGCAAGTCGTCCAGCGGTACGACGTGGTTGACCATCCCGCATCGCAGCGCCTCCTCGGCCGTCACCGAACCGGCGGTGAACAGCATCTCCTTCGCCTTCCGTGGCCCGAGTTCCCAAGTGTGGGCGTGGTATTCGACGCCCATGATGCCCATCAGGCCGACCGGGTCGGAGAACTGCGCGTTGTCCGCGGCGACGATGAGATCGCACGGCCAGCACAGCATCAGCCCGGCCGCGATGCACTTGCCCTGCACCGCGGCGATGGACGGCTTTGGGATGTCGCGCCAGCGCTTCGCATACTCCAGGTAGCCGCGGGTCTCCCAGTCGTAGTAAGTCTCCGCGAGCAGCTTGCCGTCGGTCCGCTGCGGACTCAGGCTGCGCCCGTCGGCCGACGGATCGGTGCCCGACATGTCGTGCCCGGCGGAGAAGTGCTTACCGGTGGTCTGTAGGACGATGACCCGAACCTCGGAGGCCTCGTCGGCGCGCCGCCAGGCAACGTCGAGATCCTTGAGGATGCCCGGGGTCTGGGCGTTGGCGGCCTCGGGGCGGTCCAGGGTGATGACCGCGACCCGATCGTCGACCTCATAGCGGACGAAGTGTTGAGCTGTCATGGCTGCATTCCTTTCGGGGGGGTCCTCACGACGCTTTCCTGCGCGAACGACGCGACATGTGTTCCGGACTGGGTGTAAACGTCTCCGGTGCCGAAGCCGCGGCCACCCACCAATCGCACGCCACGGATCTGCACCCGCAGCCACTGTGCGACGTCGAACGGCTGGTGAAACCACACCGAATGGGTCACCACGCCGGTTTGGACGCTGACGTGGGCGTCGCGCTGGCTGACCCCGGGCACGGCTTTCAGCAGGGTGCCGATCAGCGGCCAGTCCGAGATGTAGGCAATGACGGGTTGGGCAAGCGCGGTATCGGTGAAGTCCGGGCAGCGCATCCAGAACGCCAGGTCCGCGCCCACGGCGTCCTCGACATCCAGGCCATCGCCGATCAGGCGGGCTTCGCCCGGGATCACCGCGAAGTCAACGGGTTTGGCGGCCATCGGATCACCGGCCGCCGCGGCGCTGTATTGGTAGTCATACCCTTGCTCGGTTGGGTCGGCGCGGTCGACGAGGATCGACGCGGTCGCGACCACCCGGCGGTGGGACTCCTGGCCCTGCCACGCCACCGCACGCCGATGCCCCAGCGAGCGGCCGTCGTGGGTTTGCTCGAGGTCCAGGTACAACGGGTCAGCGGCCCGTCCGGCGCGGGGGAACGCGATCTGCAGTGACTTCACCGCCTTGGCCGATCCCGGCGGTGCGGCGGCCACGATGAGCTGAGCCATGATCTGTCCGCCGAATATCCGCTCCACGCCCGGGTCCGGAACGGGCAGCACGGTGCGGCCGTCGGTGTCGTCGCCCAGGGTGAGCATGGCGCGAAATTGATCGAGATTCATCCCAGCCTTTCCTCCATGCTCGTGGTTGCGACCAGCTCGAACTTCTTGACCTTGCCCGACGGCGTCATCGGCAAGGCATCCACGAAATGCCATGCGACGGGGGTCTTTTGGCGAGCCAGTCCGGTGGCGTGCAGGTGACGGGACAGGTCTTCGGCCGACGCTTGGCCCGGCTGGTCGAACACGACGAACGCCACGGGCACCTCGCCGAACCTTGCGTCGGGTCCGGGCACTACGGCCGCGTGGCGCACTGCCGGGTGCTTGACGAGCAGGTCTTCGATGTCGCGGGCGGAGAACTTCTCGCCGCCGCGGTTTATGACGTCCTTGACACGCCCGGTGATGGTGACGAAGCCGGCGCCGTCGACGAGGCCGACATCCCCGGTGGAGAACCATCCCGCGTCATCGAGGGCCGCCCGGTTGGCGTCAGGATCGAGGTAGCCGAGCATCTGCTCCGGTCCGCGCACCAGCAGTTCGCCTGCGCAGCCCGCGGCCAGCGGCTCGCCATCCGTCCCGACGACCCGGACCTGCACCCCCGGGGCGATCGCGCCATCGGTCTCGGCGCGCAGGTCGAATGGATACGCGCGGTTCATCACCGTCACGGTCGGAAGCTCGGTCATGCCGTACACGCGCGCGGCCGGAATCCCTTGCTCTTCGCTGCGTTCCATGACCGCGCGCGGCACCGCCGCCCCGCCGCAGGCGAACATCCGCAGCGGTAGGTGCACGCGGGCGGCGCGGGCGGCGTCGGTCAATTCCTGCAGGAACACCGTCGCCCCGGCCGAATACGTCACCCGGTGACGCATGATGTCGGCCACCGCGACGTCGGCTTCCCACCGGTCGGCCAGCACCGCAGACGCGCCGACCAGTAGCGGGATGGTCATTGCGTTGAGCACACCGGTGATGTGCTGCAGCGGGGCGGCCATGTAGGCGACGTCCTCCCACGACAGGCCCCACGCACCAGCGAGCTGGCGGGTTTCGGCCAGCAACGTGCGCGACGAGTGCACCGCGGCCTTGGCGCCCGAAGTGGTCCCAGAAGTGAAGAGGATCAGGCAGGGATCATCGGCCGCGACGGTGGCGGATTCTTGGCGGTGACCGTGCGAGACGACCACGTCGAATGGCGACCAGCCCGGCCGGGTTCCCCGCAGCACGACGCGGGCGACGTCGGCGAGACCGGCCCCCACGAGCAGGTCGTCGAACGCTTCGGCGTGGGCGAAGCCGCGAAACGTCTCGGTGGTCACCACAGCCGCCGGCCGTACCTGCTCGATGACCTGACGCAGCTCGTGTTCCCGGTAGAACGGGGCGATCGGGCAGCTCACCGCGCCGGCATGCCACACCGCCAGACCCAGCACGTGAGCTTCCCACCAATTCGGCGTCTGCCAGCAGACCACGTCACCGGGCCCGACACCCACTCCGCCCAGCCACGCGGCGGCACGTTCGACCACCTCGAGCAGCTCCTGGTAGGTCAATTGATGGCCGCCTTCGATGATGGCCGGCTGTGAGCCCCACTGACGGGCGGCACGGACGACCGACGCAGAAATCGTCTGGTCGCTGATGTAGCCGAAGCGGCAGTATTCGGCGAGGCGGTCGGGAGCCACCGGCGGCGCCACGATATCGGTTGCGGTGAGTCGAGTTCGGTTCATCCTCATCCACCCATGCTCATTCCGCCGTCGACGGTCAGGACCGCGCCGGTGACGTAGGAGGCAAGGTCGTCGAGCAGAAACGCGACGGCGTGCGCCAGCTCCTCGGGACGGCCCCAGCGCCCGACCGGGATCATCGACGTCACCGTATCCCGGTCGGTGTACACCAGCTCGGCCGACAGATCGGTGTCGAAGCTGCCGGGGATCACGCAGTTCACGGTGATGCCCTTGCGGGCGACGGCGCGGGCGCAGGATCTGGTCAGGCCGACGATGCCGCCCTTGGCCGCGCCGTAGGCGACCTGCACCGGGCTGCCCAGCAGCGCCGTGACCGAGCCGATGTTGACCACCCGCCCGAAACGCTGCTGGCTCATGTGCGCCAGTGCGGCCTGGCTGAGGAAAAACGCCGCCGACAGGTTGACCGCGAGCTGTCGTTGCCAGTCCTCGGGGCTGACCTCGCTGAGCCGTTGCTCGTTGACCATCCCGGCGTTGTTGACTAAGTAGTCCAGCCGCCCGTGCTGCTCGAGCACCTCGGCAACGAGCCGCTGGCAGGATGACGGCTCCCCGACATCGGCCTGATGCAGCGTCACGATGGCCCCGCACCGCGCAGCCTCGTCGTGCACTGCGTGCGCGGCGACGTCGTCGCGGGCGTACGCCGCCGCCACCGCGACACCGGCGTGTGTCAGCCGGTCGGTGATCGCACGACCTATCCCGCGAGTGCCGCCCGTGACCAATGCGACACGGCCCATTACGGGGTACTCGCGTTCTTGGCTGCCACTCGTGCGCTCAGCCGCTCCAGCAACACCCGATGCTCCTCGGTGTCAAAGCACTCGCTTTCGGCGCGGGCACAGTGCGGCAGGATCGCGGCAACCCGATCGATGTGCGAGTTCAGGAGATGGCGCGCCTGCCGGACGGCCTGCGGTGGGAGCGCGCCGAGACGCTCGGCCAGCTGCAGCGCCTCCTCCAACACGTCGGGGGCGGGAACCGCGCGGTTCACCAGTCCCAGGCGATGGGCTTCGATGCCGCTGACCCGGTCTCCCAGGAGTAGATGTTCTTTGGCGGCGGACAGGCTGGTCAGCAGGGGCCAGAGCACGAGCCCGCCGGCGCCGTCGAGCAGTCCGAGCGAGACCCGGGGGTCGCTGAGGAAGGTGTCTTCGGCCATCACGACCAGGTCGCACAGCAGCGCTACCGTGACGCCGGCACCGACCGTAGCGCCATTGACGGCGGCGACGGTCGCAAACGGCAGGCGCGTCATTGCCCAGAACAGCTCCTGGTGGGCAGCCAGCACGGTGTCGCGCAGAGAGCGGTCATCGCGCATCGCGCGGATGGTCTCGAAGTCCCCGCCTGCGCTGAACGCGTCGCCCTGACCGGTGAGCACCATCGCGTGCACGTCAGGGTCGTCACGCAGCGCCAGGATCGCCGCGAGCAGGGCATCGGTGATCTCGGTATCCATGGCGTTGGCCTTCTCGGGCCGGGCCAAGGTCACGCACGCCACCGACCCGAGACGGTCGACGACGACCGCGGGATGGGCATCCGTGCCGGACGGATCGCCGCCGCCGCTCACAGGTCCACCAGCCGGGGGATCGCCCCGACCGAAATCAAATGGGCACCGATCACCGTGGGCAGTTCGCTGGCCGAACCCAGCACCGAATCCAACACCAGCGCGCGGGCCAAGAAGCGGTGAAAGGGATGCTCGGCCGTGAAGCCGATGCCCGCTAGCACCTGCTGGCACTGGGTGGCGGCGATACGGGCTGCACGCCCCGCCAACGACTTCGCCAGCAGACCCGCCAAAACGGCGTCGTCCGCGTCCCAGGCCGCCGCGAGGGCCGCGGCGGCGCCCTCGCGGGCGACGTATGCGTCGGCCAGGCGAGTGCGAACCGCTTGAAAGGAGCCAATAGGCCGGCCGAACTGCACTCGGCTGCGGGCATGGTCGACGGCCAGGTCAATCATCTGGCCGACTGCACCGATGATCTGATATCCCAGTGCCAGCCGGCCTGCCGTCGCCACCGCATCCCAGGCCGCAACGGCCTGCTCGCCCGCCAGGATCACGTCGGCCAGCACCTCGACGCCGGTGACTTCGGTCATCGCCAATGCCGGATCAAGACCATCGATCCGCCGGGTCGAGACCCCCGAGGAGTCCTGCAGGCCAATCCAGGCCAGCTCACCGCCGATCGCGACCGGCGCCAGATATCTCGGGGCCGGCTGCGCCCCGATGACCAGGCCACGCACCGCCAGCAGCTCGCCGTCGGCCGCGCCGACAAGATCGGCACCGATGCCCGGCAGCACGACATTGCATCCTGTCGTCGCCCTAGGCAGGTATTCGGCCAGCGGTCGCAGCAGGACATCCTGCAGCGACGTCGACATCGATCCGGTTCGACCGAGCGCGGTGAACAGCGCCGACACCGCATCTCGGGGCGCCTCGGCGAGCAGGGCGGCGAACCCGAACGCATCGAGTGCCTGCGCAAGCTCGGCTCCGTCGAGTTCCTCCGCCAGTCCGCGGATCGTCGTCGCCAGCAGTGCCCGCTCGGCGGCGTCGATGGTTTGGGCCTCAGTCACGCGCTTCTCGGCAATCCGAGCAGCCGGGAAGCCACGATGTCTTTCTGAATTTCACTGGTGCCCCCGTAGATGGTGGCGGCGCGCGAGTAGGCCCATTCGCGGCGCCATGCCCGGCTGCGCGCGGTGTCATCGATTTCCATGCCGCCGCGCAGTAGCTCGCGCGCCGCGTCGAATACGGCCTGATCGGCGGCGGCGATCATGATCTTGTCCACCGAGGCTTCCGGTCCGGGCAGATCACCCGCAGCGATGCGGTCCTGCGTGTTCTTTGAGGTGGCGCGGAAGGCCCACAACAGTTGATAGGCCTCGCCGAGCGCCGACGCGGACGCTCCATCGCGTGCGGTGTCGAGGAGCAGACGGAGATGGTGGGCGAGCCAGGCACCGCGCTGCCAGAAGATCGGGCCGCGTTCACAGGACAAGATGAACTGTGCGACCCGCCAGCCGGCGTCGAGCTCACCGAGCAGGCGCTGCGCGGGGACCTCAACGTCGACGAACGACGTCGAGCAGAATTCGTCGACACCGGCCATCGTCTCGAGTGGACTCGCGGTCACCCCCGGCGTGTCCATGTCCACCAGAAATGCGCTGATACCCCGCGATCCGGGTCCGCCCGTGCGGGCCAACACGATGCATCGGGTGGCGTGGTGCGCCCAGCTGGTCCATAATTTCTCGCCATTGATCAGCCAGCCGTCGGGGCGCGGGCGCGCGGTCGTCCGCATCGATCCCAGGTCGCTGCCGGCGTCGGGCTCGGAGAATCCCTGACACCAGAACTCTTCGCCGCGTAACAGTCGCGGGAAGATCTCCTCGACCAGTTCGGGCCGGCCGAACTCGGCCACCGCCGGCCCGAGCACTTCGTGCATCGACCAGGATGTGGTGTGCACCAGTGCTCGGCTGGTGAGCTCCTCGCCGAGGACGGCGCGCAGGATCGGCGAGCCCCCCAGGCCACCGAGCCGGGTCGGCCATCCCCAGCGCATCCACCCGGCGTCGAAAAGTAGCCGCTGCACTCGACGTTGGTGGTTCAGCTGGGCGTCAACACTTCGGTCCTCGATCGCGGGGACCAGCGGCTCTCCTACCTCGTCGATCCAGGCTCGCACCCCGGCGCGAAATTCGCGCACCTCCACTACCGCTCTCCGTTCTCAGGACTCGATGAACCCAGAGGCGACATAGGCCTGACGGATCGGCTGCTTCAGGTCGTCGGGGAACGCAGTTTGCGGCGGCCGGGCGGGGTGGTCGCCGACGGGGAGTCCGAGCAACGAGGCGCCGAATTTGAACCCGGCTCCCCAGTGCGTGAACATTCCGGGGCGGGCGGGATGGGATTGATAGCGGCGGCTCGCCTCGCGCATGGCGGTCAAACCGGTCTCGGCCGCGAAGGTGTCGGCGCGCTCGAAATCGCCTTGCACCAGCAGCGCTCGCCACTCGCTGAACAGCAGCGCGCCCGGCTTTTCGTAGAGGTAGAGCGCCGAGCCCAGCGCTCCCGGGTGGGGTATCCCCAACCGGATCCCGGCCTCGTCGGCCGCTTCCCACAACACCATTTCCGGGGCCAGCTTGTGAATCGCGAGGCTGTGCTCCGCGTCGAGCAGCCCGTTCTTCAGTCCGCACAGTGCCGGGATCTCACGGTAGAGCTCGACGCATTCCTCGGGGGTGAGGACCAGCCCGGTCGAGTGGGAGTTGAAGAAGCCCAGCGGCATGTCGGTGCGGTCGGCGACGTAGCGCAGGTATTCCAGCACACCGGGCTTGCCGGAGCATTCGAAATAGGGCGTCAGGATGTAGCAGATGTCGGCGCCCAGCTCTTGGGCGTTCAGCGTGAGCTCGACGGCCTGCTTGGCGGTGTCGGTGCTCGACATCACCTGCACCAGCGCGTGGGGTTTGACCCGGCGGGCCTCCTCGATGGCGACGCGGACTACTTCTTTGAGTTCGTCGGTGGTCAGTGACCAGAATTCGGCGATGCCGCCGGTAAGCCAAATACCGTCCTGGTCCAGCTCGACCAGGCAGTGCCGTACCAACGCACGCAGTGCCGCGTAGTCGATTTCGTCGCCGTCGAGGCCGCAGAACGGGGTGTAGAGCGAACTGCAGTTGCCCCACAGGTGCTCCGACGCCCAGTCCTTCGCCTCTTTGCCGGTGACACCTGTGACCACAACCGACTCCTTCTGCACTATTGCCGGACGCGAGTTTCTCGGGCCAGGTGATGACTATCACGTACGCGTCATGGTAGAACGATATGTGCGTTGCGTGCAAGGAACAAGTGCGCAGCAAATACACCATGATCCGCGTATTTCGATACAGCCGCAGACGGCAAGCATGAGGAGCGTGATGTCGCAGAGCATGGAGGGCCGAGTCGCCGTGGTCGCCGGCGCGTCGATGGGCGTCGGGCGGGCCACCGCAATTCGCCTCGCGCGGGAAGGCGCGACGGTAGTGCTGCTGGCCCGCCGCAAATTGCTTCTCGATGAGGTCGTCGAGATCATCGGGCCCCGCGCCGTCCCCATCGTCACCGATGTCACCAGCAGCCACGATGTGCACGCGGCCTTCGATCAGATCGCAGCGCAGTTCGGCCGCATCGACGTCCTGATCAACTCCGCAGGAGCCAGCCGGATTCGGCTGATCGAAGAAGCCAGCGACGAAGACATCGCCGTCACGATCAACACCAACCTGGTGGCTCCCATCTACACCACGCGCTCGGCCATTCCGCTGCTGCGCGCGGCCGGCGGCGGCGACATCATGAACATCTCCTCGGAGATCACCCTCGACGACATGCCGATGATGACCCTTTACGCCGCCACCAAGCGTGGCCTCAACGGTTTCACCGGAGCCATGAGCAAAGAGCTGCGACGAGAGGGCATCCGGGTGACCCTGGTGGTTCTGGGTGCGGTCGGAGATACCGGGATCCACGAGAACTTCGGCCCGGGCGACCTCGAAAAGGCCTGGCCGCTGTGGGAAGCCGACGGCTACCTCACCCGGATGAGCGGCACCCACCTGCTCACCTCGGCCACCGTTGCCGACGTGCTCCACGACGTCATCACCCGGCCACGTGAAGTGATGATGGACGTGGTCCACGTCCGTCCGGCGAGCAGCTGACTCGCCCCGCCGAAACCGCGAAGGAGACAAAGTGATTCGACCGATGGACGGCGTCCGCGTGCTGGAGGTGGCGCAGTTCACCTTCGTCCCGGCCGCGGGTGCGGTCTTGGCCGACTGGGGCGCCGACGTCATCAAGGTCGAACACGCGGAGAAGGGTGACGCTCAGCGTGGCCTGAGCGCCCTAATGGGCATGCCGGTCGGCAGCGGGTCCTTCGCACCGTTGATGGAACACCCCAATCGGGGCAAACGCAGCCTTGGCCTGGCGCTGGAGCAGCCCGGGGCGTTGGGGGTCCTGCACGAACTGATTCGCACCAGCGACGTGTTTCTGACCAACTTCTTGCCCGCTGCACGCCGACGGCTGGGCATCGAACTCGACGACGTCCGCAAGATCAACCCGGACATCATCTACGTCCGCGGATCCGGCTTCGGCAACAGCGGCCCCGACAGCGAGAAAGGCGGATACGACAGCACCGCCTTCTGGGCTCGAGCCGGCAGCGCGGTGGGGACCACCCCGGTGGACTACGGCGGCCTGTGCAAGATGCCGGCGGGCGCCTACGGTGATTCGCTGGGTGGAATGACCATCGCCGGGGGTATCGCCGCCGCTCTGTTCGCCCGGCAGCGCACCGGTGAGACTTCTGTCATTGATGTATCCCTGCTCGGGGTCGGCGCGTGGGCCAACGCGCTCCCGGTGGGTTTCGCACTTTTAGAAGGTGGCCCGCCGGCGCCCCGCGCTCCCGGCAACTCGGCGCCGACGAACCCGCTGGTCGGCAATTACCGGACCGCCGACGACCGTTGGCTCGTCCTGGCCATGCTCCAACCCGGGCGCTATTGGCCCGAGTTCTGTCGGCACATCGACCGCGAGGACCTCATCACCGACCCGCGATTCTCCACCGCTGAGGCACTAATGGCCAATGCGATGGCGGCGGCCGAGATCGTGCAGGAGGTACTCGCCGCACGGCCGCTGGCCGAATGGGTCACCCGGTTCGCCGGCATGGAAGGCCAGTGGGCCATCGCGCAAGACCCGTGGGAGGTGGGCCAGGACCCGGCGTTGCGGGCCAATGGCCTGATCGCCGAAGTGCTCGACAGCGACGGCACTCCGCGGGAACTGGTCGCCAACCCGGTCCAGTTCGACGAGAAGCCGGTACAGCTCACGCGGGCACCGCAATTCGCTGAGCACACCGACGACATTCTGCGGGCTCTCGGCAAGTCCGACGACGAACTGATCGACCTCAAGATCAGTGGCGCGGTGACCTAGCAGGTGGCGCCACGGCTGTCAGGTTGCCACGCGGAGGATGGCCGCTGAGCAGAAAGCCCACAGGTCATCGACGCTGGTCGCGCGCCCACCGGACAGCACCGCGGAGTGCGACGTCGCCAACAGCAGTTCCTGAAGCAGCGCAGCCTGGGTGGCCAGCGGGACGTCGTCCCGCAGCAAGCCGGCATCAGCAACCCCTTCGAGCAACTCAACGATGAAGGAATGCAAGGGTTCCAAGGCGTAAGCGAGGTCGTTAGGGCGGGACTCGGCCAGTCGCAGGTGCAGGACACTGAGCCCGCGCGCCAGTCGGGCCGGCATCGCGGTGATTTCGGACAGTGCCTCCATCAAGGCCCGCACCCGCAGCACGGGATCCGCGATGCCCTCGCACCGCTCCCGGATCATCGGCATCGCCGTAGTCCGCAGAATCGTCTCGTACACCGCCAGCAGCAGGCTGTCTTTGCCATCGAAAAAGGTGTAGAAGGTCCGCTGTGACATGTTCGACTTGTCAACGACGTCCTGAATCGTGAAGTCGCTCTCGTCTCTCTCCCCGAGTAGCTCTATCGCCGCCGAGACGAAGCGATCACTGCGGGCCTGGGCACGCGCGCGGGCGTTGCGCAGCGAACGATCGACACTGTCCTTCTGCCAACTCGGTACGGGCGCCTCCGCCGGTTGATGATCTTTCGTCGCCTTCAGCTCACTTGACCGCGCCATGACGCTCCGCTCTCTCAAGGTCGACTTCGGCCAGGAAGTCACCGATAACTCCCCTGACCGTATCTGGGCACTTCTGGTGGGCCGAATGCGCCGCGCCCGCGACCTCGACAAATCGTGCCCGCGGATTGACTTGCGCGAACCGCCGACCCTGCTGCTGACGCGTGGGTTCGTCCCGCTCGCCTGCCATCAACAGAATCGGGCACGCGATGCCAGCCAACGCCTCATCGCTCAATTCGGGCCAAGACACGCTGTCCTCGTGTAGCGCCGTGACCAGGTCGCGCCAGTGCTCGGGGCCATGGGTGGCCTCATGCAGGCGTCTTAGCGCGAAGGGCCACGTACGGTGCAGATGCTCCAGCCGCGGAGCGCGGTAATCGCTGGGGCGTCCGGTCCCCGGAGAAATGAGAACCAAAGATTGGGCCGTTCCCGGGACCTCCAGCTCTAGCGTGAGCGCGATCTCCGCGCCGTAGGAGAAACCCACGATGTGCGGGCGACCCAGGCCGAGGTACTCGATGAGATAGCGCAGGTCGGAACGGACCGCGGTCCCCGTCGTGGCTGTCGGCCGGAATTCCGATCGGCCGTGGCCGCGCAGATCGGGCAGGATGCAGCGATAACCCGGACCCAGTGCGGCGGCCAGCTCAGCCCACTCGAATTCGCCGGTCGCGGTCGCGCCGTGGACGAACAGGATCGGCTGAGGTCCGTCGCCGATCTCCGCATACGCCAGCGTCAACCCATCGTGTTGATAGGTGAAGGCACGGGGCGTGCTCAGTGGCTCAGTCATGCACGCCCTCAACAACCTGGTTCTCGTGAAGTGGCAGACCCCAGGTTCGTTCAGAGACAGACGACGCCAATTGTCTCCCTCACGCCCTCCGCTGACGTCTACCGAATCCTTGCATGACGCCTATCATGTTCTACCAGTGCGAAACGCCAAGGTGCTGTCTGACGAGGTTAACATGCTAGAGCTGAGCCAGCCTGCCTATCGGATACGTGATAGTGATTGCAACTCAGCTCCAGGCAATGGATTTGAGTTCGGTGAACTCCTCGATTCCGTGGTGGCCCCATTCCCTGCCGATGCCGCTCTGCTTGAATCCGCCGAAGACACCAGTGATGCCCACCCCGCTGGGCTGGTTGGCCGACCAGCCAGGACCGGAACTGCCCAGAGCCTCGGCATTGACGGTGGGCGACCCCACCGTCTGCACCGAGACGTTTCCGGCCCGGATCTGACGGGCGACGTTGAATCCGCGCGCGGTATTACCTGCGATGACGCCGCCGCCGAGTCCGTAGATCGAATCGTTGGCGATGCGAATCGCTTCATGTTCGGTCTTGTAGGTGATCACGGTGAGGACCGGACCGAAGATTTCCTCCTGAGCAATACGCATGTCATTGCGGGCGTTGATGAACAGCGTCGGCTCGTAAAAGAACCCCTTGGCTAGGTGCTCGGGACGCTTGCCGCCAAAGACAAGCTCGGCTCCCTCATCGAGACCGCATTGCACGTATGCCTCCACTCGAGCCCGTTGCCGCTCTCGGATCAACGGGCCGATGAGCGTGTCGGGCTCCCGGGGGTCGCCGACCTTGAGAGACGCCGCCGACTTCTTGGCTGCCTCCACGTAGGCGTCGAGCAGGTGCTCGGGCAGCAGCATCCTGGTCTGGATGGCACAGCCCTGCCCGGCGTGGATCATCGAGGTGATGATGCCCATGTTGGCGACATGGTCTTCAGGGACGTCATCCAAGACGATCGATGCGCTTTTGCCGCCAAGCTCGAGTTGCAGGCGCTTGACCGTAGGGGCGGCGGCCGCCATGATGGCGCGCCCGGTCGCGGTCGAGCCGGTGAAAGTGACCATGTCGACCAGCGGGTGAGTGGTCATCTCCTCGCCGACCTCCGGGCCACCCGCGATGACGTTGAGCACGCCGGGCGGAAGGTCGGCGTCTTGAGCTGCTTTTGCGATTTCGAATGCGTCCAGCGGCGTCCACTGGTGCGGTTTGAGCACCACGGTGCAGCCGGCCGCCAAGGCCGGCAGAACCTTCACGATGTTGAGGAAGAACGGAAAGTTGAACGGTGTGATCGCGGCGACCACACCGACCGGCTCCCGCACCACAGCGTGTCCGGCCATTCCGGTCGGCCCGCCGGCCGGCGGAGACACTTCGGTCCAGCGCACCGCGAGTTCCATGGCCTCGGCAACCCACTCGGCGATGTCAATCGTGCCGCGTACCTGAATGATGTCGGCGAGGAAGCCGACCGACCCTGACTCGGCCACCACCAGCTTCTTGAGGAAATCGTGGCGCTCATCAAGGATGGCGGCGAATCGGCGTAGGACCCTTGCCCGATCTCGAGGCGACGTCCGTGGCCAGGGCCCGTCGTCGAACGCCCGACGAGCAGCCGCGATCGCCGCGTGGGTGGCCTTGAGGCCCGCATCGGGAACCGAGCCGATGACCTCCTCGGTGGCCGGGTCGATAACTTCGATGACCCCGACCGTGTCGTCGGCCGTCCAGGCGCCGTCGATGAACATGTCGTCGTAATCCCACCGCTCACTCACCGCGCATACCTCCACTCTCAAGAATTTGACGCCCGCTGCATCGCCCAGTCAGGCCTGCTGCCGCAGACGTGCCGATGTCAGGAGACGCTAGCAGCGTATCCCTATATGGAGAATATTATGTTCCTGCTTCTGCACCTGCTATATCTGTTTATGGGCAGTCATTATCTTCGCGGTCACCTTGGTTGGAGGGAACATGGAAGACGTACTGGGATATGCGGGGCGCCACGTGGTGGTTACCGGTGCCGCGTCCGGCATGGGCGCCGCGACGGCGACGATCTTGACCAAGCTGGGGGCGCGGGTCACTGCGCTCGACGTGCGGCCTACCGAGGCGTCGGTCGACCGGGCGCTCGAGGTGGACTTGCGTGACCGCGCATCCATCGAGCGGGCAGCCGAGTCCATCGACGGGCCGGTCCACGGCTATTTCGGCTGCGCAGGCCTACCTGGGCCCCCGTTCTCCGGTCTGGACGTAATGCTGGTCAACTTCGTGGGGGCTCGGCATCTGGTGAACCTGATCCTGCCCAAGATTCCAGCAGGCGGTGCGATCGCCGTGGTCGCATCCAATGCCGCCATGGGGTGGCAACTGGAGCTGGAGCAGCTGATGGAACTCGTGTCCACCGACGGATTCGACGAGGGCAAGCAGTGGTGCGAGGCCCACGAGGAGATGGGGGCGGTCGGCGCATACCCGTTTTCAAAGAAGGCGATCAACGCCTGGGTGGCGTCCGGGGCCGCCACGCTGATCACCGATGGCATCCGGCTCAACTGCATCAACCCCGGCCCCACGGACACCGCGATGCTGCCCCACTTCGTGGAATTCGCCGGGCAGAATGTCATCGACGCCTTCGTCGGCCCGATCCGGCGGCGCTCAACCGCCGAGGAACAGGCATGGCCGCTGATCTTCCTCAACAGCCCCCGATCGAGCTACATCAACGGCGAAGCATTGGTGACCGACGGTGGATTTTTCGGCGCCGTGCAGTCCGGCCAGCCACCGCTTCCGCTGGATCGTGACGTTCCGTGACCAGTGGACGAGGGGTTGCTGCCGTGCCGCACCGAGTCATCCAATGGGGTACCGGCAACACCGGGGCACACAGTTTGCGTTTCCTGCTCGAGGACCCGGCTTTCGACGTCGTCGGGGTGTGGGTGAAACGGGAGCAGAATATCGGGCGCACCGCCGGGGAGCTGGCTGGGTTGCCGTCGGATGGACCGATCGCCACCCATGATGTCGACGATCTCGTCGCGATGGCCGCCGACTGCGTCGTATACATGGCGGCAGAGCCCACCGGGTCCCCCAAGGAGCCCGGCACCGACGGCTGGGAAAGCGTCGATACGATGTGCCGACTCTTGGCCAGCGGCAAGAACGTCGTAGCCACCGGCATCTCCGGGCTGACCAACCCGCAGGCGTTCGGCGACGACGTTTACGATCGCCTGCGCCTCGCGGCTGAGTCGGGCGGGACCACGTTCTTCGGCACCGGCATCGAACCGGGCTTCATGTGCGATGCACTGGCACTCAGCCTGAGCAGCATCTCCCGCGACATCAGGTCGATCCGCGCGCAGGAGTGCCTCAGTTATGCGACGTATGACCAGCCCAACTACCACGTCGGGCACGGCGGGATCTGGGGCGCACCCTGCGACCCGAGCTTTGGCAACGCGTTCGCCGAACACATCCTGGCGGCAGGCATGGGTGGCCCGGTCCTCCTGCTTGCCGACGCCCTGGGCGTGGCACTCGACGATCTCACGGCCGTGGTCGACCTCGCCGCCGCCGACGAGGACTTCGAGGTTCCCATGGGACCGATAGGCAAGGGCACCGTGGCCGGATACCGCTTCGAGCTACTCGGCATCATCGGCGCGGAAGCCAGGATCGCCGTCGAACACATCACCCGAATCCATCCCGACGTGGCGCCGCACTGGCCGTCGATCGGTTCCGGGGGCTTCCGCGTAATCGTGGACGGCACACCATCATTCACTGCCGAAGTCATCTTCGACGAGGACGACCCGACCAAGGCGGGTTGCGTGGCAACAGCAGCGCGAGTCGTGAATTCGATCCCAACCGTGTGTGCCGCTCCGTTCGGCGTCTGCTCGTTTCTCGATCTACCCATGATCAGCGCCGCCGGCTCCTTCAGCTGACCCCGTCGACCCGCGATCGAACGGGACTGATGTCAGAGCAGGCCGCGTGCACCATGCGGCGGGAGGTCTAGGTAGGTCAGTACCCCGGCAGGCGCGGCGCAGACCGCGGGAATGGCGTTGGTGACCGGCGTGACGGCGACAATGTAGCCGGCATGGGTGCTGTCGCCGAAGTCCGAGGTGAGCGACATATCCACCTTGATGTTGGGCTCACCGTCGATCACTACCCGGTAGCAGTCGTCGAGGCCGTACTCGGGGAAGTCTTCCCGACGCAGTTTGGTGATGTGCTCGATCACGATGCGTGCCTCGCCGTTGACCATCCCCCTGATTTCGAAGGACATGCCCGACACAGTGCCCTTGGCGATGCGCCCCGAGGCGATCTCGAAGTCCTCGTCGGCGTGGATGACGTGGTGCGCCTCGTCGATGCCGTCGAGCGTCACGCCCATCGCGTCGGCCAACATGGCGACGGAGGGTCCCCAAATGCTGGCCGTCACACCGGGCAAGAGGATCATCGAGGACGACGTGTCGGCCTCGCCGAAACCGTACAAACCCAGCTGCGGGTTGTTCCACGGCCCGTAGTTGTAGATCTCGAACAGCCTGATCGAGCGAACCTGCTGGGCCACGGTGAGCGGCGCCAGCGCCAGCCCGAAACCGGCCCACCCCGGGTCTCCCCCGCTGGTGTAGAACGACGCGTTGCCCGCCAGGCATGCCTCCTGCAGGCGGTCAAAGACGTCCTTGCCTTTCGCCTTGGGATAGACCAGCGCCGGATCGGAAACATTGACGACGTTCTTGCCGGCCCGCAGCATCCCGACGCAGTCGTCGACCACGGCCCCTTCTCGCCCCATGCTGTCGGCGGCATAACAGATGCAGTCCGCGTCACCGGCAATAAGAAGGTCGGCATCCTGGGTGGCGAGCACGCCGATCGGCGGCACCCGGGATAGCTCCCCGACGTCGCGCCCGGCCTTCTCTGCCGAGGACACCCACGCGCCGATCAGCTCGAGGTCCGGATGTTTGAGGATGCTCTGTACCGCCAGGGTGCCCAGATTTCCCGTTCCCCATTGAACGACCTGGAAGGTCATGAAGCTGCTCCGATCTCGGTCAGCCCACGGGCGCCGTATATGGAAACATCCTTCTACACAAAGGAGGATATAGTCTGCTTTTGATGACAGTTGCAAATCCCGGTCAAGTAACCTCGGCTGCTCATCACCGACATGCTGACAACCATCGCCCCCAGCTCGGTCGGCGATCACAGAAAAGTGAGTCCAGTGGCGTATTCACGCGAGGAACTAACGGCTGCCCATGACCGCTTCATTGCACTCAGCGTTGCCGCCCAGGGCAGCGGGCAGTGGGACGACTACTGCGAACTATTCACCGAGGATGCCTTGTATGTAGAGCACTTCTTGGGGACCTACCACGGGCGCGACGAGATCAAGCAGTGGCTCATCCCGGCCATGACCGCGTGGCCGCAAATGAGATTCCCCGTGCTATGGCGCACTTTCAACGAGGAAGACGGGCTGGTGGTGTTCGCCGTCGGCAACGATATGCCCGACGTCGACGGGAATGGGCCCTACTCGGTGCCATCGTGGACTCTTCTTGAATACGCGGGAGACAACCAGTGGTCGCGTGTCGCTTGCCAGGGTGATGGGACCACCGTTTTGCCATGAGCATGGGACCGGTTGTTTCCGGTTGCTGGCCGTGGGGTGATGGTGACTGATGACCTGGCTGCTGGTCAATTCGGCTGGTCCGAATTGACCGGCTTTCGAGGACGGGGTTTCTGGCGTTGCCGGTAGGACTCGCCCTCGACGACGAGTTCGTAGGCCGCGGATTGGAGCCGGTCCATCGCCGACTGGGCCAGGAGTGGGTCGGCCATCATGGTGAGGATCTCCGGTGGTTCGCGGTTGCTGGTGATGACCGTTGATGCGGTGCGGTGGCGTTCCACGATGAGCTCGTAGAAGTCATTGGTCTCGGTGGCCTCAAGCCGGTGCAACGCGAGGTCATCGATGATGAGCAGCTCGACGCGGTGTAGTTTGCGCATCTCGTCTTCATAGCTGCCGTCTAGCCGTGCTCCGCGGAGGCGTTTGAACAGTTTGTCGGCGCGTTCGGTATGCACGCTGTGGTGACGTCGCACGGCGATGTGGCCTAATGCGTTGGCCAGGAACGTTTTTCCGACTCCGACCGGTCCCATGATGAGCACGTTGTAGGCGTCGGCCAGAAACCGCAGCGAGGTCAACTCTGCCCATAGTTGGCGGTCGTAGCTGACCGCGGCGGTGTCATCCCAGGCCTGCAGCTGCATCTGCGGATCCAATTGTGCTGTCTTGGCGCGGCGGGCGGCGGACTCGCGGTCGCGGCGGGTGACCTCATCGGCTAGCAGCATTTCCAGGAAGTCGTGGTGTGGCAGCCGATTCGATCGTGCCAGCGCGAGCCGTTCGGGCAGGGTGTCGAGCAGGCGGCCGAGCTTGAGGCGGCGCATCAGCGCTTTGAGGTCTGCAGACACCTCGATCGGCTTGACCGCGGGGGTGGCATCGGGGCGGCGGGTTGTGCTCATGAGGGCCTGCGCACCGCGAAGTCGGTGGCCGCGCGGACGAACCGCGACGCCTGCGGCGGGTTCGGGATCAGCGGCAGCTGTGCGCCGGCACCGCGGGTAAGCATGCGCTCGATCAGCCCGACGTCGATGACCTCGGCGTCCAGCGCGCGCTGGCAGGCGTCATCGACCGCGTCGGCGCCGTGGCGGCGCACCAGTCCCAGGAGTCGGTAGACCTGGCGCATCTTGGTCCACGGCAGCGGATGCTCCAGCACCGCCGCCGCGTAGGCGCCGACATGCTGCCCGTGTGCGGATGCCTTGCGCTGCAAGGTGTTGATATCTCGCATCGCATAGACCGACACCTCGGCCGGTAGATCAGCGGGGTCGGTATGGCGGCGTCCTGGCGCCATGACCGGATGGACCTTGATCAGCTCACCGCGCCAATACAGCTTCACCGTGCGCGCATCCACCCGGGCATCCAGCCGGCGCCCAATCAGCTCACCGGGAACGCTGTAGAGCGCCTTGGCGACCTGCACGTGCCGATCGGGAGCCACCTTGGGCCGGCTCCAGGTCGGGATGTCGAACACCTCGTCGGGTGCCGGTTTGAGGTGGGGTAGCTCGTCGGTGGCGAATACCTCGGCCGGGCGCAGCCGAGTGGTGCCGTGTATCCGCATCCCCGCCACCTGCCCACACCACTGCTCGGCTCGTGCCCGGCAGTCACTCAGATTCCGAAAGTCTTCTCCAGCAAAGAAATTCGACCGAACATATTGGACACAGCGCTCAACCCTAGGCTTGTCGCGCGGGCTGCGGATGCGGGTGGGGTCCACGACGAAGCCCCGCGCCTGAGCGTATTCGCGGAAGGCGTCATTAAGTTTCGGATCGGTCGCATCAGCCTTGTCGACGATGGCCTTCATGTTGTCGGGGATCGCCACCGCGAACACCCCGCCGAAGAATGCCCACGCGGCCTCAAACCCGGCGATCACCTCGTGAAGCGTCTGCCGGTAGGTCGGCCAGACGAACATGTGCCGCGAATACACCGCAGTGAAGATCAACCCCTGCACTACCCGCCGGCGGCCATCCGCGGCATCAGTGAGCATTCCGAGCCGACCGAAATCGACCTGCAGTTCAGCACCGGGCTCGCAATCGGCCACCGGCACCGTGGCCTGCCGAATCCCGAACCCCAATTCCGTTGTGGCATAGCGATGCAACGTTCGATACGACACCACCACGCCCCGACGCCCAAGCAGCGTGTGCACCTTCGTCAGAGTCAAGTCTTGCTTCAGCCACGCCTTGATCTGCTCGTGCTGGGCGGCGATGGTCTCCCAGGCCTGGCTCTTGCCGTTGGGCCGACTCGGCCGCACGCCGGCGATCACCGCCGCCAACAGCTCGTCGGTCAACTGACACCCGTCGCCGTCACGGTCCAGCCCGCACGCGCGGGCGCGGTCCACATACCGGCGCACCGTTTTGCGGTCCGTGCCCGATAACCGGGCCACCTCGCGCAACCCATGACCCTGCAGCCACAACCGCAGCATCTCCCTGACTTCGATCACCGACACCTCCCGGTAGCTCATTCGGCCAATACAGCGGCCGAGCAACCGGAAGCCCCCAACGCCACGCCGGGGTGGTCCCATAACTGGCAAAACAGCTAGCCAGATGGTCCCATCACTGGCAATCGGGTGGTCCCATGCTCATGGCAAAACCGGCGCCGAGCTGGTCCCTTATTCCTGGCAGCCGACACGCGCGAGGAGGACATCTACAACCCTGACGCCATGCTCAAGATGCTGAGTCGGTGGTGCGATGCCGCTGTCGGCGGACATGAAAAACTGCCCGCTGGCGGACATGAAAGTGCCCGTTCGCGGCCAATAAGTTCTGCCCACTGGCGGACATGAAAGTGCCCGTTGATGGCCATGAATCTGCCCAGACCTACCTGATGCCCTTCGGCGCGTCAGCGCCGTGGCGGCCTCTCCTGCGGTTTCGATGTCGATGCCTAGTCGAGATCGACAACCCCAGGAGAGACCTACTTGAAGTCTGATGGAGAACTCATGGAAATACTCAATGCCTACGACCTGACCGGGTCCTACCGCGCTGCGGCCGAGTTGTGCGGGTGCTCGCATCACACCGTGAAGAAAGCGGTCGAGGACCGCAACGCTGGCCTGCCGCCGGCCACGCGGCGGGCCCGGATGATCGATGATTGGCGCGACCTGCTCGAGGGCTGGGTCGCCGATTCGAAAGGCAAGATTCGCGGCGACAAAGCCCACGACAAGCTGGTGGCGTTGGGATACACCGGCACCGACCGCACCACTCGCCGGGCGCTGGCGGAGGTCAAAGCGCAGTGGCGGCTGGGCAATACACGCGTGCATCGGCCCTGGATCACCGAGCCCGGACTGTGGCTGCAGTACGACTTCGCCGACGGCCCTTTGGTGGCCGGCCGCAAAATCGTGCTGTTGGTGGCGTGGCTGGCGTGGAGCCGCTACCGAGTGGTCATCGCGTTGCGGGACCGCACCGCACCCAGTGTCTTCGCCGGCCTGGACCGCATCTTCCGCATCGTCGGCGGTGCCCCGACCTACCTGCTCACCGACAACGAGAAGACCGTCACCACCGGACACATCGCCGGAGTCCCGGTCCGTAACCGCGTCGCAGTCACCTTTGGCCGCTATTACGGCATCTCGGTGCTGACCTGTGAACCCGCCGACCCGGCTTGCAAAGGTGGCGTGGAGAACGCGGTCAAACTCGCCAAAGCCGACATTGTGCCCACCGAGACGAACCTGCTGGGTCACTACGACAGTTTCGCCGACGTGGAGGCCGCCTGCGCGGAGTTTGTCGCTGAGATCAACGCCCGGGTGCACCGCGCCACGGGCCGACGTCCGATCGAGATGCTCACCGCAGAACGCCCCGCCCTGCATGCGATACCCGACCTGCCCCACACCGCCGCGTTGGGAGTGACACGGCGGGTTCCCGACAACGCCCCGATGGTCACCTTCGAGCATTGCCAATACTCGCTACCGGCAACACTATTGGGGCAGACGGTGTGGATCAGGCATCACGACGGCACCGACGAAGTGGTGATCTGCGCCCTCGATGACGGCGGCCCCATCGAGGTGGCTCGGCACCCCGTGCCACCCCAGGCAGCCCGGCCATCGACGACGCCCATTTCCCCGGCCACCGCGACAAAGTGCCTGGGGACTACCGCGTCCGTGCCCGCACCGCCAGTGAACAGACCTTCCTGGCGTTGGGCCCCGGTGCGGCGGTGTGGCTCAAAGAAGCCGCCGCCGTCGGCACCGAACGCATCCTGCAGAAAATGGCCCACGCCGTCGAACTGTCCGCGCTGGCCGGCCGCGCCGATGTCGACTGGGCGCTCGGTCATGCCGCCGTGCACGGCCGGTTCGCCACCGGCGATCTGGACTCCATCCTGGCGGCCAAAGGTCTGGACCCGACTCGTCGTGGCGCCGGTGAGGACATCTCTCTGGCTCAAGGCACGGCCGGGTGGAACCTGTTCGGCCGCACCATCATCGACGTGACTGAGGCAGCAGACCAGCCATGAACACCACCACGACCGCCACGCAGTTGCCCGCCGAGGTCGAGACGTTGATGCGGGCCCTGCGGTTGCCGCACGCACGCGCGATCGCCGCCGACGTGCTGGCCACCGCCCGCGCTCAACGCTGGGACCCCACCGAGGTCATCAAAGCGCTGCTGACCGAGGAAGTCGCCGGCCGCGCCCGTTCTATGTTGGCCGCCCGCCGCAAAGCCGCCGGATTCCCGACTGGGAAAACCTTCGACGCCTGGGACCCGGGCGCCTCGTCGATCCCGCTGCCCACCCAACAAGCGCTACAGACCCTCGAATGGGTGGGGCGCCGCGAGAATCTGGTCGTCTGCGGGCCGGCCGGCACCGGCAAGACATTCTTCCTCGAAGCGTTGGGGCAGAAAGTCATCGAGGCCGGGATGCCGGTGGCGTGGTTCACCCTCGAGCAGATCGGGGTGCTCGTGCGCGCCCACCGTGCCGATGACTCTCTGGGAAAGGCGGTGGCCAAGATCGTGCGCGCCGAGCTCGTCGTCATCGATGACGTGGGGCTCTTGCCGGTCGGTGCCGATGCCGCCGAAGGGCTCTACCGCATCGTCGAAGCAGCCTACGAACGCAAGTCCGTGGCGATCTCCTCGAACCTGCACCCCAGTGGGTTCGACGAGCTGATGCCCAAGACGCTGGCCACCGCCACCGTCGACCGCCTGCTGCATCACGCACACCTATGCCAGACCAGCGGAGACTCCGTGCGCCTGGCCCAAGCCCTGCACGGGAAAGGAGTCAAACCCTTGAGCTGACAACGGCCTCACCGACCGGTGGCGGGCATCACCCTCATGGGCAGATTCGTGTCCGCCACCGGGCAGTTCTTATTGGCCACCAACCGGCAGTTCTCATGTCCGCCGACGGGCACTTTCAGCTGTCCATTGACATGCCGCGGGCGTCTCATTTCCCGCCCCCGAAATTCACACCTGAACCGAGCTGTCACTGCGTCCAGTGCACCTACCTGGTCCTCGAATGGCGCATCCTTAGCCCGTCCGCTGTGTAGCCAACGGATCAACTGACAAGGGTTGCTTGTGTGTCTGCACAAGTGTTTCTTGTGCTCGGTTCCTTGAGCGGTGTACTTAGTAGCCACCTGCTGAAGCGCGAGCCGGACTGTGTCCGACCCACAAGTGGCGTTAGGTTCCCGGTGCGCTGCCGCGAGGGCGGAGCCATCAACATCCGTTTCGTCAACACCGGCCGCGCGCGACGAGCTGGCTGGCGATCACGTTGCGCTGGATTTCGTTGGTGCCCTCGCCGACGATCATCAACGGGGCATCACGAAAGTAGCGCTCGACATCAAACTCCGTCGAATAGCCATAGCCGCCGTGGACGCGCACCGCGTTCAGCGCGATCTCCATCGCAACCTCGGACGCGAACAGCTTTGCCATGCCGGCCTCCATGTCGGCGCGTTCACCGCTGTCGTACCGCTCGGCGGCATACCGGGTTAGCTGGCGAGCGGCGGTGAGCTTGGTCGCCATGTCGGCCAGGTAGTTGCCGACAGCCTGGTGCCTCCAGATCGGTTGGCCGAAGCTCTCCCGTTGCTGTGCATAGGCGAGCGCGTCCTCGAGCGCCGCCGTTGCGACTCCGAGCGCGCGCGCCGCCACCTGAATGCGACCGGTCTCTAGGCCTTTCATCATCTGCGAAAAGCCCCGACCCGGCTCGCCACCCAAGACGGCCGACGCCGCCACGCGGCAGTGGTCGAACGTCAGTTCGCAGGCTTCAACGCCTTTATAGCCGAGTTTGGGCAGATCGCGTGACACGATCACGCCCGGGCCGTGCTCAATCAGGACGACGGAGATGCCCTTGTGCCGCGGCGTCGCGTTCGGGTCGGTCTTGCAGAGCAGCGCGATCAGCCCGGAGCGGCGGGCATTGCTGATCCAGGTCTTGGATCCGTTGACCACTAACTCATCACCGTCGCGAAGGGCGGTGGTTGTCATATTCTGCAGATCCGAGCCGCCCCCCGGCTCGGTCAGCGCCATCGTCGCGCGCATCTGGCCCGTCGCCATCACTGGCAGATACTTCTGCTTCTGCTCCTCTGTGCCGAACAGCGCCAGCAGTTTCGCGACGACGGTGTGGCCGCCCATCGCCCCGGCGAGGCTCATCCACCCGCGCGCAAGTTCCTGGGTGACTTCCACATAGCACGGCATCGACACTGGCGACCCGCCATACTCCTCCGGGATCGCCAGTCCGTAGATGCCGATGCGCTTCATCTGCTCGATCCAGGGCTCCGGATACTCGTTGGCGTGCTCCACCTCGCGCACCGTCGGCTTGACCTCACGGTCGATGAACGCCCGCACCGTCTCGACCAGCATGGACTCTTCATCGCTTAGTGCCGCGATCATCGATCCCCTTCCACCGCGGTATGTACCAGGAGCTGTACGGCCATACGGGCGCAGCCAAGGCCCGCACGAATGCCGGTGCCTACTTCGATTGAATGACAGCGGGGCGTTGCGCCGCCGCCGTATTGGCCAACGAAGCATACATGCTTAGCTCGTCAACATGATTTCGCCCTGATCGACCTGCTGAAGCCCTTGCCATCTAGAGGGGCTTAGCCACGTACCGTGCTGCGGCACCAACCCAATCCGTCGAACCATCACGGGGGTCGACCCCTGGTGCGACTGTGGACCCGAACAGCGGCGTCGACCTGGACTCGCGTGTGACACGCAGGATCCTACCGTGCAGGAATGCCCCGGCGCCGTCGGCAGCGCCACCCGCATCACGGGTATGACGTTGGGCGAGTTGCATTTTCGGGGTGCGCAAGGAACTGGTCGCTACATCGACGTGTACCCACCTCAACGATCTCCCAAGGAGTGTGGCCGACGCCCGGCCCTGATCCCGCTGCTATACGCCCGATGGCAGTCGACTGCCGCAATGCCGTGGACACTCTTCTAATCGCTTACTAGGTGGGCCATGTCTGGGATCACAAGCCAAAGAAGGGTTCATCGACAACTTCGGCAACGCTGCGATGTTCGATGTCAACGTCGACGGTCGGCACCCCGTTCCTTAGCCAATCGTCCGTTGGCTGCGCTGCCGTCGGTGGGCGCATCCGCTGGTCGACGTGGAGTTACTGCCCTCTGTGCAGGAGTCGAACGTCCCCAACCCGAGCCCGTTGTGACGTCTTTGAGCAGCGGCACCGTCCGGTAGGGCAACGGCGTGGTCAACGCCAACGTCGTTGTGGAGTGAACTACCCCTGGTATCAACAGGATCTGCTCAATGAGCTCCTGCAACTCGGCCTGTGTCTGCGTCGCGACGCGGACCAGGAAGTCTTCGCGACCAGTCGTGGCGTGGACCTCCAGCACGTGAGGCATTGCGGCAAGCGCCGCCACGATCGACGCGAGTCGACCCTGCTGTATTTCGAGGCCAATGAATGCCTGGGTCGATATCCCCGCCCGGGCCAGATCGAGTTCGGGTCGGTAACCGGTGAGTAACCCGCCCTCTTCCATCCGCTTCAGTCGCGACTGCACGGTGTTTCTTGAGATCCCTAGCTTCGATGCCAGCTCCACCACACCCACGCGCGCATCGCTAGTAAGCGTCTCGAGCAACTCGGCATCAAGTCGATCGATGCTGACCAATTCACTCACCCCAAAACATGACGCAGCCCACTGGCTGACCATTCCGAATAGTTGATATGAGATTAGTTGACCCGATTATCCATCAGAGCCACAGTTATGTATACGTCCGAATCACCTGCTGTGTGGTGACAACTGAACCGATGGGCGGTGAAACGCTATGACGACAACGCAGACCATCGAGTCGGTGGTCATCGACTCGACCCTCGCTGCCCGGTATCGCCCGCACTCCGGTCCGGTGCTACTCACCGGTGTCCAAGCCATCGCACGGCAGTTAGTCGAGCAACACGAACGCGATGCCCGCGCAGGTCGGCGGGTTGCCACCTTTGTCTCGGGTTACCAGGGCAGCCCACTAGCCGGGCTCGACCAACTGCTGGCGAGCCTGCCCGAACTGGCATCGGAACACGACGTGCGCCTGGTCCCTGGTGTGAATGAAGAGCTCGCCGCCACATCGGTGTGGGGAAGCCAGCTCGAACTGCCCGCCGGTACCCGCTCCTACGACGGCGTCGTCGGCGTCTGGTATGGCAAGGGCCCCGGTCTGGACCGTGCCAGCGATGCACTGCGCCACGCTGTCATGTACGGCGCGAACCCGGGCGGCGGAGCGCTAGCCCTGGTCGGCGACGACCCGGCGGCGAAATCGTCCAGCGTCCCCGTGGCGAGTGAACGCTCACTGGCGGCGCTGTCCATGCCCATCTTCTTTCCCCGCAATGCCGAAGAGATCGTTGCATTCGGCCTCTACGGCGTCGCGTTGTCCCGCGCATCGGGATGCTGGCCCGCGCTGAAGATCGTGGCCGACGTGGCCGACGGCGTCTGGACTCTGGACAGAGATTTCACCGACTTCGGCATCACGGTTCCGTCGATCGAGTGGGAAGGCCAGCCCTGGTCGTATCGGCAGCACATACCTGCCGCACCACCGGACAGTGTGCTGGCCGAGGCCGATCTATATGGGCCCCGATGGGCGATGGTCGAGGCCTTCAATGCCGCCAACGAGATCGACACCATCGAGGTGGATCCGGCTCATGCGTGGCTCGGGATCGTGGCCGTCGGCACCGCGTACGACTCGGTCCGAGAGGCCCTTTCCGCCCTGGACCTGACCGAAGACGACGTCGCGCGCAAGGGAATTCGGATCCTGCGTGTTGGCATGCCCTACCCGCTGGGCGCCGAGAAAGTGCGCCGTCTGGCCCGTGGCGTCGAGCAGGTGCTCGTCGTCGAGGACAAGACCGCGTTCGTCGAGCTCCAGGTCAAGGACATTCTGTATGGACGCAGCGACGCGCCGCAGGTTCTGGGTAAGCGCGGTCTCGACGGGCACACCCTGATTCCGCCGAACGGGCAATTGACCGCCGCCCGTTTGACCGGCCCGCTACGCACGGTTCTGAAGGGGCGAGTGGCCCTGGCCGCTCCGCCACCGCCCAGCCTCGAGCTGACCGTGCTGCCCACCAAGCGCACCGCGTACTTCTGCTCGGGCTGTCCGCACAACCGCTCCACCGCCGTCCCGGACGGCTCGTTGGCCGGCGGCGGTATTGGGTGTCACACCCTGGTGACGATGTCCTCGCGCACCGACTCTCAGGTCACCGGGCTCACCCAGATGGGCGGCGAGGGCGCGCAGTGGATCGGCCAGTCCCCCTTCACCGATGTCGAGCATATCTTCCAAAACGTCGGCGACGGAACGTATTTCCATTCCGGCCAGCTGGCAGTGCAGGCCTGCGTAGCCGCGGGAGTCAATATTACCTACAAGATCCTGTACAACTCCGCGGTCGCGATGACCGGCGCACAAGAGGTCGCGGGCGGACTGACGGTGCCTGAGCTGACACACAAGCTCATCGCCGACGGTGTCACCAAGGTGATCGTTTGCGCCGATGAGCCCAAGCGGCACAAGGGTGCATCGTTCGCCAAAGGCGTTCTGGTCTGGGACCGTGATCGCCTCGACGAGGCGCAGCGACTCCTGCGGGACACCAAGGGGGTCACCGCGCTGATCTACGACCAGCAGTGCGCGGCCGAAGCCCGTCGCAAACGCAAGCGCGGCAAGTTGCCCGAGCGCAGGACCCGCGTCGTGATCAACGAGGCGGTCTGCGAGGGCTGTGGCGACTGCGGCGTGAAAAGCAATTGCCTGTCGGTGCAACCGATCGAGACGGAGCTGGGGCGAAAAACGCAGATCGATCAGAGCACCTGCAACACGGACTACTCGTGCCTGGACGGAAACTGCCCGTCGTTCGTGACGGTGGAACTTCCGCGGTCACGCCCCGCAACGGCGCCGCCGCAGGCTCCATCGCCACCGACGGTCAGCGATCCGAAGCGAATCGACATCAACGGTGTCTACAACATCTTTCTGGCCGGCATCGGCGGGACCGGGATCGTGACCGTCAACCAAGTGCTTGCGATGGCCGCTCTGCACAACGGATTACACGTTGAAGGGCTCGACCAGACCGGCCTGAGCCAGAAGGCGGGTCCGGTGACATCGCACCTGCGGCTGAGCAACGAAACCGTTGAGTCGTCCAACCGCATCAGCCCGGCTACGGCCGACTGCGTTCTCGCGTTCGACCTTCTCACCGCCGTCGACGCAGCTAACGTCGGCTACGGCAGCCCGGACCGCACGATCGGGGTCGCTTCGACCAGTCAAACTCCGACTGGCGACATGGTTTACAACAGCGCTGTCGGCTATCCGGCCACCGACGCCCTGTTGTCTCGGCTCGATGTGCAAACCCGCTCGCTGATTTCGTTCGACGCGCTCGGCGCCGCCGAGCACCTGTTTGGCAGCACGACACCGGCCAACTTCCTGCTCGTCGGCGCCGCCTATCAGCTCGGCGCAATCCCTATCAGCGCCAGCGCGATCGAAGAGGCGATCGCCATCAACGGTGTCGCCGTGCAGGCCAATCAGAACGCGTTCCGGTGGGGACGTGTTGCGGTGGACAACCCCGAGGCCTTTCAGGGCGCCACCGCCCCGTCGGGACGGCCACCCCGACGCAACGTCACGACACCCAGCCGCCTGCTCGACTCGTGCACGGTGATGGGCACGACCCGCGACACACTGGCACGCCGCACCGCGGACCTTGTTGCCTACCAAGGCAATCGCACTGCTGCGCGGTTGGTCAACGTGGTACAGCAGGCGTGGAATCGGGAGCGCGGCATCACCGATCGCACCGATCTCTCCGAGGCGGTGGTCAGGTACTTCTTCAAGCTTCTCGCCTATAAGGACGAGTACGAGGTGGCGCGAATGCTGACCGACTCCGACTTCCGGCACTTCGTCCAAAGTCAGGTCCCAGGCGGGGGAAAGCTAACCTACAAGCTGCATCCGCCGCTGCTGAAGGCGCTCGGGCGCCGCAAGAAGATCAGCCTGGGGCCCCGCACACACTTCATGTTGCGGCTGTTAGCGAAGGGCAAGTTCCTCCGGGGCACGGTTCTCGACCCGTTCGGTCACACGCGGATGCGACGCCTGGAGCGTCGACTCGCCGCACATTACGAGACAACCATCCTCGAACTCTTGTCGTCGCTCACCGCCGAGAACTACGGCAGGGCCGTGGCCATTGCTCGCGCCCCCGAACTGATCCGCGGGTACGAAGAAGTGAAGATGCACAATCTGGAGCGCTATTTCACACGGCTGGGCGAACTCGGAATCGATACCCCGCCGTTGTTGCCGTGACGGGTGTCTCCGGAACCTGCGCAACACATACCCAGGCCACGTAGGAACTTGCCAACCCTCATACACATCCCCTGCTCTGCCCGGAAAAGATCCGCTTTAGCCGCGCGCGGCCGACGTCCAGGGAGCCGACCAGAGTCGTCATCCTGCGCCGACCTTGCCGATGGCTCGTTTCGAGTTGGGGCCGAAGCGCCCGGATATCAGGACGACGGCTGTTGCGGCCTGTTGGTGTCTACGCAGGTCGGCGGCGACTGGCCTGGAACAGTCACCGTTGTTTGTCTTTGCGGGTTTGCCGCTGATGCGGATGAATCCAGGTCGCAGGCGGCGGATACAACGGCTGCATGGCCGGTATCGGTTTGAACGGCCTCCACTGACCCCAGGGTTGGGCGAGGCGGTCAAGGATGACGGCCAACACGGCGGGGTTCGACGCCAAGCCGATATGGCTGCTGCGGACCTCGACGTTCTCGGCGCACGGGTTACCGGCGTTGGGGCCGGTCTCGTCGATGCTCAAGTGCCAGGGGGCGAAGCCGTCGTTGCGGCTGTACACCGCCGTCGCGGGCACCGTCAGTGGGGGACGTTCGTGCTCCTGCACCGTCAACAGGTCAAGCTCTGCGCAGTGCCGTGCAACGAATCGCTCCCAGTTTTGGCGCCCAAAGGGTATGTGCGCGAACTGGTCGTGGGCGAGCATCCGGAATGGGCTGCCCAGCGTGATCACCTGACGTATTCGTTCGGGCCGATCCCGGGCGAGCATGCGGGCGTAGATACCACCCAGACTCCAGCCGAGGACGGTGATGGGGGTGTCGTGCAGGGCGTACAAGTCGTCGACCCGGCCCCGCAGGCCCGCCAACTGCGTCTGGTCGAGTCCGAGGTTGCGGCCCTGGTTCCAGCCGTGAACCGAATACCCTTGCCCGCTAACACCCCACCGCAGGTGGGCTGTGGATCCGTCGCCGCCCATGCCGCCGGGCAACACGAGAACCGCGTGTGGCTCGCCCGCAGAGTGCAGCCTCGTCAGAATCGACCGCGTGAGGACATAAGCTGCCGCCTCCATCGGAGCCCTGAGCTCCAGCAGTTGCCGTCGCAGACGCATGTACCCGACGGCCGGCCGCCCGGGAACTGCCGGCTGGCGTGTTGTCATGAGGTCCCCTTCGGGTGTTTGCGGACTGACCGGACTGGTTGATGTGAGCGCGCCACATCGCGCAAGCTGTTGAATGCGTCGCGTATGCACTGCTTGTAGTGCCACGGATCGGGGAGCCCGTCGCGGTCGGCGGTGAAAAACAGTCTGAGTTCACCCTCGTAGCCGACGACGATGTTCATCAGGCGCATCCCATCGGATACCGGGCCGAATCCGCCCCTCCGATAACATTCTTGACAGATTGTGTCACGACCGGACGATCTGTGCAGCCCGCAAGGCATGAAAGGTGGTGCGGCTATGAGGGGTGGTCCGTCGATCAAACACCTCGACGACGTTCCGGCCGAGGAGATGCTGCGGTACGAATTCGACGACGGTCGCACGGCGTCGATCTGGGAGAAGTGGATCGAGATGTCGCCGCGATATTTCGCGTTCTGGAACAAGTGGGATCCGGGAGCCATCTCACCCCGACATGGCCACACCGGCGATCACAGCAACTTCATCCTGTCGGGTGAGCTTCGCTGCGGTGACGTGGTCTGCGGGCCAGGCACTCACATCATGCTCGAGTGGGGCGATGTATTCGGCCCATGGGAGGCCGGCCCGGAAGGCTGTGAGTTATACGGATTCATCGCTGGTGAGGGGTCGCCGTTCAACGGGGACACCATGGCCTACGAAGCTCTGCTGAAGGAACGCGGCGCCCGCATAGTGCCGACGCCAATGCCAAAGCGCCTCCCACCGTGGATCGTTGCCAAGCTCGGCGGCAGCTTCACATCCTCGGTGACAAGCTGGGATTCCGAGGTTTGACAACGGATCTGGGTCTGCCTCCAGGTGTGGGCCGACGTATGACCGGGCTGGATCTGTCGTGCTTGATCCCTCCTGGAACGCGCATGAGGTGGCTGGAACGGATCAGCGACGTCCATGCCGGCAGCGACTGGCCGGCCGTGGCCGACGCGTTCGGGTCCGTCACGGGCCGGGAGCTGATCGGCAAGGCGGTCGCTACCGCAGAGTATTTGACCGCCCTCGACGTCGCGGACGGCTGTGCGGTGCCGGCACTACTCACCACCAACGCGGACGCGTTGGCGTTGTTGATCGGCGGTGTGGCCCAACACACTATTGGCGGAGTCCTTGCCCGAACTGATCAGCTGTGTCAATGAGCGCGTCGAGTTGCGTTGCGGTGACCTGCTCTTCACCGTGACGACCGCCGGTGTCGGCCGTGAGGACGGCCGATTCCTGTAACCTGGCGATGTCGCCGAGACGGAAATCGAGGGTATCGGGCTACTCCGCAAGTACCGTGGGAGAGCGAGTGACCTGAGGCTGCCATTCCTGCCTGCACAGGTGAGGCAGGTGACGCGGTGAACGTGGGTTTGCTCACATCGGCGCGCGCCGGTCCCAGATATTGATGCGGCATGAGCCATACTTAGACAAGTAGCACATCAAGTGATCAGGTTGTTCCGGTCGGTCACAAAGACGCAGCAATCGTGGCCCATTCCGTGGCTGAGTGGCTTGCTAACGAGGTGAAATGACACATGGCTGGAAGTGATCAGCGGTCGGAGAAGACCGTCGAGAAAATCGTGGCCGGCACGATGAAGGCGATCACCCGGCAAGGGATACACAAGCTTTCGGTGAGTGACATCTGCGAATCCTCTGGTGTAGCCCGCGGCACCTTCTACCGCTACTTCACCAGCAAAGACGATGTATTGGCCACGCTGGGCCGGTATTTCGAAGACGGTGTCGCCGACGCGTTTGCGGCTGCGATCGAGGCCAACCCCGACCCTGCCGCCCGTGTCCAGGTGGTGTTGGACACCATCATCGCCAACCGCGCCGCCGGTGGGAATTTCGTCCGGATGCTCGATGTAGCACCCGATTTCACGTTGTGGTTTATTCGCGAGACATTCCCGAAACTCGTCGACGCGGTCACCGCGGCGTTGGGTCCGGCCGCCGACGAATCGCCGCTGGTACTCAGTGGGGCGTTGACGAAGCGCCAACTCGGTGAGCTGTTCTTGCGCAGCGTCATGTCGATCCTGTTCCTGCCCGGTGACCGCTCCGACGAGGTGCCCACCATGATCACGGCGTTGTTTCGCGTCGTGCCGCCGGCGGCGACCACAAAGCGAGCCAACCGGCGACCACGCGCGAAGGCCAGCTGACCTTCACCCCGGTTAGCGGGGCGCCATCCGCAGCGCACCGTTGGGTCCGATCGTTTCCCCGTTCAGCATCGGTTTGCGACGATCTGCTCGGCAAGCAAGGCGAATTCACCTGCGCCCAAGCCCACCGGGTCGTTGTCGTGGACCGCTGCTGGCCCGGTAACCGCAACGACGTTGTGGTTGCCCGTCGCACACTGTGACACACCTTCTTGACGGCCGTGTCGTCCTCGGCGACGGCGGCTACCGCGGCATCACGTCGATCACTGCGCCGCGGCGCGACAAGACCGGCCGCATCATCCGCAATGACCTCTACCACACTTATCGCCGCATCAGAGCCCGCGTCGAACATGTCATCGCCGGCTCGAAGACTGACAAATGCTCCGCCAATGCCGCCGCTGCGGCGACGTCATCAACTACAGCGTCCAAACCATCAGTGGACTCTGGACCCTCAAGACCCATACCCAATTACGGGTCAACGCCTAGTCAACCGTTCTAAGCAGGCGCCAAATAGGCTCCTTACCTATGCTTCGGTGATAACGTGACAGTCAACTGTCATTCTTGAGGTCGACGATGAGGATTGCGATGACCGGCCAAGCCCTGCGAGTCATGCTTCAGTCAGCCGATGACGTGACGCCCGATGTTTTGACGTCGCTTTTGCGCCGACACGACCCTGACGTGGCGGTAACCGGCGTCACGGTGGGGCACACCTGGCAGGGCACCACTTCGCACTTGCACTTCGATGTGACCTATGCGGATCCAAATACCCGGCTTCCGCAGCGGCTCTTCGTCAAAACGCAATTGAGCACGGTGCACGAACTGCCGGAGGCCTTCGACGAATCGCTGTCCGAAGGGGGTGGCGGGACCGTGCTGTACGACGACGAGACCAGGTTCTACCGTGACCTTCGTCCGGACCTGGACGTCGAGACCATGACGACGTACTTCGCCGAGCATCTGGACGGTCCATCGCAGTTTCTCATCATCGGCGAGGACATCACCTTGCGCGGCGCACAGGTCCCCGACGCGGTAGCCGGGCTTTCCGTCGAGCAGGTCGACGCGCTGCTGGCAACGTTGAGCCGAGTGCATGCCCCGTTCTGGGGCAGCCCGCGGCTGGCCGACGGCGGCGACCTGTCCTGGCTGCAGCATCCCGTCACCGGCGGGTTCGCAGACTTCCTGCGCGACAACGGGTTTGCGATTATCCGCGCCCTCATCGAGGCCCCGTACAAGAAGGCGCTGCTCGATGCCGCGGGCACCGACATGGACGGAATGGAGGCGGCGTTCTGGAGACTCCAGGAGCGGGTGGCCCGCGATCCGATCACGCTGCTGCACGGCGACCCACATCCACGCAACACGTATGCGTTGCCCAACGGCCAAATGGGCGTCCTTGACTGGCAGCTGGTTCGGCGCGGCTCGTGGTCACACGACGTCGGCTATGCGTTGATCGGCGCGCTGTCGCCGGAGCTTCGGCGGGCCCACGAGCGCGAGCTGCTGGACAATTACCGCGGCCGGCTGCTCGACGCCGGTGTCACCTCGGTACCCGACCGCGAAGCGATGTGGGCCGCGTTTCGCCAGAGCCCCGCCTGGGGCTTCTGCATGTGGGCGATCGCGCCCGACCAGATGTATTCGGTCGAGGTCGTCAACGCGGTGCTTAGCCGCTTCGCCGAGGCCTATTTGGACCTGGGCACCGGCAAGCTATTGAGCTGATCCTGCGGCGCCAGACCAGCACTAGGCCGCCTCAGGTCATATTCATGCCGGCGTCGAGCATTAGCGTTGTGCCGGTGTAGTACCGGCCACTGTCCGATACCAGGAACAACACGGTTTCGGAGACGTCGGCCGGTTCGATCACCGTGACCGGCAGGGCATTGGCCATCGCCTTGGCAAGATGTTCGTGCTGGGCGATCACCTCGAACAGTGCCGGGTTCTCCATGATCATGGAGGTGTTGACCCCGGTCGGCGCGATCGCCATGACGCGGATGTTCTTTGTTGCCAGGCGCTGGGCGTAGGCCCGCACCAGTCCGGTGACGCCGATCTTGGCCGCGGCGTAGGCATCCGCGCCGCCGCTGCCGTCGGTGAGGGCCTTCAGACCCGCCATCGAACTGGTGGCCACGATGGCGCCGCCACGGTCGGACTTCAGCATGTGGGCGCTGGCGATCTGAAGGGTATTCCAGACACCGGTGAGCAGCACGCCAATGCCGAGTTCCCACGCCGCCTCGGGATCGGGTTCGTCCACCCGGTTCAACAGGATCCCCGCATTGGCAACCACAGTATCGATGTAGCCGAATTCCGCTACGCCGTCGTCGAAGGCGGCCTGAAGTGCTTTGCGGTCGCGGACGTCAGCCTGGCGGGCGATCATCCGCCGACCGGTTTTCTCCACCAGGTTGACAGTCTCGTCGAGGTCTTCCGGTGTGGCCATCGCATACAGCACGCCGTCGAGTTGGCGACAGATATCGACACCGACGATGTCAGCCCCCTCCTCGGCCAATCTGACTGCGTGGGATCGGCCCTGGCCCTTGCCGGCGCCGGTGATAAAGGCGACGCGACCGTCCATTCTGCCCATGGGCTGCTCCCTATGCTGGCTACTTGATAACGAATTGGGGTATGCGGTAACCACTTTCCCCGAGATCGACGATGCGCAGCTCTACCGGCTGGCCGATCCGGACATCGGCCGGATCGGCGTCGATGACGGCGTTGATCCGTAGGCCCGGCTGTTCGGCCAGTTCGACGAGCCCGACGACGTAAGGCGGCACCCGGCCCGGAACGAGGGCCTGGCGGACCACGATGTAGCTGAAGAGCGTGCCGTCACCGCTCACCTCCTCGAAATGCACGGGGCCTCCCGTGTACCGGCTGCGTTCCAACGGGGGATGTATCCACTTCCCAGTGTCGTCGCAGCGGCATATCATCAACTTGCCGTTCTTCAGGCCTTCCCAGAAGGGTGCCGAGTCGGGGTCGGGCACCGGAACAGGTGCCGCCAGTGCGGGATTCGTCACGGGTGCTCCTTGCTGTAAACGTTCGCCCCGCCGAAGGGCCCGCCGCCGGCGGTGACCAGCGCCAGTTGCGCATTGTCCACCTGGCGCGCACCCGCGGCGTGGCGCAGTTGCAGCGCCGCCTCGTAATGGTGGTTCAGCCCATGGATGTAGCCTTCGGACAGCAAGCCGCCGTGCGGGTTGACCACCACGTCGCCGCCATAGGTCGCGCGCCCGGTGGAGAAGAACTTCCCGACCTCGCCCTTCTCGCAGAAACCGTAGCCCTCCATCGTCGCCATGACGGTGTAGCTGAAGCAGTCGTACATGCACGCGATGTCCATGTCTGAGGGACTCAGCCCGGTCTTGTCCCAGATCTTCGGACCGGCTGTGCGCGCATACATTTCGGTGGGATCGTCCCATTCCGTCCAGCCTGCCCCGCTCTGGGAATTCGACGATCCGACCAACCACACCGGTGGCTGCTTGGCATCGCGCGCGATGTCCTCGCGGGTGATCAAGATCGCCACTGCGCCGTCGACTTCCGAGGTGCAGTCCAGCACCCGGAAGGGTTCGTTGATCCAGCGGGCGCCTAGATAGTCGTCCATGGTGAGCGGTTCGCGGCGCAGCGCGTGTTCGTTGGGTCCGGCATGTTTGCGTTGCGTGATCACGATCTGGCCGAGGTCCTCACACGTCGAGCCGTACTCGTGCTGGTGCCGGCGGGCCCACATCGCGAACCACTGCGGCGGCACCATGAACCCTGATGCGGTGTCGAACTGGTCGTCGTGCTGCACCTGCAGCGGTCCCTCAATATGGCCGAAGCGGTATCCCGAGCGGCCGTTGAGCGATCGGTAGACGAGCACAGCTTGGCACATGCCGGCCTCGATCACGGCTGCGGCGGTGGCGATCTGGTCGGCCACCAAATTGCCGCCGCCGTACATGGCGTTCGCCCAGGCTAATTCGTCGATGCCGAGCGCCCATCCGACGAAAATCGGCTGCTCGGAATCGTTGACCATGTAGGTGCAAATCCCGTCGATGTCGGCTGGGGTAAGCCCGGCGTCGGCGATTGCGTCCCGGCAGGCGGCCACGGCCATGCCCCGGGTGGTGCGGCCGGACTTGCGGCTGTAGGTGGTGCGTCCGATTCCGGCGATGGCACAGGTCATCGAGGATTCTCCGATCTACTTGGGTTCACGCGGCAGACCCAGGATGCGTTCGGCGATCAAGTTGCGCACGATCTCCGACGTTCCGCCCGCTATCGTCAGGCACCGGCTGAACAGATAGTCGTGCGGGATGTTGCCCTCAGCGCCGGTGAGAACGGCCCGTCCGGCGATGCGCAGCGCGAGTTCCGCGACGCGTTGGGCATGTTCGGCGCCGAAAAGCTTGGCGATGTTGCCCTCTATCCCGGGACCGGCATCGAAAACGGCCCGTGTGGCCTGCCGAAGGTTAAGCGCCGCAAGCGAATACGCCTCGATGAGAACAGCGCCGACCTCTCGCGCCAGGCCCTGATCGCCGACGCGGTAACGCGCCAACAGATCGACCAACTCGTCGGCGACCATGGTCACCGAACCACCGCCGATGGACACCCGTTCGTTGCCGAACGTCGCCATCGCCACACCCCAGCCGGCGTTGACGGCGCCGACCACGTCACGGTCGGGCACCAAGACGTCGTCGAAGAACACCTCGTTGAACAGCGTTTCGCCGGTGATTTCTTTGAGTGGGCGGATTTGGACGCCCGGCGCCGTGAGGTCGATGATCATCGCCGTGATGCCTTTGTGCTTGGGCACGTTCGGATCCGTGCGCACGGTGGCCAGCCCGCGCTTACAGTTCATCGCGTCGCTAGTCCAGACCTTCTGGCCGGTCACCAACCAACCGCCGTCGGTCCTCTTGGCCTTGGTCGCCACCGCGGCGGCATCCGAACCGGCACCGGGCTCGCTGAACAACTGGCACCATCGCAATTCGCCCTCGAGACTTGGCCAGGTCAGCCGCTCGATCTGTTCGGCGCTGCCGTGTTGCAGCAGCGTGGGCACTACCCATTCGCCGAGTCCAAGATTCGGCTTGTCGAGACCCTCGAGCACCTCCTCGATCACGAGTTGCTCAATGGAGTCCGCGCCCCGGCCATACGGCTTGGGCCAGTGCGGGACCAGGTAACCGCTGCGGGCCCACAGCTTGGACTTTTCGGCGGCGTCGGCTCGCTCGAGCTCATCACGGAATTCCTGTGCGGCCCGCCGGTACTGCTCGGCCTCGGGTGGCAGGTCCACGGTGTGATGCCGCCGCAGCCCTCGGCTCTGTAGTTCGATGACCTTGTCGCGCAATACCTCCGGACCGTCGAGAAAGGTCAGCAACACCGTCGCCCGCCGGACATAGAGGTGCGCGTCGTGCTCCCAGGTGTAGCCGATACCCCCGTGCACCTGCACGTTCTGCAGCGCCACCCGCTGGTAGGCGGGCAGCACGTGACCGGCCGCCATCGTGATGGCCAGCTCGGCCTCCGGCCCGCGGGCCCGGGCGGCATCCCAGGTGACCGCCACCGCCAGCTCGGTGTCCACCAGCATGTTCGCACAGTGATGCTTGATGGCCTGGAACGAGCCGATCGGCCGGCCGAACTGCTCGCGCCCAGCCGCATAGGTCGTCGCCATCTCGGTGCATGCGGCTAGGCCGCCGACGGCCTCTGCGGCGGCGAGCAGGCGCATCATCCGGGCCGCCGCCTTGGCTGCGCCCGGGAACACGTCGGCGATGGGCGCCGATGACAATCCCAGAACGGCAACCGGCCGCATCAGCAGATCGACGGAGTCGGTGCAGCGAACGGTGACGAATTCGCCGGCTTCGACCAGTATCAGGTCGTCTCCCACCGGGACGAGGAAGACATCGGCCTCGCGTTCGGTCAGGGCGGTGACGGCGTCGGCCGAGATCGCAGAATCGGTTCGGACCGCTTGGCTGCTCGTGCCGATGCCTGCTACCAGGTCACCGGACACCAAGCGGGGCAGCCACCGCTCGCGCTGCTCTTCGGTGCCGGCGTCAGCGATTACCGCTGATGCGACCACCGTGGGCAGGAAAGGTCCGCCGATCGCCGCGCGGCCAAGTTGCTCCAGGACAATGGTCAGCTCGGGCAGCCCATAGCCCTGGCCGCCGAATCGCTCCTCGATGTGCAGGCCCAGCCAGCCGGTGGAAACGATCTCTTTCCACAGTCCGTCATCGAGCCACCAACGGCCGCCAGCCGGGGCGTCGAGCAAGATGCGGCGGGCGCACTCCGTCCCGGCGCGCCCCGCCACCATCGCTTTGGCCACCTCGGCGAGCGCGCGGTGATCTTCGGTTATCGCCAAAGGCATTGGCAGCGCTCCGTTCTCGTCATTCGGTCATCACCAGGTGTTGCCGTACCGCTCCCGGAAGGTCACCGAGGTCGCGGGACGGCGGCGGGGCGGTGACAGCTTTTTCGCGGGTGCTCCGAGGTAGACCGCGGCCATCGGCAGCAAGGTGTCGGGCAGTCCCAGCAGTTCGCGGACGCGGTCGACGCCAAACGTTGTCAGCCCGGTGGTCAAGCACGAACCGTAGCCGAGGTCCGCCGCGGCCAGCAGCAGGTTCTGCACCGCCGGGTAGATCGACGACGGCGCGTAGATCTCGGCAACGCGTTCGGTGTCCGCGCAGACCGCGACGACGACCGGGGCCGCCGCGAATCCTCCCCGGCTGAAGCCGTATTCGAGGTCGGCGATCAGCGCCTTGTCGTCGAGGCTGCTCCGGATGAAGTCGCCCCCGCCGGCGTTCCACGTCTCGGTCCACCAGTCGGCGAGTAGCGACCGCGTCTTCTGATCGCGGACCACCACGAATGCCCAGGGCTGTGTGTTCTCGGCACTAGGGGCGTGCACCGCGGCCGCCAGGATCTGCTCGACATCGGAGTCGGGTACATCGGCGTCGGGGTCGAACCGGCGGCAGGCACGCTGGGCGCGCATGACGGCCAACAGGTCGCCCACTACTGATCAGCCACCCGGCGTTCGCCCCGGGGTTTCCAGCCCGTCAGGGATATGGTGCCAAGGTCAAGCGTTTCGTGCAGCGTCAACTTGCCCGCCATAACTCGCTTGAGGAACTCTGACATCACGGTGTCAGGGTCGCGGTCCAGTTCGTAGATCACCAGGTAGCGGTGGGTCGGCGGCGGCAACTGCGCCGGTAGGTCCTCGTCCTCGGGTACGGTGATCTCGCAGAGGTCGTAACGCTGCGCGGCGACCACGCCGGGCACGTCGAGAACCTCGGGCACGTGCTGGGTGTCGTACCAGGTGTTGAAGGCCTCGTCCTGGCCCTGCACGGGGTTGGTGAGCACAAGAAAAAGGTTCTCGGCCACGGGTTACGCCTTTCTGACTGGGCTGGTACAGCCCGTCGCGATCACATTATGACAGTCGACTGCCACAGTCAACGCGCAGTCAGCCCGGAACGTTCGAGGGAGGATGCGACGGGTCTCGTTGCGGCCCATCGCCTGTCGCGAGGGACAAGTTTCGCCGTCACGCGAGGACCTCGGCGAAATCCGGCCACCGAATCGGAAGCCTCATGGTGCGATTCGCTGTGTTTTTCGCCGGGGCGACATCGTCGATGGGAATGCTGCGAGTCGCGCGGGCAGTCAACCAGTCCTTATCGGTATTGGTGCGCGGGCTGGACAACCTCGTCCGGCAACGGTTTGCCGCACTGCGAGCAGTGCTGAAGTAGGCGCTGCTATCGGTCGTTGAACCGCGTGCCATCCGGGCACGCCCGTGGCGTACCCGGGCCGCAGAATTTCGTGCGCAGATAGGTAGGGTAAGTGTCCGTCGGTCCGGCATACAGCGCGGTCAGGTTGATCGGAACGTCGTAGACCCCGATCGCCACCACGTGCAGGAATCCGGTGACCGCCAACACCCGCAATACCGACTTCGATCGCGGTCCCGCCCACCGGAGGGTGTCCATGCCGCCCTCGACGCGGACCCGGCCCTGCTTGTTCCGGAAGAACATCAACCCACCGCTGGACGTCAGTACCAGCGACCACAAAATCGGACCGTAGAGCGGCAGTTGGTGAATGGTTCCGGCCCACATCGTCAGGCCCGGGATGGACGCCGGATATGCCACCACGCTATGACGTACGGCGAAGATCTCCATCGGGAACTCGATCGCAAACACTGCCAGCCATCCACAACAGAACGTGCGAACCGGACCCAGTGTCGGCCATCGGCGCCGGGCTCGTCGCATCGCCCAGCGACCGACCACGCCCATGGCCAGCGGCATCCAGAGGTAGATCATCCCGATCACCAGCACCGGCTCTGCCATCAGCCGCCCGTCCGGGCTTAGCCAGCCCGGGATGTTCTCTGTCCAGTTACCGAAATTCACCAGCCCGGCGTTGTAGAACAACGCAGGCTGCAGCCAATTGATCAGTGGGTCGTGCCACCAGGCGATCGCCGACCCAATCACGACGGCTGCCTCCACACAGAGTTGCCGTTCACGCAGACTCTTCCACACGACGTAACCGATGGCGCCCACCGCGAGAATTGGGCAGGCGATCTGGAAGGCGGCGAGGGCGAGCCGCGTGCCCGCCGGGATCGGATCGGGGCCGGGCTCGACCGGTGCCGCGTCGCCGGAAACGACCCAGGCTACGTAGACGTAGGTGGCGAAGACAATACAGATAGCCCCGATGCTCGACCAAACCAGCACTGGCCGAATGGTTTTAACCCTCGCGGGCTGCGCTGCTGTCGGCTCGACGTGGCCGGTGACGGCGGGACTCTCCAGATCTGTCACTGCTTACGCCCCCCTTGGCGCATTGAGACTACCCAAATATGACAGTCGACTGTCACAGAAGTCAATGGGTGTTCCCTTAAGATCGCCGCGTGTGTCAATCCGCTAATTAGAGAAATAGTTGTATGATTTTAGCTCCTCGGCGTAGCATTCCGTTCGTGGGACGGCTGACCGCAATTGGTCGGCCATGCACCTGAATGCCGCGTCCCCGTCAATCAACAATCGAATCGACAGGGAGGAACAGGGTATGGCGGTACTCGATGGTCGGGTCGTATTCATCACCGGTGCCGCACGCGGCCAGGGCCGTTCGCACGCTGTGATGTGCGCAGAGGCGGGCGCGAACATCGTCGGTGTCGACATCTGTCGAGACCTCGACGTGGTGCCCTACAAGCTGGGAACGGCCCAAGAGTTGGAGGAGACCGCGCGCTTGGTCGAGAAGACCGGGCAGGAGATGATCTTCCGTACCGCCGACGTTCGCGACAAGGCCGCTCTGCAGGGAGCGTTCGACGCGGGCGTGCAGCATTTCGGCCATATCGACACCGTCATCGCGAACGCCGGGGTGATCCTGACCAACCCCGACGAACGTGACGCCTCCGAAGCGCTTCGTCTCGGCATCGACATCATGTTGATCGGCGTCTGGAACGCATTCCAGGTCGCGATCCCCCATCTCAAAGAACGGGGCCAGGGCGGCAACCTCGTAGCGACCAGCTCGATGGCTGCACTGCTGGACCTCACCGACGGCCGCGGCGGCTCCGATGCCTACCTGATGTCCAAGCTGGCGATCACCGGCCTCGTCCGCGCATACGCGAATATGCTTGCGCCGGATCGTATCCGGGTCAACGCAGTCGCTCCGACCAACTGCGCGACGCCCATGATCACTGAGAACCCAGCCCTGTTCAAGGTCATCGAGGACAACCCCCACCTGGTCAACGCAATGCAGACGGCGTTGCCGGACCTTCCGATGATCGAGCCCAAGGACGTCAGCAACGCGATCCTGTTCCTGATCTCTGACGCCGGGCGGTCGTTTACCGGAAGCCTGCTCAAGGTGGACGCAGGAATGGACGTGCGGCGCTAGCCCATCCTGGTTTATCGAGGCGCAGACGTGGACTACGGCATCACCGGCAAGCCCGCATTGGTCGTCGGCGGCAGCAAGGGCATCGGCTTTGAGGTCGCCAAAATTCTTGCCGCCGAAGGCTGTCGGGTGGCGGTGCTCGCCCGCAGCAGAACCGACATCGACGCCGCGGTCGATGCGATCTGCGCGCAGGGCGGTATCGCAACGGGCATCGCGGCCGATGTCAGCCATCAAGACGAGGTGGACGACGCGGTCCGCCAGGTTCGTACGGAGTGGGGGCCACCGGTCATCGTCGTGGGTCAGGCAAAGTATCAGCGGCCCGGCGACTTCGGCGACATCACCGACGTGAACTACTATCGCGAGTCATTCGAACTGCACACGATGAGCCAGATCTTCCTTCTCCGGGCTGTGCTGCCAGGCATGCGGGACGCCAGATGGGGCCGGTTCGTCCACATCGGTTCGGCCACCGCGAAGGAGCCGGCCGGCAACATCCATCATGCGGTCGCCAACACCAGTCGCCCATCGACGATCGGGCTGCTCAAGACTGTGTCCGACGAATACGCCCGCTATGGCGTTACGGTGAATACCGTTGCGCCGGGCTGGATCGAAACCGACAACGCGATCGACTACATCGACAAGAATCTGGGGGCCGGCAGCGAGGAGCAACGACGCGAGTTCATGCTCACCAAGGCCCGAGTGCCGGCGGCACGGATGGGCAAGCCGCATGAGATCGCCTCGCTCATCGCCTATCTCTGTTCGGAGCCGGCGGGCTACATCACCGGAAGCTGGATCGAAGTCGACGGCGGCCTGCACCGGTCAGCGTTCTAGATGCCACCGCGCGTTTTGACCAACAGGCCGTGTACAGCTTGCCGGCATCGGTGCGCCGCAGCTTGCGCCTCGTACCAAACCTCCACGACCCTGTCAGCCCGCGCTGAAGTATCCGCCTGTGCCATCCGACCCTTAGACCGGGTCGAATGCTGAGATCAGCCACCGGTTGCCGACCTTGTCCATAGTCACCCGGACGGTGGATGCGGTGTCGGTGGGCGCATCGTTGCCGACGGTCACAGTCTGGTTGACGTACACCAGAGCGATCGCGTGGTTTGGTGTCGCCGACACTGAGGCGGCGGCGGGAACGGTAGCGACTGCCGAGATGTGGTCCTTCTTGGCGCCTGGTATCACCACGTCCTGGATCAACTGCGTGTAGGAGTCCTTGAACTTGCCGGTCAGCCGATCGCGGGCGGGGCCTAGGTCCTTTTCGACGCTGTCGGGCTGGTAGGACAGTATCGCGACGGTGGAATCCTTGGCGGCGCCGACCGACTCGATGCCGGCCGCCTCAGACGAACGGTTGAACGCGTCTTGCCACTTGAGGTAGCCGACGGCCGCCGCGATCAGCAACGCCAGTACCGGCAGCACCCCGAAGGCCAGCATCCGCGACCACGCGATCCGTCGCTTACGTGCCTGGGGCTCAACGCTTTTGGGATCTTCTGTTTCAGCATCGTCGCAGGAATTGTCCTCCGATTCGGCAACGTCTTCGGTATCGGCCGCTTCCCTGCCGTCGCCGGTCTCTTCGGCTTCGTGCATCTCAGCATCGACCTGCTGTGTTGTCTCGTCGGCGACCTGCGCTTGGTCCTGCTCTACGGCAGAATCGGATATAACCCGCACTGCGATGGTTCCTTTTCTGATTTGTGGGCTTGATCATCGGCGCTGGCCAGGGTGCAGCCCCGTCACGGTACGAATGCGACGTTCGAGACTTTCACCTCGTTTCCGACCTTCTGCACAATGATTCGCATCCGCCAATGCCGCGGCTCCTGTTCGGCCGCACCGAGGTTCGAGGTCTTGACGGACACAGCGACCAGCACTTGGGCTTCGTTGCCTGATTGTGACTCCAGGCCCGCCTCGGTAATTGTTCCTACCGACTTGGACTGCGCTTTCTTGACGACGTCGATGAAGGGCTTGGACCGATGCGAGAAGTCGTCATAGAAAGTGCCGGTCGCTGAGTCCAGGATGCGCTGGGTGTCGGCGTCGGCGTGCTGCCAGTCAATTGTCGTCAGGTTCAGCGCGCCTTGCCGTGCGACTTGGACTAACAGCTCGCGCTGCTGCTGGGCCCGATGAGACTGATAGGTCTGGAACCCGAACCAGCCGGCCAGCGACCCCAAGCCGACAACGATGACCGACCCCAATAGGGTTGCCAAGAGCACTGGCGACCTGGGCCTTTTGACCGGGGTAGCGTCGGCGGAATCGCCGTCGACGTCGTCATCAACCGGGGCGTCGTAGTCGTCGACTTCGTCGGCCCCCTCCATCGCCGTCTCCGAGGCGGGCGCCGCTTCGGCATTCGTCTCACTGGCGGTGACCGATTCCGATGAATCCACGTCAGCGTGGCTGGCGGATTGGGACGTTTCTGCCAGGCCCGTCTCGCTCAGTGCCTCTTGGGGGGCATCAGCATGCTTTGCCATGTTTGCTCCTTACTGGTGCCGCGGGCCAGGTCGGCTTGGGTGTACATCCGGCCGTCTGGGCCTATATACATGCCCGTGGCGGGATCGTATTGGACGGCTGCTATCGGCGGTGGCAAGGGACCCGGCGGCGACGGCGGGGGGACCTGCCCAGGCGGCTCCTCGCCCGGCCTGAACTGCGGGACACCCTGCCCGGAGTACGTCGCGTTCGGATCACCCTTCCAGTTGAAGCCCTCGTTGAGAGGAACGTAGGTTTGGTCGCTTTCGCACAGTTTGACGGTCGGCGCGCGTTTGCCGGGGCGTGTTTCGCAGGGCAGATTGTGGGCACCGCGCACGTTGAGCATCGAGTCTTGCGGCACCCGGCAGTAGAAGTCGCCTTTAGGTGGATCCGGGTAGTCCTCGTAACTGGCAGCACGCTGCTGCTGGGCCGGCAGAAATCCGGTGGTGCATGGCGGCGGCCAGTTGAGGTTCAGGTTGAAGCTCAGAAAAGCACCGACGTAATCCTGCTTGGTGTTGCGGTTGGCCACCCCGATCGCCTGGATGTCGGCAGTGCCTTGGGGCAGCTCGACCAACAGAGATTCGAGGTTGTCGCGGTAGGTGACGCCCACCTGCCCCACACTGACCAGGTTGGCCAGCACGATCGGCAGCGTGGGGTTCAGCCGGTCGAACAACTGCCGGGCCTCGGCGGCCGCCGGCGCGCCGTTGCGCAGCAGACCCGCGACCGAAGGGTCGTTGTCGCGCAGCTCAGAGGTGATGGTCGCAAGGTGGGCGGCCCACGCCTGGACCGCATCTGATGACTGAGTCTGGCTGTCCAGCAGCGGCTTGGACCCGTCAATCAAGGTGACGAGCGCGTCGAGGTTGTTGTGGGCATCGATGGCCAGCTTCGACGTCCCATCAACCAGGCGGGAAAGCTCCGGGCCGAGGCCACCCACCGCGGCATAGGACTCGTCGACCACGGTTTTCAGGTTGTCGCGTGGGATCACGCTCAGACCGCGGTTGGTCGCTGCCAGCAGCGAGTTGATGTCCGGTGGGACATACGTGCGGTCAAGGGGGATTACGTCGCCGTTCTTCAGTGATGGCCCTTGCGCACTGCGGGGCAGCAGCTCAACGTATTGCTCGCCAACAGCCGATACGCTGTGCACCTGGGCGTTGAGGTCGGCTGGGATGTGGGTATCGGAATCCAACTGGAGCACCGCCTCGGCACCCGTGGGAGTCAGCTGTACCGCCTGCACCCGACCCACCTCGACGCCTCGGTAGGTGACATTCCCGCCCCGGTAGAGTCCGCCTGCCTGGGGTAGCTCCACTTTGACCGTGTAGCGGTCGATCCCGAAGAACACGGCCGGTACTTGCATGAAGTTGAAAAACATGATCGCGGCAGCGGTAAGGCTGATCACCGCGAAAACTACGAGCTGAATTTTTGTGCGCTTCGTCAGATGCAGCATGTCAGCGCCCCTGGTCGAAGTGGTAAGGGACGACCAACGGGTTGCCGGGGTTGTACTGGCTGCCCGCCATGCAGGGGCTGGGCATCTGGCCGATGGTACGGCCCCACTGCAGCTCGAGCTCGGTTAGATTGCACTCGAACCGGGTGCCGGTGAAAAACGACGCGTCGAGCCGACTTAGCGTCAAATCGATCACCGCGGTCAAGTTCGCGTAGTCACCGCGCAACCATTTGCTGAGCGTTTCCGTGGGGAAGGGGAAGGTTCCAAAGAAACCCAGCGAGCGGGTCAACGTCGGCCCGGCATCGGCCAGCGATTGCAGCACGGGGCCAAGGTCCTTCAGCTCTTTGATCAGGTTCTCCTTGGTCTTATTGACCGAGTCGGCGGCGAGCGCGCTGAACTTGCCCACTTCTCCGAGCGCGTCGGCGAGGTTGTCTCGCTCGTCTTTGAGGACGCTCAGCGCTTGCGGGATGGTCTTAAGGGCCTTGTCGATTACCGGCTTCTGGTCGGCGAACTGGCGGACGAGATTGTTGAGGCTGTCCGTTGCGGCGATGATGTCGCTTTTTTGGTCGTTGAGATAGCTGACGAATTTGTCGAGCTGTTCGAGCAGGCTTCGCAAATCTTGTTCGCGCCCGGAAAAGGCGGTGCTCAACGCCTTGGTGATGTCTTGGATCTGGCCCAGGCCGCCGCCGTTGAGCAGCAGTGAAACGGCGGCCAGTGTCCGCTCAGTGGACGGGTAGGCGCCAGCCGACGATAGCGGGATCAGTGATCCGCTTCTCAGCTTGCCCTGCGGCGCCACCCCGGTGGGCGGTGCCAGTTCGACGTGCACCGAACCGAGCAGGCTGGTTTGACCGAGGGTGGCCGTCGCGTTGGCCGGGAGGTTCACATCGCCGTCGATCGTCATGGTGACCAGCGCATGCCAACCCTGCAGCTCGATCTTGATCACGTTGCCGACCGTCACATCGTTGACCCGGACCCGGGAATTCTGTTGCAGGTTTTGCACGTCGGGCATCTGAGCTTGAATCGTGTATGAACCCGATCCGCCGCCTTTGGTTCCCGGGAGGGTGAACGAGTTCAGGCCCCGAAAGCCGCAGCCAGACAGCAAGGCGAGCGCCAACGTTGCCAATAGCGCCGCCGCTGCGCGACTCCTAAGCCGTGACGGCCTCATTGTCCACCTCCGGGCGGCACCATCATTCCGCGCAGTCCGGCGGCGGGGTTGGTCGGCGCGGCTTGTGCGGGCGGCGGTTGCGTCGACGCGTCGGCTGCCGGCGGCGGGGTGCCAGCCGGCGGTGTCTCATCGGCCGGCGGTGCGGGGCTAGCCGGCGCGGGCGGAGATCCCGGTGGCGGCGGGGGAACATAGTCCGGGCGCAGCCAGTCCTCGCTGTAGGTAAGTTCGTTGGGGCGCGCCGCGGCTCCCACGAAAAGGTTTTCGCCCAGCGGAGGGAAGTTCATCTGGCGGTTTTTGATAATCGG